>JBQNBK010000021.1:0-22067 GCA_052169975.1 Treponema sp.
AAAATGCACATATATGGAATATATCTAGTAGAGAAAATAATAACAGGTGGTAATAGACGTTATATCGAACTTCTCACTTCAATTGCAAAAAGAGGTGTGAATGTTAGTGTTTTTGCAAATGAACCACTTAAGGATGAATTTGTAGGTTGCAGTGTTTTTCCTATTCCGATAAAGCTAAAAAAAGGTAAACGAGTAAGTGTGCAAACAGCAGAGCAACTAAAGCATTTTTTAGAGAAAAATCAACATATATTTTCAAAAAATACACTTGATGTAAAAGATAGTTATATTTTGATTTTTGGTGAAACTGATTGGAGTAGTAGCAATGTACTAAAAATATTTTCCAATGCAAAAATTGTATTTGCATATCGTAGCGATATAATAGAAGAAATATTTTCAGTTTTCAAATATGAGAAAATAAATATAAAAAAAAGAATATTATTAACTCTTAAATATTTAATTACTAGATATAGAGAAAAGCTTGTTTCAAAAAATGCAAGCTTTATTATCTTTCAAAGTGAAAATGATGAAAGAAATTTTAAGCTTAGAAATAAAAAGATAAAGGCTAAAACACTAATTATTCCAAACGATATTTTGCAAGCAAGATTTAAAAATGAATATAAAGATAAAAATGAATCAAAGACTTGTAATAAGTTCCTTTTTGTAGGTAGTTATGACATACGAAAAGGGCTTATCTTTTTCTTAAAGGCTTTGGTTATAGTAAAAGAAGCTAATATTCCCTTTACTGCTACTGTTTTGGTTATGGGGGATGAACTTCCTTCAATTTCAGCTTTTATAGAACAATGTGGTTTGGAAGACTCTGTTAAGTTTGTAAAAAATGCAAAAGAATCTTTTTCCTTTATGATAGAACATGATGTTCTTATTGTCCCCTCTCTTTTTGATAGTTTTCCTAATGTTATTATGGAAGCTTTGCATGTAGGCTTACCTGTTTTTGCAAGCAATGCTTCGGGAATGCCTTATATGTTGCAAAATGAAAAATTGCTTTTTGAGGTGGCAAATCCTAATAGCATTGCTGAGAAATTGATTTCTTGTTCAAAAAACAATGACTATTATCTTGAAGTTAGAAAATTATGCAAGGAAGAAAGAAAAAAGTTTGAATTTGATTGGGCTGAAAAATGGATTTATGATATAGACCCTTCAGTTACTCTTAAATAAGAAAATTAAAAACAGCAATATTTTTTCTTAACATGGTGTAATCCTTTCACTTATTAAATTTACAAAAATACTACCTCTAAGTTTTCTTAATAAAATGTGCCTACTTTTGAATACTCATTAATAAAATCAAGAATAGATACTTTTTTAAGCCACTTTACTAATATATAGAAAAATGATATTACAATGAAGATTATCATTATAAGGAGTATATATGGACAAAAGTAAAATTAAAGCTCTACCAATGGTTGAGTTCACAAAGATGGAGTATAAAAGACCTGATATCAAAAAGTATGAAGCTGATTTTAATGCTTTAATGAAAGCATTTGATGAAGCAAAAACTGCAAAAGAATGTATTGATATCATTGATAAAGTGGAAGAATCTTCTGCTATGATTAGTACTCTTTCTTCATTGGTGTATGTGCGTTATTCAATTAATACAAAAGATGAATTCTATAAGAAAGAACAAGACTTTTTTGATGAGATTGGTCCTCTTTTAAGCAAATATGCAGATGAGTATCGAAAAAGAATTTTAAATTGTAAGTTTAGAAAAGAACTTGTAGAAGAATTTGGGCAAACAGTTTTTGATCAATATGAAATAAAAAAAAAGACTTTCTCTCCTGCTATTATGGATGACTTAGCTCTTGAAAATAAACTTGTAAGCGAATATTCAACATTAATGGCTAGTGCAGAACTTGAATATAGAGGTGAAAAAAGAAACCTTGCACAAATGTCTCCTTTTATGCAAGACAAAGATAGGGAAGTTAGAAAAGAAGCAGCAAAAGTGTATTGGTCTTTTTTTGAAAAAAATGAAGCAGAGTTTGATAGAATTTATGATGAATTAGTGAAAGTTAGAACAAGAATTGCCCAAACTTTAGGCTTTAAAAACTTTGTTGAATTAGGTTATGCCAGAATGCACAGAGTTGACTATGATGCAAACATGGTTGCAAAGTATCGAGAAGAAATATATAAAGAAGTAGTTCCTGTTTGTAATGAGTTAAAAGAAAGAAAAAGAAAGAGATTGGGGCTTGATCACTTGTATTATTATGATGGTGGTTTGCAATATAAAACAGGCAATGCAGTTCCACAAGGTGACCCAGATTGGATTGTAGAAAATGCTAAGAAAATGTATAAGGAACTTTCTCCTGAAACTGATGAGTTTTTTACTTTCATGACAGATTATAAAATGATGGATCTTGTTGCAAAACAGGGTAAAACTGGTGGGGGTTATTGCACATCTTTCCCTCTTTATAAATCTCCTTTTATTTTTGCAAATTTTAATAGAACTGCACATGATGTTACTGTAATCACACATGAAGCAGGGCATGCTTTTCAAAGCTACGAAAGTCGTAATGCACGCCTTTTAGACTATCTATGGCCAAGTATGGAAGCAGCAGAGATTCACTCTATGAGCATGGAACTTTTTACATGGCCTTGGATGAATCTATTCTTTAAAGAGCAAACAGATAAGTTTAAGTTTACTCATTTAAGTGGTGCCATAACCTTCCTACCTTATGGAGTAACTGTTGATGAGTTTCAGCATTGGGTTTATGAAAACCCAGAAGCAACACCTGCAATGAGAAAAGCACAATGGTTAAAGATAGAAGCAAAGTATACACCTAATATAGATTATGCAGATAACGACTATTTAAAGCGTGGTGGTCTTTGGGTGCAACAAGGGCATATTTATAAAATGCCTTTCTATTATATTGATTATACTTTGGCACAAGTGTGTGCATTGCAATTTTGGGTAAAAGATAATAAAGACCATAAAACAGCTTGGCAAGATTATTTAAGACTTTGCCAACAAGGTGGTTCCTATTCTTTCTTAAAGTTATTAGAAATTGCAAATCTCAAGAATCCATTTGAAAGTGGCTTTCTTTCTACTATTATTCCTGAATGTAAAAAATGGCTTGATGCTATTGATGACACATCTTTATAATTAATTTCAATATTTAAGGAATGTTTAACAGCATTCCTTAAACTTCATGCCTTATGCTATGCGTAAGGCATAAGGTGATTCATTCTATGTTAACAATGAAAAACTTAAGTTTTCGCTATGATGCTTATTCAAAATATATACTTGAAGATATATCATTTGAAGTGAAAAAAGGTGAATATGTTTCTATAGTTGGAGAAAATGGTTGTGGGAAAAGTACTTTAGTGCGTCTTCTTTTGGGACTATTAAAACCAACTAGCGGTGAAGTTCAACGAAAAGCTAATAGTATTGGTTATGTTCCCCAAAAAAAAATTAACTTAACACATTTTCCACTTACAGTGTTTGAACTTCTTGATAGTTATAGGAAAGTGTTGAAAGTGAAAGAAAAAGATACTGTTTATACTAGATTAAAAGAAGTGGGGCTTTTAGGCTTTGAAAGAAAGCTTGCAGGGGAGCTTTCTGGTGGGCAATTACAAAAGCTTTATATTGCTCGCTCTTTAATAAATGAACCTGAATTGTTGATTTTAGATGAACCTTCTACAGGTATTGATATTAGGGGACAAAAAGAAATATACACAATACTAAAACGCTTAAATCAAGACTTAGGTATTACTATTATTTCGGTTGACCATAACTTAAATGCAGCTATTGCTAATTCAACAGTTATTTTTCATATTACTAATGGAAAGGGACATTTTTGTAATCCTAAAAAATATGCTGTTGAAGCTGTTCCTTCCAATTTTTGACAAAGGGGAATAAGATGTTAAAATATGCTTTTATGCAAAATGCTTTTATAGCATCATTTTTTATTGCTATATTATGTCCTCTTATTGGTATATTTTTAGTGTTGCGTCATTATTCTATGATAGGAGACACTCTTTCTCATGCTTCTTTTGCAGGAGCTACTTTGGCAATTTTATTGGGACTGAATCCTGTTTTAGGCTCTTTCATTTTCACATCTCTTTCTGGGGCATTTATAGAAGCTTTGCGGTCTCATTTAAAAGAACATACCGATTTAATTCTTTCAATTGTCTTATCTTTAAGCGTTGGAATTATGATTACACTAATAAGTAGTGGGCTTGTGCGAGTGAATGCAGAAAGCTACCTTTTTGGTAGCATCTTAACCATTACTAAAATAGATGTTATTACAGTTGGCGTTTTAAGCATTTCATCAATTTTGCTTTTAATTTTAATGTACCATAAGCTTATTTACATTGTGCTTGATGATGAAATATCACGGGTGATGAAGATTCGTGTGCGTCTTATAAACTATGTGTTTTCTATTCTTGTAGCAGCAGCAGTTTCCACAGCCCTAAAAATTGTTGGAATGCTAGTTCTTACTTCGATGATTGCACTCCCAGTGGCTTCAAGTTTGCAGTTTAGACAAGGCTTTAAGAATACAGTTATTATTTCTATCCTAATAAGTATCATAGACATAATGGTGGGTCTTGTTTTTTCTTATCACTTAAACATAGCACCGGGTGGGTTTACAGCGATAATCTGTGTTGCAACTCTATTAATTATTATTATCTTCAAAGGGATTTTGTCTTTATTTTTGAGAAAGTAGATTATAATGTAAGCTCTAAAAATTAGCATATTAGTATTCACCTATTTTGATAAGCTTATCTTCAGTTTTGCTGTGACGTTTTTAGCACTTTCTTAATGTTTAATAAAACATAATAGTGGTATTGTTTTCATCTGTAATTGAAAAATCACATAATTTTTGTTATATAGGTTATGGTATCTTCTTATGGTTTCATTAATTAATAAAATCTTAATATTCAAGTATAAAAGAATATGGTTTTCATCTACTGTTCCAAAAATTGGACTCTTTGATTTTGTGAGTCTTAGGCAATGCAAAAAAGAAATAGCAGAGAATATTAACACAAAAGACTGGGTTAAAATTGATTTTACAACACTACACAATAATCTATTAGAAGAAAAAGATGTTTTGTTTTCTAATATAGCAAAAAATACAAAATATGAAATTAATAGAGCAATAAAAGAAGGTGTTGAGGCAACTAAAACAAACATAGAAGAGTTTTTGCCATTCTTTAATGATTTTGCTCCAACTAAAAACTTAAAGAAGCTTGCTATAGACAATTTAAAAGCCTATAAAGATGCAGTGGTTATCACAAAAGCATTTCAAAATGAAACAATTTTTGCAATGCATGCATACATCGTGGATAAAGAAGATGGGCGAGCAAGACTTTTATATTCTGCAACTGTAAACAGAAACACTTCCAATATTGACTTAAACATGGTGGGAAGAGCTAATCGTTTTCTTCATTGGAAAGATATGCTTATGTTTAAAGATACTGGTCTTTCAATATATGATTGGGGTGGCATTGCAGGAGACCCAGAAGCAGAAGAAACTAAAGGCATTGATGCTTTTAAGATGGCTTATGGAGGCGTTCCTATGCAAGAACCTCACTATGAACATAAAAAGCTTACATTATTAAAAAAACTACTTGGAAGATAATTTTTAAGGAAACAAACAATGAAATTATTCAAACGTATTATATTAAAACTTATGAGCTTAGGTCTTTTTAATTGCCTATCTGATAAGACCTTTGTCACATGGAAGTTTCGTCTAGTGCTTGGGTATTCTGCAAACTTAAAAGAGCCTAAAACATTTAACGAAAAAATCAATTGGTTAAAGCTATATGATAGAAAACCTGAATATAAAACTTATGTGGATAAATATGATGTTAGGGCTTTTATAAAAGCAACGGTTGGAGAAGAATACTTAATTCCTCTCATTGCACTTTATTCTTCACCAGAGGAGATAGAATGGGAAAAATTGCCTAATAGGTTCGTACTAAAATGCACAACAGGTTCTGGTGGAAATGTAATTTGCAAAGATAAAACAAAATTAGACATAAAAAAAGAAACACAAAAGCTAGAAGCTTTCTGCAAACACAACTATTATTATGGGAATAGGGAAGCTCAATATAAAGATATTAAAGCTAGAATAGTATGCGAAGAATTTATTTCTGAAACAGAGATAACGCCTAATGATTATAAAGTCTATTGCTTTAATGGAAAGGCAAAACTACTAGAATTTCATATTGACCGCTTTGGAGGAGCATCTCACACTTGCGATTATTATGATGAAAACTTGAATCGATTAAGCTTTACTTGGGGAACAACACCATCAAATATAGATTTACCTTATAAAGATATTAGTGCAAAAATCATTAAGCTTTCAGAAGAAATATCTAAAAACATGATCCATGCACGTGTCGATTGGTATGTAGTAGATTATCATATATACTTTGGGGAAATTACACTTCATAATGGTGGTGGTTATGAAAAATTTGATAGCTATGAAGATGATCTCCAACTAGGTTCTTATCTAACATTGCCAATTAAATAGTTTCCTATTTCTTTTGCATTGTATATTCCTTTGTCAGTTGCAATGCCTTGTATTAATTGAGGAGGAGTGATGTCAAAAGCTGGGTATAGCCCCTTCACTCCTTGTTCAGTCATTCTTATAGAAGCACATTCTAATACTTCATCACCTTGCCTCATTTCTATTTTTATATCTTTTGTGTCTTTGTGTTTTAGACTAGGAAAACCTATTGCATAATATGGAACAGAATAATAGGAAGCAACAATAGCTGTGTTGCATGTTCCAACCTTATTCACAACATAGCCATCTTGAGTGATTACGTCAGTTGCAGTAACAAAGTAGTCAATTTTCCCGTTTGCCATAAGAGAGGAAGATGAGCCATCTGTGATGACAGTAGTTTCAAAGCCTAAATTGTTTGCAAGACTTGCTGTAAGCCTCGCCCCTTGCAAAAAAGGGCGTGTTTCTTGGCAAAACACTTTAATCTTTTTGTCATCTTTCTTAAAAGCTCGTAAGAACCCCGCAAAACATGTTTCCCCAAAGCAATGGGTGAGGATGCTCATTCCATCTTTTACAAGATTAGCAAAATGTTCCCCCGCCTTTGCATTAATTTTGTAGCGAATGTTGTTTAACTGTATCGCATTTTGTTTAAGGCTTGAAACAATGTCTTTACTCATCGCCCCTTCTTCTATCAACTTGTAAAACAAATTGTATTGGCTATTTGCAAGTGCTTCCATAGAATCTTTGGTTGTGGGGCGAGCTTCTATAATTGATTTCATTGCCTCTTGCATACTCAAGATGTAGGCATCTTTATTCTGGTTTTTATATTGGAATGCTGCCAATGCCATGCCCATTGTGCAAGCTGCAAAAGGACCTCCGCTTTGGGTTACCATATCTTTTAGGGCTTTTGCTACGTCTTGGTGTGTTTTGCAAACAACAAACTTCTTTTTGCGTGGGAAAATGCGTCTGTCAAGAATACGCAAAAGTCCTTCACCTTCTTCAAACCATGCAACATTTTCATATTGCAATAAATAACCCATTCCTTCGTCTTCACGCTTTTCAATGTTTTTCACAATAAGCCCCCTTTAGAATATTGATATCGAGGAAATTATAGATAGAAACTTGCTTGATTAAAAGATGGCTTAATACAAAAATTGTGCATATAAGTGCATATGAAAAATGTGCATTTTTCACATCGATTATATGCGAGTTTGCATGCCATTTCCGTACGTTCTTGCTATGCAAAAACGTACGTTAACGAGACCAGATATATTATACTTTTAGGTAGTACATTAGCTAATGGCGAGGCATAACATTAACTAATGTATAATTATAACACTAGCTAATGTACGATTATAACATGGGCTAATGTATAGTTTTGTTTTAAGTAAAGTTTTAGTATAAGAAAAAAGAAAGAGAGTATCGGAAAAAAGATGAGGAAAGTTTAGTAAATATATCAAAAAAAAGATCTTTTGTCTTGAATTTAAAACAATATTATTGTAGAGTAGCAAATAGGCAATTTCTTAGAGGGGAATTAGCTCAGTTGGCTAGAGCGATTGGTTCGCAATCAATAGGCCGTGGGTTCAAATCCCATATTCTCCATTATCGGCTGAATTAGTAAATACTTTAATGGGTAATTTTGTTTTTTACGCAAAGCATGGAAGTTTTGCGATTTATATATTATTCCAAGGAGGAATGACTTTATGGTTATTAATCACAACATGAGTGCAATGTTTGCACAAAGAACTCAAGGGATTACAACTCGAGCAATTGGTAAGGATATTGAGAAGCTTGCTTCAGGTTATCGCATTAATCGTGCAGGCGATGACGCTTCCGGCTTGGCAGTTTCTGAAAAAATGAGAAGTCAAATTAGAGGATTGAATCAAGCTTCTGCAAACGCTTCAAATGGTATTAACTTCATTCAAGTTAGCGAAGCTTATTTACAAGAAACTACTGATATTATGCAACGCATGAGAGAGCTTGCTGTTCAAGCTGCTAACGGTATCTATTCTGCTGAAGATAGAATGCAAATTCAAGTTGAAGTTTCTCAACTTGTAGCAGAAGTTGATAGAGTTGCAAGTTCTGCTCAATTCAATGGAATGAACATGCTCACAGGACGCTTTGCAATGGCTGAAGGTGAGAATGTGGTTACAGGTTCTATGTGGTTCCATGTTGGTGCTAATATGGACCAAAGAATGAGAGTTTATATTGGAACTATGACAGCAACTTCTTTAGGAGTCAGAAATATTTCTGATGGTTCTATCATCACAATGGAAAACATGGATGAAGCAAATAAGAATATTGGTGTTATTGATTCTGCATTAAAGAAGATTAACAAACAAAGAGCTGACCTTGGTGCTTATCAAAATAGAATGGAACTCACTGTTATTGGTGTTGATGTTGCTGCAGAAAACTTGCAAGCTTCAGAATCAAGAATCCGTGATGTTGATATGGCTAGGCAAATGGTTGAATACACAAAGAACCAAGTTCTTTCACAAAGTGGAACTGCTATGTTGGCACAGGCAAATGCTAATAGCCAATTAGTATTGTCATTGTTGAGGTAGTAGTTAGAAAATTATTTTAGCAAGTGGTGTTTCTTTTTTAAGAAGCATACTTGCTAGCTATTTGTGGCTTTAAGCTATTTATTTTTCATAATTACTGAAGAAGTTTACTCTTTCAATCTGTTTTGCATAGTGTTATCACCAAGTTTTTTTGGTGATAATGTTATGCGTTTTCGACTGTCATGCGTAAATAGCGTTTAATGAGCCTTACATTTTTCTAAGTTGCAAATGGCATGCTTTGGGAGGGAAAACTATGGTAATAAATCATAACATGAGTGCAATGTTTGCACGACGAATAAGTGGAGTAGTGGAAACCGGACTAGTAAGAAATATTGAAAAACTTTCTAGTTCCATAAGAATTAATCGTGCTGGTGATGATGCTTCTGGTTTGGCTGTCTCTGAAAAAATGAGAAGTCAGATTAGGGGATTGAATAAAGCTGGTGAGAATATTCAAAACGGAGTTTCTTTTATTCAAACAACAGAAGGTTATCTTGCAGAAACAACTGATATTATACAGAGATTGAGAGAACTTTCTATTCAAGCAGCTAATGGAATTTATTCTTCAGAAGATAGGATGCAGATTCAAGTGGAGGTTTCACAACTTGTTGCTGAAGTTGACAGAATTGCTAGTGTTGCACAGTTTAATGGATTGAATATGTTAACAGGGCGTTTTGCACAAGATTCTGCACTTGATACAATGCAACTTCATGTTGGTGCTAATATGGATCAAAATGCTAAGATATTTATTGGTACTATGACAGCTACTGCATTGGGAATTGTTGAGCCACAAGGAGAAGATAAGAGTAGCATTGTTTCTGTAGCTACTGCAGAATCAGCAAACTTAGCTATTGGTACTCTTGATACTGCATTGCAAAAAGTGAATAAGCAACGTGCAGATCTTGGAGCTTATCAAAATAGATTTGAAACAGCTTATAACGGCATAATGATTGCTTCAGAGAATTTGCAAGCAGCAGAGTCAAGAATTAGAGATATTGATATGGCAAGAGAGATGGTTGAATACACAAAGAATCAGATTCTTATTCAGTCAGGTACCGCTATGTTGGCTCAGGCAAATGCACAACCGCAAGCTGCTCTTAAATTATTACAATAGGGAGTAATAAAAAGAGAAAACCGGATGTCGTCTTTTTTTATTGTATTAAGTGGTGGGGGTGACTTCTTTATTTGAGAATCGGGAAGAGGAATTAATTTCTTCCCGTTTTCTCTTCTTATTGAAGTGCATTTATGATGTGGAGGTGTACTTTATGGAAATTACTAATATAGCTCGACGCTCACCTATAAAAGAAAAGAAGTATACTGATGTGAATGCTTCTTCAAAAATTGTAGTTCAAAGTATAGAAGATATGGCTTCTGACCATGAGCCTGCTATTAGTGTTAGAACTTTTGACCCTACTTTGTTGCGTAGAGTAGTAGACCAAATTAGAAATACTTTTGATATGTTTGATAAACGACTTCATTTCCGTGTTAATATGGAATCTAATATTGTTGTGGTGGAAGTTGTTGATTCAAAAACTAATACTGTTATTAGGGAAATTCCATCAGAAGAAATGCAAGAAATGAAAAAGAAAATAGAAGCAGCTACAGGGGCTTTTGTTGACGTTAATGCTTAGTATTTCTTAATACAATTTTTCTTAATTACTCTTTTACTTAGCTTATTCTAATCCTCAATATGTCTTTTTGTTTAGCCGATATCTAAAAAGTCAATGTTTCCATTTATATGTTTTATTTGTTATTCCAATAAGTAATAGGTTTCATGCATCAAAAAGCCTTTTGGCTTTTAGTGATTCCTTAATTTTAGCTTTAAGGGTGTTTATGGCTGATTTGAGTATTCCGGGCGTTAATAATCAATATGAAAAGCTAGTTGAATCTATAATGAAAGTTGAAAGACTTCCACGTGAAAAGGTTGCAACTGAGCTTGAAAAATTTAAGGTGCAACTTTCTTTTTGGCAATCTCTAAATCAATTTTCTACCCAAGTACGTGATGTTTCTAGGTCTTTTTATTCCTTTAATAATCCTTTTAATGAACATATTGCAGCATCTTCTAATGAATCGAGTATTACAGCTTTAGCCACTAGAGATTCAAAAGAGCAAGTTGCTAAAATATTTGTTAAGCAAATTGCAAGTGCTGATAGCTTTTTGTCAAATGAAGTTTCTAAAGATATGAAAATTGAAGCTGGCACTTATATTTTTCGTGTTGGAGAAAAGACTTTAGAATTAAAATGGAATGGTGGAAATTATAAAAGCTTTATGCAGGCAATTAATAGGCGTGGTAAAGATTTTCTTAATGCTTCAGAAATGAAAGTTACCCCTAAAACTACTTCAATATTACTTACTTCATCATTTTTAGGTGAGAAAAATCGTCTTAGTTTTGAAGGTGATGCTTTGAATTGGGCATTAAAGATGGGCTTTATAAAAAAAGGTGAAGAAGGCAAGACTATTCTTGAATATTCAAATGTGACTGTTGCTCCTACATCTTCTAATGACTTAAAGCTTGAAAAACTACCTAACACAAAAGATGCACAATCCATAGAAATTGTTTTTTCATTTCAAGAAGAGCTTTCAAAACTTTCCAAAAACAAATTGGATACTCCAGAAAAAAAAGAAGTGGATAATAAAAGCGATGTTATTGCACCTCTTTTTGAAGCTGTTGGTTCTGTTTCGTATAAAGGCGTTGTTTTAAGAAATAATCCTTCAAAGGTGTTTGATGAAGGAGATGCTTCTTTGGCTCCAAAAGACGAAGCACCAGCTACTGAAAATGTAAGTGATTCTGAAACAGAAAAAACTGATGTTGTTGATGAAAAAGAAAATGATGAAGTATCTACTAAAGATTTAGATGTTTTTACTTTTAAGTTTCAGAATGGAGAGTTTATAAAACTTGAGCCTATTCAAGATACTAAAGAAAAACAGGTTTTGCGGTTTCCTATTGATGAAAACAAAAAAATACAATCAATTTTATTAAATAATAATAATGATGTTCCGTTAAAAATTGAAAGTGTGAAGGTTTTCACAAAAGATTCATCTGGTGAATATGTGCCTAATAACCCTGCATCTACAGCAAGTGATGCTATAATTTCATATCAAGGTATTGAAATGAAAAGGGATTCTAATAAGATTGATGATGTTATTCCAAACGTTACACTTAATCTTCATTCTAAAACAGAAAGAGCAGAAGATATCACTATAAAACCCGATATTGAGCTGGTTAAGTCTTCTATTATTGAATTTGTTGCAAAGTATAACCGACTGATGGCAGAAATAAATATCTTGACTACAAATAAAAATGAAATTATAGAAGAACTATCATATTTTTCTGATGATGAAAAAGAAAGTGCATTAAAAAGGCTTGGCAGTTTTTATGGAGATTCTACACTGTCTTCGTTAAAAAATAATTTGCAACAAAGAATGAGCAATGCTTATGGAGTAAATGAGGACTTTTCTATAAAGCTATTGGCAGAGATGGGGATTTCTACTAATGCAAATTCTAATTCTGGGTTGGACGCTTCACGCTTACGTGGATATCTTGAAATAGATGAAAAAATATTAGAAAAAACTCTTAGTGAAAATATGGAAGGTGTTAAGTCTTTTTTTGGATATGATGCTGATGGTGATATTATAATTGATTCTGGTCTTGCATACTCAATTTATGAATATTTAAACCCATATACACAACGTGGAGGTATATTCTTTAATAGAATGACTTCTATGCAAGATAAAATCAAAACTTCTGAAAAAAGAATTGTGGATTATGACAAAAAACTAGCACAAAAAGAATCAGAGTTAAAAAGAAAATATGGAATGATGGAAGGAACATTAAAAGACTTAAAAAAACAATCTGATGCTATATCAAATTTTAATAAGAGTATGGAACGATAGGGTGGAAAAATATGAAAGTGTTTATTGATGAAAATGAGTTGGACTATGTTATTGAAAACGAAAAAACTATTGGTGAAGTGCTAGGAAATGTAGAAGATTATTGCATGAAAAGTAATGCTACAGTTACTACTGTAATTGTGGATGGGGAGGTTATTCCTGCAAATAAATTAGATGCTGTTTTTCTTAAACCTATATCTGATGTTGAACTAATAGAGCTTTTTACTATTAGTGGAAATGAAGTTAGACAAAATCTTGCTAAATTAGGAGGCGATTTTGTTATTTTAGCTGAAAATTTAACAAACATTGCTATATTATTAAATGAAGGAAATGAAGAAAAGGCATTGTCAATTATACAAGAATTCTCTATTATGTTAAAAGATTTGTATATGTTATATTCGCTTTTCGATATAGCAGATATTGGCTATGACTTTATGTTTGAAGGCAAAACAATAGCTAACTATAAAGAAGAATTTTCTAGCTTGCTTATGAATATTGTGGAAGGCTTTGAACAAAAAGATACTGTTGCAATTTCCGACATAGCTGAGTATGAATTATCTCCGCTTGTTTTAGCTTTGGGAAAAGGTTTAAAACAATTAGTTCAATAGAAAAAAAATATTTTGAGGTTTAGAATTATGGTCGTTTCAAAATTGGTGGATATAGAAAGAAAAGAATCTCACATATATTATATGCAAGATTTTACTGCAATGGCAGTGTATTCTATTGTTGGCAAAGAAAAAAAAGGTAGAATAGCGTTTTCTATTGAACATAAACCTACAGGTGAAATGGTGATTACAGTGAGACTTATTGATGATGTTGATTACCCCCTTTTGCCTGTAATTATCGACTTAAAAAAAACAATCAAAACTTTAATTGAAACTAATGTGTTGCTTCTTGACTAAACTATGTTATTCACTACTAAATCATGGGAAGAGACAGTAAAGTTTGGGCAAGCTTTAGGAAAGAACCTTAAAGCTGGTGATGTTGTAGCTTTTTCTGGAACTCTTGCAGCAGGAAAAACATATTTCACAAAGGGCATTGCTAAGGCTCTTCAAATTAATGATGAAGTTACAAGCCCAACTTTTACTATTGTTTCAGAATATTACGGCTCTTTACCATTATACCATTTTGATTTATATAGATTGTCTTCTTATGAAGATTTTTTAGATCTTGGTGGGGAAGAATATTTATATGGTGATGGTGTTTGTGTTATAGAATGGAGTGAAAAGATTTTGCAAGAATTACCAAAAAATACTATTATGGTGGACATTCAAATCAAAGACGATAACACAAGAGAAATTAAAATAAGCAATTGCCAATTCTCTATATAATTAAGCAAAATCTTGGAGAAAATTAAAAGTGAATATCATTGTAATAGATGTTGCATTCAAAGTAATTTCAGTGTTAGCTTCTGGAGAAAAAGGTGTGTATTCTTCTCATTTTTATCCAGTGGGAAATGGAAGAGGAAAAGATCTTGTAAACTTTATTGATGTTGCTACAAAACAAGTGGGTTTTAGTGTTTCTGAAACTAATATTATTGCCTTACCAGAAGGGCCGGGTGGATTTACTGGGCTTAGGTTGGGTTATGCTTGTGCTAAAGCTATTAGCTTAGCAAGTGGTGCTAGTGTTTTGGCTATTCCAACTCTTTCAATTTTTGATTTTTCTATGAGCTTTTGGAATGGCAACCTCTTAGCAATTATTGATGCAAAGCGTGATTGTTTTTATGCTCAATTTTTTAATAAACATGAGGCATTTACAGAGATTTATGATGCTCCTATCGAAGAGATTATTTCTCATATAGATAAAAGTAAGCCTTGTTTAGTTGTTGGTGTTGGGGTTTCTAGCTTCCATCAAATGGTAAAAGAAAAAGAAGAATATAATAACATGACATTTATTGAGCTTTCACAAAATGCTTTTCCCAATTATATCTTGGATTATGTAATAAATAATAGAACCTTGTGTAAAGAAGTGAAAGACCATGAAGGTCCTTTATACATAAGAAAAAGTGATGCAGAAATGTAATAGGCATTTTGACTATTACTTTTCGTAATTAATACTTATTTTCTAGCTTCAACAACACGTTTTTCACCTGACAAATCATAGTAACTTGTGCAAAAGTTAAAACCAGCATTTTTGAATATTGAGCTTACGTTTTCTGCTTGCCCATCCCCTATTTCTGAAAGGAGTCTTCCTTTTTCATTAAGAGATGCAAAACTATTTTTTGCAAGTGCATAATAAAAATATAAACCGTCCTTTCCCCCATCTAGTGCTAGAGAAGGTTCATTTCTTCCATCACTTAATAATTTTAATGTTTCATTATGAGGAATGTATGGTGGATTAGCTAATATTATGTCATATTTTTGGTTATTATTAAGTGGAAATAGTTGCAAAGCGTCATGCTTACAAAATGAAAAATATTCGAGTGACGAAAAATGATTTTCAGCATTTCTCTTTGCCACATTTAGAGCTTTTTCTGAAATATCTATTAAAGTGTAATGATGTTTTGAAGAAGAAAGTGCATTAGCAATAGAAATTGCCACACAGCCAGAGCCTGTAAACACATCTAATATATTAAGTGAGTTATTGCTTGCTCCTGAAATTGAACTTACCTCATTGATAGCAAGTATAGCTTTTTCCACAAGCACTTCTGTATCACTTTTTGGAATTAGCACATCGTGATTAACATAAAAGCTAAGCCCATAAAACTCTTTTTCTTCTAGTATGTATGCAATGCTTAAACCATTATATCGATGCTGAAATAATATTTTAGCTTCATCAGTTTTTGTTATTTCATCATCTAATGAAGCAATAAGGTGAGTCCTTGTGGTTTTTAAAACATAAGATAAAATAAGATCAGCATCTAAAGCAGCATCTTGCAATGAATATGTTCTATTTTTTTTTAGGAAAGGAGAGGAAAGAAAGCTATTTATTGCTTCTTTTCTAATTTCTTTGATTTTAGGCATATAAACTATTCATGCTCTTTAATCATTTGCTCCCTAGCAGCTACACATAATGCGTCAATTAATTCTGATAAATCACCTTGCATTATATGGTCTAGCTTGTATAACGTGAGGTTGATTCTATGGTCTGTAACACGGTTTTGTGGAAAATTATAAGTGCGGATTCTTTCTGAACGATCTCCTGAACCAACTTGATTTTTTCTATTTTCAGCACGTTCAGATTGCTTTTTACTTTCTTCCAAATCATATAAGCGACTTCGCAACACCCTCAATGCCTTAGCCTTATTTTTAATCTGACTTTTTTCATCTTGACAAATTACCACTAAACCAGTAGGTAAGTGCGTAATTCTAACAGCTGAGTCTGTTGTATTAACACATTGCCCACCTGGCCCACCTGCTCTCATTACATCTATTCTTAATTCTTCTTGTTTAATTTCTATTTCTGTTTCTTCTGCTTCTGGCAATACTGCAACAGTTACGGCACTTGTATGGATTCTTCCTGAAGCTTCTGTTTCTGGTACACGTTGCACTCTATGCACACCAGATTCGTATCTTAAGCTACCATAAACATACTTACCAGAAATTGAAAACACAATTTCCTTATACCCACCAAGTTCTGTTTCATTTAATGAAATAATTTCAAATTTCCAGTTTTTTGTTTCTGCATAATGAACATACATTCTGTAAAGGTCGGCAGCAAAAAGAGCAGCTTCTTCGCCTCCAGTGCCTCCTCTAATTTCCATGATTATATTCTTTTCTTCTAGTGGATCAGGAGGAATTAAAAGCATTTTTAAGTCTTCAGCACTTTTTGTAAAAGCATCATCAAGGTTGCTAAGTTCTTCTCTTGCCATCTCTTTTAAGTCTGGGTCACTTTCATGTTGAATTAGAGCTTTTGTTTCTGCCATTTGTTTTTCTATATTAAGATAGTTTTCATATTCTTCCATAAGCTTTGAAAGATATGAATATTCTCTCATTGTTTCTTTATATTTTTTTGCATCTTTGACAAGGTTTGGATCTTCTATTTTTATTTTTAATTCTTCATATTTAGATCTCATGTTTTCTAACTTTTCTTTCATTTGTTTGTCCTTATGTGCATTCAGAGATTATTTGATTATTATATAGCAATTTTGCGATTTTATTATTTTTTTTTCTGTTATTCAAGGCTGAAAATTAAAGATTGATTATAAAAAGGAGTACTTTTGTACTCCTTTATTATTTAGAATTGTTACCTATCTAATTCTTTTGTTAGTATTTTTTCATTTTCCAATGTTTTTGGGATATCAGAATATATTTCTGTTTCAAAAGCAAATTGTGGCTTAATAATATTTTGGATATTAAGATAAGCTAAACTTACAGCTTTTGAAGCCACCATTGTTTCTTGATTGCGAGTGAGAGCATCCCATGCTCTTGAAGATTCACCAAACAATGCCATTGCTCTTCCATTTTTTTCTGAAGAACCATCTTGCATGGCTAACTTATTCAAGATAACAGCTAGGTTGTTTGTTGTTCGCATATATTCGTCAACAAAGGCATTGTGATCTGGTCTACTATGTGGAAACAAAACATTTTTCCTAACTTTTTCAGCTTCCAACATTTCCATTAGGCGTTCATAATAAGCTTGTGCAATATAATAAGAACCACGTTTATATAATGTGTTGCCAAGACCATAAAGCAAGTTTTTATCATCTTTCTTTTCTGTATGCACCAATGAAAGATACTTCATAGCATCTTCATATTTTTTGTTTTGATAATAGATATAACCTATTCTATATTTTATAGAAGGGGTATCATTCATTTGGTTAATAGCCATAGTGTAAGCTTGCAAAGCTTTACCTAAATCACCTGAAATAAAATAATTTACATCAGCATAATCTGCATAAAGTTTTCCTACTGTTTTGTTAGGAGAAGTAAGCCTACTACTAGAGTATTCTTGGTAACTACTTAAAGCATCTGCATACACTTCTTGTGCTCTTAAATATTCTTTATTTTCTGAGAGGATTTCACCATAAAGACGCCTTGCATCAATACTATTCATAATACTTCCAGAAGAAAGATTATTTGTATTTTTGTAAGTGTCTATAGATTTAGATAGATAATGTTCTGCAACATCAAACCTTCGGTTATATAAGAAGAAACGTCCCATATTATAGTTTGCATCTGCATTATCTTTTTCTCTTTTTAACGGAGCTTCCAACACTTCTCTTACATCATCTATATTTTTTATAGCATCATCATCTGAAATATCATCTTCATAGCGTTTTGTAATTAAGTATGAGCCTAATTCAGTTAGATCATCAATACCTAACTTTTTCATGTTGTTCAAGAAATATTCTTTAAGTGGCAAAACCTCGCCCAACTTATCTGTACGTATGAAATATTTCATCATTCGTGAAAGAAAATGATCTTTTCTTCCATACATATTTATTAGTGAAGAATATGTTTGTCTTGCTTTTTCATACTTCTCAGGGTTTTCTCTAGCCCATTCTAAATATGTGTCTCCCAAAGACATTAAAGCTTGCTCATCATTAGCATGATAGTCTAATACACTGCGTTTTAGCACTGTTTCGGCTTTTTCATAATTATGCAAATCGTCTCTTAGCATAGAAACATACTCAAGACCGCCTTTTTTGTCATGATTGAAATCAAAAAGTAATCTTCTATAGACTTCTTCAGCAAGTTGAAATTGTTTTTTGTTTCTAAAGCCATTAGCATATTTAAAATACCAACGCTTCTTTTTTTTGTATTCACCTGCATGATTAAATTCTTGAATAGCATCAGAATACTTATTTTCTTCCAAAAGTGTATAACCTTTGTTATAAATTGTTTCAGAAACAATAGGTATATATACAAACGTCCAAAATAAGAAACATATACAACTAGTCAAAAGCAAGGCAAGACTTGCAATTGTTGCAAAAGGAATAATTTTATGCCTTAATTTGTATTTGAAACTTCGCTTTTCTGCTTCATACTCTTCAGCAGTTTTTCTTTCAAATCCTTTAGGTATAGGAATTGGTTTTTCTAGGATTTCACTAAGTTTAGATGCAATCTTTTTTAACTTTGCACCAGAAACAATGAGATGCACAAACTCCATTTTTGAAATAGTGGTGTCATCATTGTTTGCAAGGTAATCTTCAATTTCCAATCTAACATTGAGCGGGAAAGAAGAAATGCGGTCTAGTAAGTTTTGATATTCATCTTCTGTAATGGTTAATGATATGTTTTCATCATTTTTTCCAGTATCTTTTGTGCTGGAAGAGCTTTTGTCTTGACTAAATTGAGTGTAATCATCAGGAACAGAAAAGCCTCCGACAGTGTCGCTAATGTTTTCATCAAGAATATTATTACTAATTGTAAAAGCTGCATGTTCATCAATATTAGCTTCTTCGCCACCTGAAGAAATGTCTATGTTAGCAAAAGAATCAAATTCGGAAGGAATATCTTGTTTAGGTTTTGCAACTCCAGCTGCCGCAGAACCATCTAATTCTTCCAATTCATTTTGAGATTCAGTGTATAAGTCGATATCATTTTCTTTAGGCTCTTCGTCAAGAGTTTCTAACTCTTGATCATCCATTACATCAACTTCTTCATTTGACAATGGAAGCACATCATCAGAAGCTTCTTCTAGTGGTATATCGCCTAATTCTTCCACTTCAAGACCATCAATATCTTCAGCTGCACTAGCATTTTCTGGAAGTTCATCTAATTCTTCAATTTCGTCTGCTTCTTCAATAGGATCAGCTTCTCCAACTTCTTCTATTCCATCATCTTCTAATGAAGGTATTTCTTCAGCATCGTCTTGCAATGGTAGAATATCATCTTCTAGTGAGGGAACTTCTTCGATTTCGTCATCTTGCAATGGCAAAACATCATCTTCTAATGAAGATATCTCTTCGGCATCATCTTGTAATGCTAGGATATCTTCTTCACCTAAAGGTTCCAATGAATCTTCTTCATCTAATGATGGTAAGTCAGGCTCAATAGATGGAATGTTTCCAAGTTCATCACTAGGAATTTCTTCAATAGTTTCTAAAGGTGGTTCTTCCAAACTAACTGGATCATCCCCTAATTCTTCAACTGGTGGAACACTTTGGCTTTCATCATTTTGGTTTTCATCAGACAAATTGATTTCATTACTAAAATCAAAATCAGGAAGATCAATTGCAGGTTCTTCTTCTAAGCTAGGAGTTTCTCCAATAGGTTCTTCTATGCCATCAATAGGTTCTATTGCTTCTACACTTTCTTCTGGTTCTGTTATATCAAGAGGTTCTTCTGTTGTAATTGGCTCTTCTTGAATACTACCAACATCTTTAATCTCTTCTTCGCCTTCAATTCTGCCAAACTCACTAGGATCAAATTCAGAAATATTAATAGATGAATCTTCATTTATGTTGTCTATTGAAGAAATCTCATCTTCACTTAAATCGTTTGTTATATCGTCATGTGGATAGTTGTCTATTTCTTCATTTTCTTCGCTAACAGGTGTCTTTTCATCTAGTTCTTCGATTTGAGGAACCACTGGTTCTTCTGCATAATCTATAGGCTCTTCAGTGAGTTCTGGTTCAGAATCAGTGGTAAAGTCAAATTTTGATAGATCAATATCTATTGGATATGGTTCAAAATTATCTTGTTCTAAGATATCATTGTTACCTATTGCTTCATCTGTGTCTCCAAAAGAAGGAGGCAAAAGATCATCTAATGAAGGATTGTTTTCTTCGCTAGGTTCATTATCAGCATTCCATTTGTCAAGGTCTATCTTGCCAGCTTTTGGCTTCTTTACTGTATTGTCATCTTCTAAAATATTTGGTGGAACTTCAAAACTATCTTGTGCATCTTGATTATTATCAAAATCATCATTAATAGGAGGTAAATTACTAAAATCCACATCTGTTGGCATTGAAAAAATATCAGGAGGTGGTAAATCTATGTTTGCAAAGCCATCAGGGTTAATATCATCATCAGTAGTGAAATTATTCATTCCATCTATAATGGAATCTAAATTATCTTGCTTGTCATTTGAGGAAGAGCCTAGCATATCATCTGCATTTGATGAATTATCTTCTTGAGATTGGGCAGTTGGTATTTCAATATTATTTAGTAAATCATCAACATCAACATCTGGCAAAGGAGGATTTTCTGGATATGGATAATTTTCATATCTTTCTTTCCATTGAGTTACAACGTCGGATTCGTTTGCTATGTTTTGTAAATTATTTCTAAAATTATTAAGTTCTTTTAGTCCCGGCATAATACGTCCACCCTTCCTTACCCTACATGTTCGGAAAAACTTTAAATCTGCTTTAAAAAATTAATGACTTACCTAGATAGTTTTTAAAACTGCACTTGCCTTATATTTTCCATTTTCTTTTGTGATTTCAGCTATAGCAAACCTTCCATCACATAAGGCTCCGGGATTTAAAAGTAGTGTTTTACCTATTGTGTCTGTTCCAAATGCTTCGTGAATATGACCTGAAATTGCAATGATTGGTTTTTTTTCTTCTATAAATTTACGTATTAGTTTGGAACCAACATGCACTAGGGGAGCAACCTTATCAGTTTTTACTCCGTGTGCAGGATTATGAGTTACAAGGATTATGTTTTCTCCATCTTTTGATTCATAGTGCTGGTCAATATCACTTGCCAATTCTTCATCTGTTCTTTCATTTGGGGTAGTGCCTGTGAATTTAGAAGCACCTCCAGAACCTAGCAAGGTAAAATCTTGAAAATGTGTGTTGCAAGCTTGGATATTTATGTTGTGAGTTTCTAGTTCTTTAATGAAATTGGGATGATCACAATTGCCTAATACTGAATATACATTATTGTGTAATTCTCTTAATTTTTTAAGAAAAGGTAATCCTGTTTGTGGTTGATTGAATGCAGCAAAATCACCTGCAAAAATAACCATGTCAACATTTTGAGCAATGTCATAAAGAGATGCAAGATTGTCTATTGCTCCATGACCGTCAGAAATAACTAATAATTTCATTCATACTCCTATTCTAAAAACCAGATATTTATATGGAAGAAAATAATTCGTATATAGAGTTTACAACAAAATTCTTTCAATAGCAATAAAGGAAGCTTTCCATTGTTGTTGCAAAAAGCTTTGTAAAATATTTATGATAATTTTAAGTGTTGTTTTGAAAAACTCTAGCTAGAGTTTAAAAATAGTCTAGCTAGACTTTGCAAAAACTCTAGCT
>JBQNBK010000022.1:0-20434 GCA_052169975.1 Treponema sp.
AGGTTATTATGGGATTATTTACAAGTATAAATATTGCATCTACAGGAATGAGTGCTGAGCGTCTTAGATCAGATGTTATATCAAATAACATAGCTAACGTATCTACAACTAGAACTCCAGAAGGTGGTGTTTTTAAAAGAAGTCGTGTTATCTTAGCTCAAAAGAAAGATGGAATAGATTGGAAAAATCCTTTTGTGCCAGCTTCTTTACATAGAGGGGTAGGTACTGGTGTTAAGGTTGTGGGTATTGAAAAAGACACTTCAGATTCTAAATGGGTGTATGATCCTAGCAATCCTGATGCTATTCAAACAGGACCTAGAAAGGGCTTTGTTGAATACCCAAATGTTGATGTTGTTACAGAAATGGTTGATTTAATTTCAGCTTCTCGCTCTTATGAAGCAAATGTTGCAGTGGTTCAAGGTGCTAAAGATATGTTCCATAAAGCTTTGGATATTATTAAATAATCTTATTTTTAGGAGATTGAAATGCGTGTTGATAGTATGAATAGTTTTGCTTTGAATATTCCTGAATATAAGAATATTGCTAGCATGTATAAGGTGCCATCTATTGGGGAGAACCTAAATATTAGTTCAATTGAAGTGCCTAATTTTAGACAAGATATGGTTTCTTCAACAAATGATATTGAGCTTTCAGCAAACCCTATTGGACAAAGTTTTGAACAAACTTTGCTTAAGGCTTTTGACATGATGAATAAAAAGCAAACAAAGGTTGAAGGCTTAACAGAAAAGATGATTGTGTCTCCTGAATCAGTTGATCCACATGATGTTACAATTGCTATGGCAGAGGCTAGTCTTTCATTAAAGATGACACAAACTATTATAGATAAAGCTATTAAGGCATGGAATGATATAACTACTACTAGGTAATATGTTTTAGGTTGATATTGAGGAAGTTCAAACATAAAAATTGGGTTTTCATATTTTAATTAAATGTTTGCACTATAGAAGGTGGGAAATATGAAGGAATGGTTTAAAGGATTAAAAGACAAGATAGGTTCTAGCTGGAGTAAATGGACTAAGATTCAAAAAGCAGTGCTTTTAGGCGTATTTGTTGTAGGCATTGTATTGTTTTTTAGTCTGTTTTCATGGTCTTCATCATCTCCACTTGTTCCTGTGCTTGACGTTAAGATAACTGATCAAAATCAGCTTGATAAGATTGTGTTACGTCTCAACGAAGAAGACATAAAAACAACTGTTAGCGATGGCGTGGTTTATGTTTCTGATGTTGCTACTGCAAGAAGAATGCGTAGTCTTCTTATTCGTGAAGACCTAATACCAAAAGACACAAGTCCTTGGGATATCTTTAATGTTGAAAGATGGACCCGCACTGATTTTGAAAGAAAGGTAGATTTAAGACGAGCTGTAATAGAAGAAGTAAGAAGGCACATAAAAGCATTGGACGACGTTGATGATGCAAGTGTTGTTGTCAACATTCCAGAAAATGCTATGTTTGCATCTGAACAAAACCCAGTTACTGCAAGTGTTATCCTATATCCAAGACCAGGTAGTGATATAACTAATAACAGAAAAAAAGTTGAAGGAATTCAAAAGCTATTAAAACTTGCTGTTGAAGGCTTAAAAGATGAAGATATTACTATATCTGATAATCAATCCAACATATTAAATGACTTTGCTGGCATGAAAGATTGGGATAGGCTTTCTATTATTGAAAAGCAACAAAAGATGATTGCAAAGATGGAAAGTAGATATGAAATAAAAGTTTTAACTGCTTTGCAAAAGATTTATGGTGCTGATAGAGTTAGAGAAGTTAGCATAAAAATAGACATGGATATGTCTGAAAAATCTTCACAAACTACTAAAATATTACCTTCTGAAATGAAGCATGATAACCCTGACACTCCTTTTGATGATTCAGAAATTGTGCATTCGGTAACTCTTTCTTCAGAAGTTGCCTCAACAAGTTGGGAAGGGGAAGGAACTAACCCAGAAGGACCAGAAGGTGTTCAAGGGCAAACTCCTCCTTCTTATAAAGACATGAGTAATATAGCAGGACGTTCTACACAGACTATTGTTAAGAAAAATGAAATGGTTAGTAGTAGTCAGATTTCTGAAGTGGTGAGTCCACAAATGGGAAGAAGAACTGTTGCTGTAAATATTGATGGTCAATGGAAAAAGAAAAGAAATAACAAAGGTGAATACATAATCAAAGATGGTGGAATTGAGCGAGAGTTTGTAAAACTTAGTGATGATGAGAAAAAGCAAGCAGAAAAAATAGTACAAGATGCTATTGGTTATGATGCTAATAGAAATGATAGAGTTACTGTAGGTGATATCCAATTTGATAGGTCAGGACAGTTTGAAGAAGAAGATATGGCTTATTTCCAAGGGATTCAACGCCAAAAGATAATTCTTATTTCACTTGCTGGTATTGCAGGTTTGTTGATTTTATTCATTGTTTACAGAGTTGTTAGCAGAGAAAGAGAAAGAAGAAGAAGACTTAAGGAAGAAGAAGCATTACGTCAAGCTCAACTTGAAAGAGAGCGAATATTGTGGGAAGCAGAGAAAGCTAATAATGAAGTTGCTATGACTGTTGATGAAAAGAAGAGATTGGAATTGCAAGAGAATGCAATAAATGTCGCTAGAGAACATCCTGAAGATGTGGCCCTATTGATACGAACTTGGTTAATGGAGGAATAGTATGGCTGTATCCCCTGCAAAAGAAAAAAGTGGGAGTAAAAAACATAAGGATGTTAACTCCCTAACTGGAAGACAAAAAGTTGCAATATTTTTAATTTCACTTGGTGGAGAGATTTCTGCAAAAGTGATGGAGCAACTAAGAGAAGATGAAGTAGAAAAAATTGTATTTGAAATTGCTAGAATAGAGACTATAGAATCAGAATTGAAAGATGCTGTCTTACAGGAATTCCAAGAACTGATGATGGCACAAAACTTCATAACAACTGGTGGTATAGATTATGCTCGTGATGTTTTGGAAAAAACTTTTGGTGGGCAAAAAGCTACAGAAGTTATTAATAGATTAACAAGTTCCTTGCAGGTGCGTCCTTTTGATTTTATTAGAAGAACAGATCCAGGTCATTTGTTAAACTTTATACAACAAGAGCATCCGCAAACAATAGCTCTTATTTTGGCATATCTTGAACCAAATAAGGCATCTCAAATCTTGCAGAATTTGCCTGATGAGATTCAAAGTGATGTTGCTCGCCGTATTGCCACTATGGATAGAACATCTCCTGATGTTTTGCGTGAAGTGGAGCGTGTTTTGGAGAAAAAACTTTCTACAATATCAAGTGAAGATTACACAGCAGCAGGTGGTGTTGATAGCATTGTTGAAATACTCAACTTGGTTGATAGGCAATCTGAGCGTACAATTATAGAATCTCTTGAAGATGAAGACCCAGACTTAGCAGAAGAAATAAAGAAGAAGATGTTTATCTTTGAAGATATTGTTATGCTTGACGACCGTGCTATTGGTATTGTGTTGCGTGAAGTTAATACAGATGAGCTTGCAAAAGCATTAAAGCAAGTTGATGCAGAAGTTCAGGATAAGATCTTCAAAAACATGTCTAAACGTGCTGGTAGTATGCTTAAAGAAGAAATGGAATTTATGGGGCCAATACGTGTTAAAGATGTGGAAGAAGCCCAACAAAAGATAGTCTCTATAATAAGAAGACTTGAAGAAAAAGGTGAAATTGTTATTGCACGTTCCGAAGAAGATGAGCTCATCTAAGGAATTAACTTTGAGGAGTAGCTACCTCATTTATTTACTTAAGCGTTTAAGGAGTAAGAACCTATGGCAAAGACTATTTTTCATATGAATGAGGTTGCGAATAATGCTAATGTCATACAAGTTCAGCTTGCGAAATTTTTTGAAGAGAAAAAAGGAGAAGAAGAAGTTGTAGACAAGGTAGATGAAACAGAAGTAGCCCAAGAAGCAAATATTGAAACAGTTCAAAAAGAAATAGAAGACCTTAAAGCACAATGGGAAGAAGAAAGAAAGAAAATGCTTGAACAAGCTCGTGAAGAAGCTGACAAGATAATTAAAGATGCTCAAGCTATTGCTTTTGAAGAAGTTAGACGTCAGACTGATGAAACCCAAGTGAAATTGCAAAGTGCTAAAGAGGAATCTGAAAGGCTTATTGAAGAGGCTAAAAAGAATGCTGATAGTATAATTTTAGAAACAGAAAACAATAAAAAAGCTATTGAAACAAAAGGCTTTAACGAAGGCTTTTCAACTGGAAGGGAAGATGGATTTAAGGAAGGTAGTGCTGAAGTTAATCGATTAATTGAAAGAATGCACACAATAGTAGAAAAAACAATGGAAAAAAGGCAAGAAATACTTTCTGAAACTGAGCAACAGATTGTAGATCTTGTTCTTCTCCTAGCAAGAAAAGTTGTAAAAGTGATTTCAGAAAATCAAAAGAATGTAGTTACATCTAATGTTATTCATGCTCTTAGAAAAGTAAAAACGAAAGGTGATGTTACTATAAGAGTAAATCTATTAGATGTTCAAATGACAACTGAACATATTAAAGATTTCTTAGACCATGCTGAAAGCATACAAAACATTACTGTTGTGGAAGATATAAGCGTAGACCAAGGTGGATGTATTGTCGAGACAGATTTTGGATCAATAGATGCAAGGATCTCTAGTCAACTACATGAGCTTGAGCAAAAGATTATAGAAGTTTCTCCTATAAAAACACAACCAAAACAAAAGAATGCTTAATTTTTTACTTTTCTGGATATAGGTAATGTAATGCTTGATTTATTTGATAAGTATATAGATATTGTCAAAGAAACAGAACCAATAAAATATACTGGTAAAGTTAAAAAAGTTCAGGGAATGCTCATTGAAAGTGAAGGTCCTCAAGCTCAAGTGGGGGAATTGTGTAAGATTGTTACTGAGAAAAATAAAGATGGCATTCACGCAGAAGTAATTGGCTTACATGATCACATAGTTCAATTAATGAGTTATGAAAATGTAGAAGGTATAAGATCAGGAGATGATGTAATTGCAACAGGTGAGGTTTTGCGTGTTGATGTAGGGGACGTTCTCTTAGGTCGTGTAATAGATGGTCTTGGAAAAGCTGCTGATTTTAAGGAACAACCTTATTCTCCTATAAAATATCCTTTAGAAGCAAAACCACCAGAAGCTATGTCTCGCCTTCCTATCACAAAGCGTATTGTTACAGGTATACGTGCTATAGATTCGCTTTTGGCTGTAGGCTGCGGACAACGCTTGGGTATATTTTCAGGTTCTGGTGTGGGTAAATCCACATTGCTTGGAATGATAGCAAGAAACACAAATGCTGATGTAAACGTCATAGCTCTTATAGGGGAGCGTGGTAGGGAAGTAATGGATTTTATAGAACGTGATTTAGGCACTGAAGCATTAAAACGTTCTGTAATTGTAGTTTCAACTTCAGACCAAACTCCAATTGCACGTTTAAGAGGAGGCTATGTTGCAACAGCAGTTGCAGAATATTTTAGAGATCAAGGGCTTAATGTAATGCTTTTGTTTGATTCTATAACTCGTTTTGCAAAGGCTCAAGGTGATATAGGCTTGGCACGTGGTGAGATACCTAAAACCAGAGGTTATCCACCAAGTGTTTTTGAAACACTGCCTAAACTTTTAGAACGTAGTGGCACTTCAGATAAAGGTTCTATTACAGCTTTTTATACTGTGCTTGTAGATGGGGATGACATGGACGAACCTATTTCTGATGCAGTACGTGGTATATTGGATGGTCATATAGTGTTGGCTAGAAAGCTTGCACAACGTGGTCAATATCCTGCAATTGATGTGCTATCTAGTATTTCTCGTCTTTCTAAGCGAATATCAACAGAGAAGGTTGCAAAAGCTAGTCTTGAAATGAGGAGGCTTTTGGCAAAATATAAAGATTCAGAAGATATGATTCTTGTTGGAGCCTACCAAAAAGGAAGTAACCCTGAGCTTGATTTGGCAATTGAAAAATACTCTTTGATATATGACTTTCTAATTCAAACAGTTGAAGAAAAAGCTAATATTGAAGACACATTGCTTCGCCTAAGTAAAATTACTGACATAGAGATTCCGATGAGTGAAATAGCTTTTGCGGGCAACACTTCATTAAAGACAGAGTAACAAAATGAAAAAAATTAGTTTTTCTTTGGATAAGATTCTTTCATTGCGTATTTTTTATGAAAAAGAAGCTGAAATTGCCTTGGGGCGTGCTGTTAGTGAACGAGATTTTGTAAAGCTAAAAATAAAAAATATAGATGAAAAAGTATTAGAATATTCGCCTATTTTTTCTCAAGATTTGGATATGTCAATTTTAATTTCTGCTGAAAATTACATAAAAGGTTTAAAGATAAAAAAGATAGAACTAGAAAAAGAACTTATATCTCTTGAAGAGAATGTTAGGGTATGTATTCAAAAATATACTGAAACATCTAAGAATAGAAAGATACTTGAAAGACTAAAAGATAAAAAATTTGAAGAATGGAAGAAAGCTCTTAATAAAGAAGAAATTATTTCTATTGATGAGATTATCTCATCCAAGATAAGCATATAATTATGTTTTGTGTATGTTTAAAGTTTCCATATGAGCATCAAATAAAAAAAATTAACTCAAATATTCTTATTGCTTTTTTAAAAAATGTAGAACTTTTAGCAAAAGATAATGGTTGTAAAAAGATAGTCAAAAGGGAGTTTTATTTTTACTTTTTTGACCATGCTATTTCGCCTTGTTTTTTTACATTAAGATTTTTATATTCATTGTCTTTATCTTTTAAACAATTCTCTAGTAAAATACATGAAAGCTCTGTGATTGTAGAACATTTTGATGACGATGAAACAACAGAAAACATTATTGCTTGTTTAAATGGGCTTCAAAACATCAACTTGAATTTTAACCATATTTTGGTAGGCTCAAATTTAAGTAAGCATCTAAAACAATATGTTTCATTAAGTGCTACTAAAACATCATCACTTAAAATTTGTAATAAGTTTTCTTTTTTTGAAAATATGTATACTGAAGACTTTAATTCTGAATTAGAAGAAGCTTCAGTATTTCTTAGAAAAGATCAAAGTTACATTCAAGCATTATATAACTTTGTTTTGACTCATCCTGTTTTAGAATCTGATGTTGTGCACCTTTCTAAACAAGAAGCAAAAACATATTTTGAAACTAGGTGTGTATTATCTTTTTATTCAAAAAATAGATTTAATTCTTCTTTACCTAAATATTTTATAGATGCCTTTATTATTTATATAAAATTGCATATAAAAATATATAAGAAGCTTTATAATATAAAATATATTACAATTTACACTGACTATATAAAACAAAATCCTGAAGTTGAAAAATTAAAACAAATATTAAGAGAAATTAAAATAATTGAACTTCCACAAAAGAAGTTTGAACTTGAAAAGCTTCCTGATGACTTATTAGAATTAATATACATGATAGTTATTTCTAGTAAATTTATTTTTTCCAACGAGATAGCTGAATTCTTTTTTACAATAACTGAAACAAAGGCTTTTAAAGATTTGATTAAAATAATGTTTCAATATGGAATTATTATTCAGAAAGATTGTATCTTTTCTTATCAAATAAAAGTAATAAAAACAATAGAGAAAAAAATAGAAGTTGATAGAGTTAATTCATTTATAGCACACTATGTTTGGATGAAATATAAAAATGCAGAAATACTTTGTGATTTCAATCTAAAAAATATTTTTGATATATTGAAATTTCAATATACCCAATCATTTAATATTGATATGTTTTTCAACTTAAAAAAACATTATCTATTATTGCAATCAGATGAAAAGACTGAAGACTTTGAAAACATTGATGTGTTAAAAAAATATGAGACAATCATAAAATTAAAAGATAATGGAAAACTTAATGAGGCTTTCTCACATACAAAAGAACTTCATACTTATTTTCATAATGCAAAAATATTATCAGGTGAATATAGAAGTTGTTCCTTATTAGGATTTTTGTTTTTAGTGAATAATAATATAAATGACTCTCTAACTTATTTTAACTATTCATTGGAAATAGCCAAAAAAGCAAATAATGCTCAGTTTATATGTGAAGCTCTGTGTTATTTAAGCATAGTATATTTTTTACAAAAAGATTTTAAGAATAGCTCGATAAGTTTGCAAGAATTGAGCAATTCTATTTCTACTTTCTTTATGCAAGAATGGAAGATATTCTATCTTTTTATACAAGGGCGAGTCTTTATTGAATTAGGCGAAATAAAAAAAGCTAACACAGCATTTAAGCTTGCAAAAGATTTTGCTAGTCTTTATTTTGCAGAACTAGAAAGTGTTTTTGATATTTGGTATGCAAGAACTTTAATATATGAAGGTAAAATAGAAAAAGGTGAAAAAGTATTAGAAAAATATATTGATACTCAAGCAATCTTATTTTTGCTTGAATCTTTTTTATTATTTCCAAAAGAAGAAGAGCCTAAAAGTAAGATTGAAGAATTAAAAAAGAGATATGATACCCAAAAGCCGCAGTTTAGTATTTTTCCATTTTTTGAAGACATTGCATGGTATAAAATTTATAAACAACCAATAGTTAATAGATTATTTGAAAGTTTTTATAATTACTATATGCTTATGTTTTCTTCTGAAATGAAAAAAGCAGAAAAAGAAAGTTGCCTAAAAAAGCTAGAAGAAATAGCTATGACAAGTTTATATGCTAAAGATAATAATGCTTCTATATATCTTTACCTCTCTTATATTGCACAATGTAAAATAGATGGAGAAATTACAGGTAAAGCATTAGGTTTTTTAAGCAAAGCTTGCAACATCATGCAAAGAAATACCAGCTTTATGTATGAAACTAGTATGCGTGATAAATTTATGAAGGGAAATTTGTGGAATGCAAAACTATTTGAAGCTGCAATAGAAAATAAACTTATATAATCAATTCATTAAAAACTTAAAAGCAATTATTTTAATTATTTATATTGGAAATATCATTTATGGAAAATAATAAATTAGAGGAAATCTTTAGAGCAAAAATTCAAAGCTTAGAAAGGTTAATAGAAAATACCGAAAACCCTTATAGTTGTGATTTGTATAAAGATGAATTATATAATTTTCATTCTAGTTTGGCTGAAAGTTTAGAAGAAGATATAGATTTAATAACATTTCAAGATTTATTGTTTTTTCTTTTATATCATATTGTTTTATATTTTCAAATTTTATTAATAAAACAAAGTCAAAAAAAACAAAACTCAAAGCAAGAATATAACAATAATAATAACGATATGTCATTTATGGGAGATGGTATTATTGAAGCTAATAATTTTTATCCTAATGTTATGAAAGATTTTGTTAACGCTTTTTGTGAAATGACATTTGAAAAAGAAAATGATAGTAGTGAGCAAAATATTAATTATAATTTATTAGAATTAGCTAAAATTATTAAGAATGTTGTTCTAGATTTAATTAGTTGTGAAGAATTTTCAAAAGATAAAGCCTTAAAATATTTCCATTTTGATTTTGATGTTTATATTTCAAATAGATATATGAAAGAAGCAAAACGTTCATATGAGAATTTTATTTTAAATGGAAAATGTTCGCAAGATACTTTTCCATATGTTTTAGCATTATTTTTTGATTTTTTAATTTCTAATTATTATCAAGAGTGTATTAACAAAAAATTATTATATTTTATTTATGCAATAGTTTTTATAGATAATAATGAAAAATTACTTTCTTTATATAGTGATGTTGTTATGAATTTTGCATATATAGAGAATAAGTTTTTTTATCAATATCAAAAAGACTATAATATTGATGGAGAAGAAATAAAAACTCATGAATCTTTTCAAACTCTTACTCCCTTTGATTATAAAATATTGATTGAAGTATTAAACTATATTGGATATATAAAAAATAAAAAAGATTTTCCTTTAATAAGACTTTATGAATATTCATTTGATTTTTCTATTGCAAAAAAAATAGAAAAGTATAAGCAGGTTTTAGTTATAAATTTATATAATGATCTAAATACTATATTTGGAGAACAATTATCAGTTTATCCTGGAATTTTATATTCTTTTTCAAAATTGATTAAATACATGAGTAAGGCGTCAATTGAAAAAATATTTTTGAAAAAAGATATTAGTTTTTTGAAAAGTGAATATAATAAATTAACTAATGTTATGCGAATGGATAATATTTCAACATGTGTTCCTATAGAAAGAATAATTGATTCTAAAATTGTTAGATATATTAATGATAAAAATTTACAAAGAAAAGCTGATCTAGTTTTTAAAGAAAGGAGTTTTGTTCTTGAAGGTATATTTTATTGTTTACTTTATTCTATTTTTGCAAGTTTTATAAATCCATATAACATTATTATAGATGAAAAAGAAGAAATATATGTAAAAGAATTTTATGATATTATAAATGAATATCAAAGTTTTTTAATACATAGAAATTATAGTGATAGAAAAAAAACTAGAGAGTTTTTAAAAACAATTTCTGTTTTTTTATTTGATGGAAAAGATTTCTTTTCAGATTTAAATATGGATTTTAAAGATAATACTAGTGATGTTATAGAAGTGGTTTTTTATTTATCCCGATTTTATCAAGATAATATTCATTCAATAGTAGATTTTCTAAATTATGTTAGAGAAAAACAAAAAGATATACTACCTATAGTTCCTAATTTATATTCAACTTTTACATTAAAAGAAGCAGAAAAATATAAAGATAAATTAAATCAAAATCAAAAAAAATTGCAAGAATCAATTGATGTAGGTTTTAAAATTGAAGTAACTCACAAAGTTTCAAATATTCAATTGAGCAAACCTTGTGTAATATCTAGAAGCATAAATATTAAAACTTTTATAGAAACAGATAAGAGTTATGAAATCAATTATATACCTTGTCGTTCTGATTATTATAAATTTACTAGAAAAGAAGATTATAGAGTTACACATAAAAATCATATAGAAAATCACTATCTTTATTCTGATAGAAATATTTTTACTCATCCTTTAAATAAATCTATGCTAATAGAAAGTATTTTAAATGAAAATGAAGATTTGCTTTATTCACTTTATGATATCAATAATTTTCTTGAAAAAAAAGAACTAGAGTTATTAAATGCAACTAAAGAAGAAAAAATAGGTCTTCATTATTTAAAACTAGAGCTTAAAAATATTTGTGATAAGGTATGGAATAAATTATTTTTAGAGCCTTTTAAAAATCCATGGATTGAGGTTTTTGAAAAAGACAAAATCAAAAAAAAATATAAAGAAAGACTAGTTGATGTTGATTATACTCATGACTTAGGGAAAGAATTTTTAATTGATGTTAATAATTTTTTGGAGAAAATATATAATATACATTCAGAATTCTTTTTAATATGTGATGTTCAAATTATGTTCTATTTAGTGTTTCAAATATTTTCTTTAATAAATATTCAAGAAATAAGCAAAGATTAATTCATATTATTCATTAAGTTTTTAATAAATATAAATCCTTTTTTCTCTTTTATTACTAAAATATCATGTACTATCTTTTTAAGAAAACACTAACTATCTTACCATATCACAAAAGAAAAACCTCGTAATATGAAATAGCTATATCTTCTATGCCGAATACGATCAGTTTTGCTATATGAGAATGATCAGTTAAGGGTGGCGAAATATATGAGTTTTTTGAGGCAAAACTTAGCGTTTTTGAGTTAGTACATTAGCTAATGTACAACTTTAACATTAATTAATGTAAAACCATAACATTAGCTAATGTATGATTATAACATTATGTAATGTACTATGTGGATATTTTAGAGTGATGTTTTGTATGATAGTGTAGTTTAATTGAAGAAAAATATCAAGAAAGTGTAAAGGTTGTTTTGTGTACATACTTTATATGTTTTATTAAAAAGAAAAGATTATTCAATAGAAAAAGTAAAAAAATAAATTATATGATTTTTGGGTTTCGGTTGTGTTCTTCTATTGACCTTTAATTCAATAAGTTATATATTAATATTATAAAAATATATCTATTTATAGGAGGTAAATTATGTTGAAGATGCCAAAATATTTTGACTCTTTTAAGGGAAATACGTGGCGTGAAGAAATTGACGTACGTGATTTCATTCAAAACAACTACACACCATATCTAGGAGATTCTTCCTTTTTGGAAAGTGTTTCCGAAAAGACCGATAGGCTATGGAAGAAGCTTAGCGAAATGTTTAAGGAAGAAACTAAGAGAGGTGTTTATGATGCTGAAACTAAGATGCCGCAAGGTCTTGAAACTTACGGTGCAGGCTACATAATTAAGGAAGATGAGGTGATAGTGGGCTTGCAAACTGATGCACCATTAAAGCGAGGTATTTTCCCAAAAGGTGGCTGGAGGATGGTGGAAAAAGCATTGGAATCTTATGGTTATAAACTTGATCCACTCACAAAAGAAATATTCACAAAATACAGAAAAACACATAACGATGGTGTTTTTTCAGCTTACACTTCTGAAATGCTAGCTTGTAGAAAATCAGGTATTATTACAGGATTACCTGATGCTTATAGTAGGGGAAGAATTATAGGTGACTACAGGCGTATTGCTCTTTATGGTGTTAATAACTTAATTGAAGAGAGAAAAGCTGCTTTAGAGCAACTTGATGTTGCAGAAATGACAGAATCTGATATTCGCTATAGAGAAGAAATAAGTGATCAAATAAAGGTATTAGAATCTTTTATTCGCATGTGTGCTGCTTATGGCTTTGATGTGAGTCGCCCTGCAGAAAATGCAAGAGAAGCAATTCAATGGTTATACTTTGGATTTTTAGGTGCTGCAAAAGATCAAGACGGTGCTGCAATGTCTTTAGGACGCACATCAACATTTTTGGATATATTTATAGAAAAAGACTTAAATGAAGGACGTATTACAGAAAAAGAAGCACAAGAGATGATTGATCAATTCATAATGAAACTTAGAATCATTCGTTTCTTACGTACACCTGAATATAATGACTTATTCTCAGGTGACCCAACATGGATAACAGAATCAATAGGTGGTATGGGTATGGATGGAAGAACTTTGGTAACAAAGAACTCATTCCGCTACTTAAACACACTATATGATATTGGAAATGCTCCAGAGCCAAATATGACTGTTTTGTGGTCTAGCAGATTGCCAGAAAACTGGAAAAAATTCTGTGCAAAAGTTTCTATTGAAACATCATCTATTCAATATGAAAACGATGATTTAATGCGTCCAGAATTTGGTGATGATTATGGAATTGCCTGTTGTGTTTCACCAATGAAAATTGGAAAGCAAATGCAGTTTTTTGGTGCTAGAGCAAACTTACCTAAGTGCTTGCTTTACGCTATTAATGGTGGACGTGATGAGAAATCAGGTGCTCAAGTTGCTCCTAAGTTTGAAGGCATAACAAGTGAATACCTTGATTATGATGAAGTGATGCAAAAGTTTGAGCAAATGATGAAATGGCTTTCTGGTGTTTATATGAACGCTCTAAAAGTTATCCATTATATGCATGATAAATATGCTTATGAAGCATTTGAAATGGCTCTTCATGACGTGGATGTGGAACACATTCAAGCAACTGGTATTGCAGGTCTAGCTGTTGTAGCAGATTCTCTTGCAGCTATTAAAAATGCAAAAGTTAAAGTTATACGTAATGAAGATGGTTTGGCAGTTGATTTCAAACGAGAAGGAGAGTATGTTCCTTTTGGTAATGACAATGATGAAACTGACGAACTTGCAGTTATGGTGGCAAGGAAGTTTATGAATTATTTGCGTAGGCATGAAACATATAGACATGCTAAAGCAACACAGTCTGTTCTTACAATTACTTCTAATGTTGTTTATGGAAAAAAGACTGGGACAACACCTTGCGGAAGATGTGCTGGTGAGCCTTTCTCTCCAGGTGCAAACCCAATGAACGGAAGAGATACTAACGGAGCAATTGCTTCTTTGTCTTCTGTGGCAAAGTTGCCTTTTGAGCATATAGGAGATGGTATTTCTTATACATTTGCTATAGCACCTGGTGCTTTAGGTAAACATGAAGATATTCAAATTGATAACCTTAAAAACTTGCTTGAAGGTTATTTCTCACCTAAAGGTGGGCAACATTTAAATGTCAATGTGTTTGACCGTTCTTTGCTTGAAGATGCAATGAAATATCCTGAAAAATATCCACAGCTTACTATTCGTGTTTCAGGTTATGCAGTTAACTTTGTCAAGCTTACGAAAGAGCAACAACTTGATGTGCTTTCAAGAACTATAAATCAAGCAATGTAATTCATGGCTTTTATTCATTCGTATGAAAGCTTTGGTACAGTGGATGGACCAGGCTTGCGTTATGTTGTATTTATGCAAGGCTGTCCACTCCATTGTATGTATTGCCATAATAGAGATACGTGGAACAAAAACACTCCTCACATAATAGAAACTGCAGAGGAAACTTTTGAAAAAGTTAGGCGATATAAGCATTATTATTTACTAGCTGGTGGAGTTACTATTACAGGTGGGGAGCCACTTTTACAACCTACATATGTTAAAGAGCTTTTTGAATTATGCAAAAAAGAAAAGCTACATACAGCATTGGATACATCAGGATATTACTTAAATGATGAGGTGCGAAAGGCACTTTCTTATACTGATCTTGTTATGCTGGATATAAAATCAATAGATGAAAAACAGCATAAGATGCTCACAGGTGTTCCATTGAAGCCAATTATGAAATTTTTGGATTATCTTACATCTATTAATAAGCCTGTTTGGATAAGGCATGTAGTGATTCCCGGTATTACTTATGACTTTGAACTTTTAAGAAAACTAGCCTTGTTTGTTAAGTCTTTGCCAAATGTTGAGAGAGTTGATGTTTTGCCATATCATACAATGGGAGCCTTTAAATGGAAGAAATTAGGCTTTGACTATCCACTTGAAGGAGTGCCTGCTTTGACTCCAGAAGAAGCAAAAAAAGCAAAACAGATTTTTATAGATGCAGGGCTTGAATTAACTTAAGAGTTATTGCAAGGTTTTAATTGGAGGAAAGTTAGTTTTTGCATTGCTAAAGAACTATTCATTAGCCACAAAATATAGCTTATGAAAATATCAATTGTTGACAGAAATTATTGTCTATGCTATAAGTTTGAGATGATTTATTGCGGATGTTGTATAACGGCTATTACCCGAGCTTCCCAAGCTTGTGACAGGGGTTCGACTCCCCCCATCCGCTAATTCTTTTTATATTTTCCCTAAAAACTTTATTACGAAATATTACTTTTTAATGAGTTCTCCACTTGCAAATTTGTATTATTTTAATTTATTATAAGAGCATGTTTTAATATAAGGAGTGTTGTATGGCTGATAAAAAAGAAGTTGCTGGAGTGTTTTTAAATCTTGCTGAAGGTTTGGAAGGTGGCTCTTTTTCTTCTAAATTTCCTATTGGGTTGACTGTGCCTGGTAGTGAACATGGTAATGAAGAATTAGTGATGGCAGCTCGCATTGCAAAAGCTAATAATCCAGATTTGGAAATTATTTTGATTGGCGGTGAAGAAGTTGAAGGCTTTAAATGCTTTCCATGTAAAACTTTGGAAGAAGCACATAAAAAAATGGAAAGTCTTTTCAAAGATGAAGTGATTAAGGCTTGTGTTACAATGCACTACAATTTTCCTTTGGGTGTAAGCACTGTAGGAAAAGTTATCACTCCTAGTAGAGGACGTGATATGATTATTGCCACAACTACAGGCACTACAGATGCAAATAAATATAAAGCTATGCTTTTGAATGTGATTGCAGGTATTGCAACTGCAAAAGCAAATGGAATAAAAGAGCCAACTGTAGGTCTTCTTAATATTGATGGTATTCCTGTTATTGAAAAAGCTTTGAATAAGCTCTTGGATCAAGGATATAAATTTAAGTTTGCAACATCAAATAGAGCTGATGGTGGTTGCAGAATGAGAGGAAACGATTTATTGCAAGGAACAGCTGATGTGATGGTTTGCGATACATTGACTGGAAACCTTTTGATTAAAATGTTTTCTTCGTTTATGACAGGTGGCAATTATGAAGCTGCAGGTTATGGTTATGGACCATGCGTAGGTACAGGGTATGATGATGTTGTAGGAATTGTTTCTCGTGCATCAGGGGCTCCAATAATTGCTAATGCACTTAAATTCATTGCAGATTCTGCACGTGGCAATGTGCATGGATTGTATGATGCAGAGCTTAAGGCATGCCAAAAAGCAGGTCTTGAAGACTTACTTTCAAATATGCCAGGTGCTAGGCCACAAGAGATGGGAGTTAAAGAAGAAGTTGCAGTGCCACCTAAAAAGACTGTGGAAGCAGGTATTCCTGGTATTGATGTTATTGAAATTGAAGATGCTTGCAAGGCTCTTTGGAAAGCTGGAATATATGCAGAAACAGGAATGGGATGTACAGGTCCTGTAATAATGGTTGCTAGTTTGGATTTGAATTCTAGTAAGGATATATTAAAGAAGGCTGGTTATATTAGCTAGTTTTATCTAACTTCTTGAAAAACCACTGATTAACTAATCAGTGGTTTTTTTGCTTATTTTGTTTTTAAGCAGGCAATACCAGGTAGAGTCTTGCCTTCAAGATATTCCAATGAAGCTCCACCACCTGTTGAAACATGGGTCATCTTATTTGCAAGATTAAAGCTATTTAAGGCAGCAACAGAATCACCTCCGCCAACAATTGAAGTGGCTCCTTTTTCTGTAGCCTCAGCTATGGCTTTTGCAACAAATTCTGTGCCATGAGCAAAGTTAGCAAACTCAAAAACACCCACAGGCCCGTTCCACATAATAGTTTTAGACGACATAATAGCCTTTTGATATTCTTGTAATGTTGCCTTTCCCACGTCCATCGCGAGCATATTGCTTGGAATATCTGTGTTTTGGATTGTAATTGGCTTTGCATCTTCTGAAAAATTTTCTGCACAAACATGGTCAATTGGCAAAATGACATTTACATTTAATTCTTTTGCTTTTTTTAGCAAAGAAGAGGCAACATCTAAGTAATCTTGTTCAAATATGGAAGAGCCAATTGAATGCCCCATTGCTTTTAAGAAAGTGTATGCCATGCCCCCACCAATAATTAGTGTTGAAGCTTTTGAAAGCAAGTTTTGCAACACTGATATTTTGGAAGAAACCTTTGCTCCTCCTATAATCGCTGTGAAAGGTTTTTCTGGATTCTTTAATATTGGTTCAAGGTGCTTAATTTCATTTTCCATCAACAAACCCGCAACAGCTTCGGAGGTGAACTTCGCAATAGTGGATGTTGAGGCATGTTCTCTATGTGCAGAACCAAAAGCGTCATTAACAAATATGTCCCCATACTTTGCCAACTCTTTTGCAAAAGCCTCTCTTTCTGTAGCATCTTTTGATTTTTCTCCCTTTTCTATCCTAGTGTTTTCTAGCATTAAAATCTCTCCAGATTTTAAGGAGTTAACTAGTTCCAATTGCCCTAAACATGATGGTGCAAACTTGATTTCTTTTCCTAAAAGTTCACCAAGATAATTCGCAACAGGAAGCAAATTATGTTTTGCCTTTATTTGAGCATCTTTATCAAAAGGCTTTCCTTCCTTTTTTGCCTTTTCTTCTGCTTTTTTAATATCTTTTTCAGGATCGCCTAAATGGCTCATTAAAACAATAGATTTCACTCCATGTTCTAATAAATACTTAATTGTAGGAATGCTAGAGATTACACGTTGTCCATCTTGTACTTTGCCATCTTTCATGGGAACATTAAAATCCACACGCATAATAACTCTTTTTCCATTGAGTTCTAAGTCTTTCACTGTTTTTACCATAACACCCTCCATCAAATAAGCCAAAGCTTAAACTTTGTGGATATTACCATATATTTTTAAGTAGGAAAATGGTAGAAAAAGAAATTAGGCTTAACAATAGTGGTTTTATCATCATAAATATTTAGGGATTCGATGGCGTTAGTATCGAGTTATAGGAGATGGTAGTATCGCTTGGCTTGATTGGTTCGAGTCGTATTGCTCGAGAGGTTCCCTCCGCTCAGAGGGAATGGCTTCACCCGCCCGAGTGAAGGATGTTCACCCACCTTATCAAAGGGTCTTTGATCGCCCGACTGAAGGGGCTTTGCTCGGGCGGACAAAATGCCTTTGCTCACCTTATCTGCCTTACTTACTTGTCATGTTGACAATATCATCATGATTTTTTGCAAGTTCAGGATCGCTTAAAAGGTTTTCCATTCTTTCAATGTATATGCGAGTAGGCTCATCATCAGCTTTTATCTTTTGGCATTCTTTAAATGCGTTTAATGCCTCGCTATATTTTCGCTCTCTATATAAAGTGATAGCTTTTTCAAAAGCATCCACCAAGCGAAGCATACTTTCATCTGCATCTTTTTTCACTGCCATAATATTGTAAAGCTGTACAGGCGTGTTTATACCTACAACACGAACTCTATCAAGACGACGCCCTAAGAAAATATCTCCTGTTTCGTTCCAAGTGGATTCAGAAATTAATATCCAAGTGCCATATTTTTTATTGACGCCTTCAAGACGTGCAGCTAGGTTGACATCGTTTCCCATGATTGTATAGTTCATTTTTTTTTCGGTGCCCATGTTGCCAACAACCATTTTCCCTGTATTAATTCCTATTCTTGTGTTTATTGGCATAGGAATCTTTCCTGTTTCATAGAGGGTTTTGTTTATTTCATTTTCTGCTTCTTTCATTTTTAATGCTGCATAGCAAGCTCTACTTGCGTTGTCTTCAACATCGATTGGAGCCCCAAAGAAAGAAACAATAGCATCGCCTATGTATTTATCGATAGTGCCTTTTTCTTCTAGGATGATGTCGCTCATCTTGGTCAAATAGATATTCAAAACAGAAACCAAATGCTCTGGGCTTATTTTTTCAGAAAGCGTAGAAAAAGACTTTATGTCTGTGAAAAGTGCCGTGATTCGTTTGGCGACTCCTCCAAGAGCCAAATGGCGTGGGTCCAACACAATTTGGTTGACAACATCATCAGAAAGATAGACGGCAAATGCACGTCGCAAAAAGCTTTTTTCCTTTTCTGTGAAAATGAAACTTAAAAAAGAAATGAGCACAAAGGTGAGTGAAACTGTCGCCAAAGGCATAAATATTTGAATATAAATATTCAAAAAGGCAAAAAGGGCAACAAAAAAAGCAAAAAGAGTGATTGTTAGGGCAATGCCAAAAATAATTTTGACATAGCTTTTTTGTATTCTGTTCAACAAAAAGGCACTTAAAAAAGCTAGTATCAAACTTAATAAGGTGCTTAAATGTTTTGATATTGGAGTGATAAAGTCGCCTGTCATAATAGTGTTGTATACATTAGCGTGGGTGCCAACATTTGGGTAAGAGTTCCAAAATGGGTTTGTTCCCAAATCTGATGTTCCAACTCCACTATAACCTATTACGGCAAAAGCCCCGTTACAAGTTTTCTTTATGCTGGATATGTGTTCCATATATTGCTTATAAAAAACCCTTGAATTATTAAAAAGCAAAGAGATTTTCTCATTTGCTTCTTTATACATTGCACTAAGACTTTCTTCAGTTGAATCTTGAATTACTTTTTCAAAAACTGTATGAAGTTCATCTTCGCTGTTTCCTTTTAGAAATGTGGAAATATCATCAAAAAAAGAAGCACGTCTTGCAAAATACTCATCATATCCTCTGCTTTCGTCATTTAATAATTTACTTTTTTCTTCTAAAAGCTCTTCGTATTCATTTTTAAGCATCGAAACTTCATGGTGATAAGATAAATATCCATCTTCTGTTCTAACATCTAGTGCAAGAATATCGTCTAGTGAATGTAGAAGTTGTTTTTCTAGTATATCTGCAAAGATAAGTGTGTAACATGAGAGGTTTTTAAAGCTACTGTTCTGTGGATTTTTTTCGTCAACAAACTTCTTTTTCAACCAGTTAATTAATAGATTTCCATTTTCATCTAGTGGTATTGCAATGTCTTTTTTTTCATCTTGCACAATAGCATTTTTTAGAATAAGCCTATTTCTTTCTCTTATAATTTTTTCGGGTTGCAATATAGAAAGGAGGGGAGAAAATACCAACTGCCCTACATATTTTCCATTATATTCACTTAATAAAGGAATGCGGCGTCTCACTCCGTCAGCATCAATTACAATATTGGGAAAACCAGCCCCTTTTGCTTTTTGAATTAGTGGAAGAATAGCAGGAGCTATGCCATAAACTTCATTTAACTTTGCTCTCATTTTTAGGGTTTCTTTTTTTATATATGAGTTTGAATCTTCTATATTTGAATATAAGAGATTGTTATATGCAAAGTCCTTAACTTCTTTGCTATTTTCTTCCATGTTTATTTCAACTGCGTTTATAGTTAAAAAAGTGTTGCCAAAAAAAGATATTGTGGAGGCAAAATAAGCATCGTTATCTTTGAAGAC
>JBQNBK010000023.1:0-20292 GCA_052169975.1 Treponema sp.
AAATCTTTAGAAAAAGAACCCTTTAGAATTGATGCAAAAATTAATTATGAATTAAGTATAAAACAATTAGATGATGAACTAATCCAAAAAGCTAGAAAAGCAAAAATGAGTAAAAAAGAAGATGATGACACTTATAATGCAATTATAGATATTTTTAGAAAACAGGAAAAAGAAGAATGGAACGAAAAAAAAGAAAGCACCAAGCAAGAAAGTGGATACGACTATTAATTATAGTTTTGTTATTCTTTTCTTATAGTATTATATTTGCAGATCCTTCCATTATAAATATTGAATATTTCCCAAAAGTTGCTCGCCCAGCTGATGTGTTCACTATAAGATTTTATATGAACACTCGTCTTACTTCCACTCCTAAAATTGAATTAAATGATGATGGTTTTTTATCACTAGAAACTAGTAGCATGTTTATTGAACATTCCAACACAGTGATTGAAAATCAATATAAAATAAGAAAAACTGGTTTAGTAAAATTAGAAAATATTCTTTTATATATAGAAGAATATATAATCAAAGTTCCTACTATTGAATTAGAAGTTCAAGCAAATCCACTATCAAAAGACACACAATTTAGAGTAAGAGTATTCAAAAATACAGAAACCGACGATATAGCTAAGAAAAATATGTATGAGTACGACATAAAAAATTCTTTTATTGTAGGTAAAGAATACTTCATTCTTATTGAAGGCTTATTCCAAAAAACAAATGAACAACATATAAGTGTGCAATATGATTTGCCCACAAATGCTTTTATAGAAAAATTAAAAACATTTCCTTTAGAATTTATGCAAGATGAAACATGGAATTCTATAAGTATGTTTTTATGGATACCATTAAAAGAAGGGCTACAACCATTACCTAAATTTAATTTAAACCTTGATTTAAGTAGGACACAAGAATATAAATTAACCCTAGAAAAATTAGAGGTTAATGTTTTGCCACCAGAAAAGAAAGTTCCCTTAAAAGATCAATCAAAAGAAGACTTTCATAATGCTTTAAACAAAATATTAGATGAAAAGAAAACTGTTAAGCAATATACAGAAAAAGAAGTTGGTATAGCAAAAAAAATAAAATTGTTAAGAGAAAAAGAACGTGCTTCATTTTTTCAAATAAAATTACAAAAAGAAAGAGTGAAATTAGAAAAAGAATTAGACTTAGAAAATAGCTTTTCCACTTTTAATTATAAGATTTATATATTAAGTATATTAATTGCTATTATTTTTTTGATAGGCCCTATTTTTATTAAAATTATTAAACAAAAATCTTTCAATTTTTATAGTATTTTAAGCTTTTGTATTGGCATTTTAATATTAATTTACACAATAAACACAAGTGACTTACGAGAAGAATATACATTTACTGATTATATAGAATACAATAATATTTATATCAGCCCAGATATAAGTTCAACAGTTCTTGAAAATATAAATATTGGCGAAACAGTAAAAATTGTATATACCTCAAAAGATTGGATATTTATCGAAACAAGAAATAATATAAGAGGCTGGATGCAAAGAAGAGGAAAAGAATGAAATATAGTATATTAGCGATATTTAAAACATCAGCTCCATTAATATTTGCTATGCTTGGAGCTTTACTTACAGAAGATACTGGTAGCTTAGCTATTTTCATGGAAGGAGCCATTACCCTTTCAGGCTTTTTTTCAGTAATCTTTGTGATATATACAGGTTCAAAAGTAATAGGATTTTTTGTAAGCACAATACTAATTGTTCTTATAACAACTTCAATGTCTATTTTTATAAATAGATGTAAAGCAAATCCTTTTTTAGTAGGTCTTGCAATTAATATGTTTGCAGAAGGCATTTCTAATTTTTACACAACTAATTTTTCTAAAACTCACACAATAGCTTTTTCTTCGTTTCCAGCAACTTCACATATAACTTCAAGCACTTCAATCTTTCCTAGTGTTATAGCTATTTTATGTACAGTGCTATTATTTTTGTTTCTAAAATATACTTCCTATGGGGTTAGATTAAAGTATATAGGGCAACATGAAGAAACTTTATACTTGCATGGGGTTTCATGCAACAAATATAAAATTGCTTCTTGGAGCATGGCAGGTTTTTTTGCAAGTTGTGCAGGAAGTGCTTTGGTTTTTAGACTTGGAGCTTACACCCCAAGCATGAGTTTAGGGAAGGGGTGGATAGGGATTCTAGCTGTGTTTTTAGGGCTTAAAAAACCTCTTTTATGTTTGCTTGCTGTTTTTATTTTTGCTACTGCGGAATATGGAACAAACATATTGCAAGTTAAAAGTGAGTTATCACCAACATTAATGCTATCTTTTCCATATATATTATCTCTTTTATTGTATATAGCATATAAAATCACTGATAAACACAAAGGATAGATATAATGACAAAGTTTAATTTTTAGATTAAAGTATGTCTAACTTTTGTTAAGTTTAATATTAATTTTAGGAGATGTATTATGAAAGAAATTATTGCAACAGACAAAGCACCATCAGCTATTGGGCCTTATTCACAAGGTGTTAAAGCTAATGGTATGATTTTCACTTCAGGTCAATTACCAATTGATGTAGCAACAGGAGCTTTTGTGGCAGGTGGCATTGCTGAACAAACAAGACAATCTCTCTTGAATGTAAAAGCTATCCTAGAAAAAGCAGGCTCATCACTTGATAAAGTTATCAAAACAACAGTATTTTTAAGTGATATGAATAACTTTGCAGAAATGAACAAAGTTTATAGTGAACTTTTTGGTACAGAAAAACATCCCGCTCGTAGTGCAGTGCAAGTGGCAAGGCTTCCTAAAGATGCTTTAGTTGAAATTGAGGTTATAGCTCTTGCGTAAAGCATCTTTATTGGTTCTTCTTTTCTTGGTGTTGATGGTTTCTTGCAATAAAAATAAGAATAAAACAATACAAGAAACAGAAGAACTATCCAAAACAAAAACAACAGTTCAATTATACTACTTTTCGCAAAAGCCTTTAGATAATACCACAGAGCATTTGCATAATATTTCATCAATAAATAAGTGCCCTAAATGTGATTTTTTACCATGGACTGAAAGTACTCGTATTTCAGGAATGGGCTTTTTTGATGGGGAAGCTTGTTTCATTGTGAATAAAGTTGGTATTTTCCCTTTTAGTAGCATTTTTAATCAATCAGTTACTATTTTTTCTAATTCTTTATTTCCCTTTTTCACTGCTTCTGGCTTTTATAACACAGATATAGGCTTTTTAGTTAAGTCTTATAAAAATACTATGTTTGAAAGCATAGGAAACTTTGAAGAAGATAAATTAACACATGAAGAGCTCCCCATTTTAAATCGCTATAATCCAATAACTAAAGACTTAGAATCAATCCTTTTTCCACATCATTTTGCATTACCTGCTTATGCTTCCCTAACTGAATTAAGCTATAACACACAATGGTTGGCTTCATTCAAACTTGATGATGGAAAAAACATACAGTTTAGGTATTTTAAGTTTAATAATATAAATGATATTCTTAATGCTAATTACACCCCAATAACAGCTGATGTATTTATGGAAGCAATGTTGCCAATACTGGAAGACGGTGCTCGTTTTTCATCTTTACCTGAACCAATTATAAGTTTAATAAAAAGTATGGAAGAGAAAAGTGTTAGCATTGAATATTTTGATAGCAATTACCCAAGCCCTATTAAAATCATAAGAAACACAGGCAAGGCTAATAATTTTGAAGTTTCAGAATATGAAGCTGTTGCTTTTTCAAATAGGACAAAAGATAGTGTTGTTTACGCACTTCTTTTAAATAATGGAAAGCTATATATTTACGAAACAAAAACGAAGGATATTCATATATATTCATTGCCCAAACTACCTAAAGATTTTTCTTATACATATTTTACATTACAAGACAATATAGTCCTTGCAGGATGGGAAGAAAAAGATTTCTTTGAATGTGGCAGAACAGGATTAATCACAGCCCCAATAGAAAAACTAAAAAAACTTTAGTGATGCATCAAGAAATAACAAAGGAATATATAGATAAATTAAAAACTAATCCCAAGACTCTGGAAAAACTGATATTTGAAAATCAAAATGATTCTAATGCAATTATATTCATTTTAAAGTATATAGGTAAGTTGCCAAAAGCTTTTGAAGGGACATGTTTTTCTTATTTTCTAACACATTCCAATGAGAATGTAAGATATCTTGCAGTTAAAAACATAGGTAAGTTGAAATCTAGTAAATATTTATCATGTTTAGAACAAATAGCTACAGATGATGAGAGTTCAATTGTTAGGTGTGAAGCAGTTTCTGCAATTGGGCGTATGCAAAATGAAGAATCAATTCCTTTTTTAATGGAAATGCTCAATAATGATGATCCAAAAATAATATGTCAGGCAATTAGAGGGCTACAAGTTTTTGATAATGAAGAGATAAAAACAAAATTAAAGACACTTAAGACCCACGAAAATGAAACAATAAGGAACTTTATACTGCATGAGTATTTTGGTTCTTATAAAAAAGATGATATTTCACATTCAGAAACATATAGTTATCTAAGAAATATTGTACTAAATGCTGATGTGTTAGATGTATTCCCCCTAATAAAAGATGAAAGTATTCATCTAACTTTTACTTCTCCACCATATTATAATGCAAGAGATTATAGTGTTTATTCTAGTTATTCTGCATATTTGTCTTTTTTAAAAAATGTTTTTAATGAAGTTTTTAGAATAACAAAAGAGGGACGTTTTTTAGTAGTTAATACCTCCCCTATTATTATACCACGTATCAGTAGAAAACATTCAAGTAAAAGATATCCCATTCCTTTTGACTTGCATCATGAACTTACATCAATAGGATGGGAATTTATAGATGATATAGTATGGCTAAAACCAGAATATAGTGTAAGAAACAGAGTTGGTGGTTTTATTCAGCATAGAAAGCCTTTGGCTTATAAGCCAAATACTATTACTGAATATATAATGGTGTATAGAAAACCTAGTGATAAATTGATTGATTGGAATATTAGGCAATATGATGAAAAAACAGTTGAAAATAGTAAGGTGAAAGGTGATTTTGAGGCAACAAATGTTTGGAAAATATGCCCAACATCAGACAAGATACATTCTGCTGTTTTTCCTTTTGAACTATGTAAAAAAGTAATAACATATTATTCATTTAAAGGTGATTTAGTCTTTGATCCATTTGCTGGGAGTGGTACTGTAGGAAAAGCTTGCAAAGCATTTGAACGTTCTTTCTTCTTAACAGAAAAAGATAATACATATTTTGAATATATGAAAACTAATATTAATGATGTAGAATTATTTCAAGAAAGCAATACTAAATTTCTAACATTAGAAGAATTTAGGGAAACTATAAAATGAAGATAAAAAATCAAGTCATTAAAAATATTATAATCAACGTAATAAAATCATTAGATTATAGAATGGAAGTTGTTAGTTTAATCAATGCTGAATTTTTGCAATTTACAATTGATTTTTTTAAAAAAGTTATAGAAGCTAAATTAAATTCTAAAGTAATTAATATTGATTGGTATAAAACTGCATTTCTTGATGAAACACTACCATCAGATGATATAGCTATTAATTCAGGACTAAATAAAAAAACTATACACAATATGTATAAATCTAGCACAAAAAAGATTGTTATAGATGCATCAATTAGCCATTTTGATTCTTTATATAACAATATTCAAGCTTTGATTGAGAATGAAAAAGATATAGATTTAAACTTACAAATTAAATTTAATGGTGTTTGTGTTGACTTAAACATAAATGAAAGCCTTATTATTATAAATACATTAGCTGTAAAACGAGCAGCATTTCGTGGTAGTGTTTGGAGCAGTGTTGGTAAAAATGTTGAAAAATACTTAATGTTGACGTTATGTAAATTATACCAAGTTTCTGAGAAATATTATGATAAAACTCATTTTATAAAAAATAAAAAAGCAAATGTTGATAGGGAAGTCGATTTTTTCCTTATTAGTAAAGAAAAACACTATAGATGTGAAGTAAAATTAATGGGTGCAGGGAACCCAGAAAGTGCTGATGCAATTATTGCAAGAAATAGTGATTTATTTGTAGCTGACACGTTGTCCAATCAAAATAAAGCTCAATGCGATGAATTAGGTGTTTGTTGGGTGGCTTGTCGAGATAATAAAGGCTATGAAAGATTTAAATTAGCACTAGACAAATTCAAAATACCATATGTTGATTATAATGGAAACCTTAATGAGGATCTTCCAATTATTTTAGATTCAATACTAGATTAGTATTACAACAACTTTGTTAAATTTTCATGGATAAACTCTGATTTTTCTTTTAAGCCTATGTTGCCTGTTTCTAGGATTAAGACATTGGGTTCTTTACCATCCAGTTTTGCTCTTCCATGAGAACTTTTAATAAGCGAAATTAATTTCTCTATTGAAATTTCAGACACTCTATTAAACTCAATTCTTACCTTTGCTCCACGCTCTTTTAGGCTTTTTATAAATAGCTTATTGCATATTATTTTTATTTCAGAAAGAGATAATAGGCTTTCAACTTCAACGGGTGGAGTGCCAAAGCGATCGTTAATTTCGTAAACAACAGAATCAAAATCTCTTTTTGTCTTAACGCTTGCAATTTTCTTATATATTTCCATCTTAGTTTCTGGCAATGATATATAAGAATCAGGAATAAAACCAGAATATTCAAGCTCAATACTTACATCAATAGGAGGAGCATAATTTGAGTTTTTTAGTTTTTCGATTGCTTCACTTAAAAGACGCAAATAAAGGTCAAAACCTACAGAATAAATATAGCCAGATTGTTCTTTTCCAAGCAAATTACCTGCTCCCCTAATTTCCATATCTTTCATAGCAATCTTAAAGCCTGCACCAAGTTCTGTAAAATCAGAAATGGCTTGTAATCTTTTCATTGCAACTTCAGAAAGTACCTTCTTTTCTGGATATAAAAGAGCTGCAAAGGCTTTTCTATCAGAACGTCCCACTCGCCCTCTTAATTGATATAATTGGGAAACGCCATACATATCAGCCCTATCAATAATTATTGTGTTAGCATTAGGAATATCAATTCCGTTTTCTATAATTGTAGTTGAAATAAGTACTTGAAAGCCTCCAAGAGAAAAACGCTTAAAAATATCTTCTATTTCATTACTACTCATCTGTCCATGAGCTGTTTCAATTAAGAGTTCTGGTAATAATTGTTGTAGTTTATATTGCACTTCATCTAAGGTTTCAATTTTATTATGCAAATAAAAAACTTGCCCACCACGCTCAGTTTCTCGCCTTATAATGCGACATACAGTCTCTTCATTATATTCATCAACTATTGTTTCTACAGGCTTTCTGTTTTGTGGAGGTGTTGTGATGATACTCATGTCTCTAATCTTGAGTAATGACATATGAAGAGTGCGAGGAATAGGAGTTGCAGACATAGAAAGGCAATCAACATTTGTTTTTAAACTTTTAAGACGCTCCTTATCTTTCACTCCAAATCTTTGTTCTTCATCAATAATAATAAGCCCTAAATCTTTAAAAATAACATCTTTTTGAATTACTCTATGAGTGCCAACAACAATGTCAATTTCTCCTTCTTTAAGCATAGAAAGCACTTTCTTTTGTTCTTGCCTTGAAACAAAGCGAGACATTTTTGCAATTCTAACAGGGAACTTATTAAATCTTTTAAGCAAAGTTCCATAATGCTGTTCCACTAAAATAGTTGTAGGTGCTAAAAAAACTACTTGTTTTCCTCCCATAACAGCCTTAAAGGCAGCACGCATAGCAACTTCTGTTTTTCCAAAGCCTACATCTCCACATACTAGACGATCCATAGGCAAAGCTTTTTGCATGTCTTTTTTAACTTCTTCAATACAGGTTAATTGGTCTTGAGTTTCTTCATATGGAAAGGCTGCCTCAAATGCAAATTGCCATTCATCATCTTTTTGAAAAGCAAATCCTTTACCAATCTTTCTTTTTGAATAGAGTTCAATTAGTTTTTCTGCAATGTCTTCAACTGATTTTTTAACCTTGTTTTTTCTATTTTCCCAAGACTTAGAGCCTAATACATCTAAACTGGGAGCAGAGCCTTCATTTCCAATATAGCGTTGCACTAAATCTGCTTGTTCAATAGGAATAAAAGTGCTTTCATCATTTGCATATTGTAAGTTGATGTAGTCTCTTTCAGTGTCTAATATCTTAACTCGCTCAATACCTTTAAAAATGCCAATACCATAATTTACATGGACAACATAATCACCGGGGTTTAGTTCTACAAAACTATCAATAACTTCACTTTTAACATTCTTTGTTACCTTTGGAACACGGCGACGACGACCAAATATTTCTTTTTCATGAATTACAAGAATTTTAAGAGATGGAATACTAAAACCACTAGAAAGGTTAAGAGGGAATATGCCAACAGAAAAATCTTTTAATATTTCTCCTATACGCAAAGCTTGGTTTTCTGTTTCTGCAAATACATATATATTCCAGCCTTCTTTTATTAAGGCAGCCAACTCTTCTTTAAAGTATACAATGTTGCCAAAAAAATTACGCTCTGGGCTTATACTAAGTTTGAAGTAAGATTCATCTTCTTCTGTGTTTTCTTCAATAGGGGAATCTTCACTGATACCTTCAGCTTCAGCTACTAAATCTTCTTTTTCTTCGTCCTCTAACGAATTTAATTTATCCATCAATGATTTTAGAAGAATAGTTTTCTTATAGCTTGTTATAGTTTTTTCAAAACTTAATAAAATCCTCTTAGGTTCTGGATATTCTTTTATTAGATTGTTGTAAGAATCAAAATTATCACTTTCTGCTTTTCTATTTTTATATAATGAAAGATATTCACGCTGAAATATAGGGCTTGCACTTTCTTGTCTTTCATAGTCTATGTAAAATACAGTGAAAGTTTCAGTTTCTTTTAGATATGAAAGAATTGTATATTCTTTTTCAAAGCTTAAAGGAAAGAATATTTCTTCGCCTGCAAAAGTTCTTTTTTCTTTTAACTCTTCTATTAAGACCTTAGAATAATCAGTAAATTCCCCATATTCATTTAGATTTTTCTCTAATACTTCTATCCTTTCATCGCTCCAAATCACTTCTTTTGTGGCACATAATTCAATCTCATTAAATTCTTGCAATGTGGCTTGAGAGTTCAAATCAAAAGACCTTATTTTTTCCACAATATCAAAGTCAAACACTATGCGATATGCAAGATTTTCATTTTGCGAGCTTGCTATATGACAAATATCAAGCACTTCACCCTTTTGTGAAAACTCTCCTCTTGCACTCACTCTTGGAACTCTTATATATCCCCATGAAACAAGCAGTTTTGTAATTTCTGTTGCATCATAGTTTTTGCCCTTAACAATCTTATATTTTAATGTATCTATGTAAGAAAGCGGAGGTATAGGAGTGAGCAGGGCTTTTTGTGTTGTTATAAATATTAGGTTCTTATTGATTTTCCCACTTGTTGCAATGTTTCCTAATTTGCATAACATATCAACACGATTGGCAAATATTTGTGAATTAATAGAGATTGGGCTATAAGCAATGGTTCCCCATGCAGGCAAAATATAATATTCTGCATTTAATATACTAAGATCTGCAATTATAGCATCAATATCTTTTTCTGTAGGCACTACTAGTAATATATTAGATTCTATCTTTTTTATATATTCTTTTAGAAAAAAGCCCTTAAATCCATTATTAATCCCTAGTATTTTATATGGATAGGCATTGGTTTTGATATTTTTGATTAATGACTGCAACTCTTGCCAATTAGCAACTTTATTTTCCAATTGAGAAAGATTCATAATTAGCTTACTATACCAAAAATGAGAACAGTTTTAAATAGTAATGATATTTAAACATTGCCTACCTAATTTCAAAGATAATTTTATTAGAGTACGTCGAGCACACTCTAGCGAGTGGGATAGTGCCACTCGCCTTATCTAATCATCTTAGATCGCCCTATCTAAACCTCTTAGATAGCCTTATCTAAGCCTCTTAAATAAAAAATATTATCTTTTGCAACCTTTTCCCATAAAACCTAGTCTATATTTATAAGTATTCATACTGATAAAGACATCTTTTTTACAAACTCTATATTTTGAAAAGGAGATTAAAATGAGAAAGTATTTTTTGTTTATTAGTTGTTTTTTGTTTTTGTTGTTTGCGTGTAAGGGGCAGATGCAACCTACCCAAAAAGACAAAATACCTGAAGAAAAGAAAGTTCAACTACTTTTTGATAAAGCCAACATTTCTTGCGATAAGGGTATAACGAGTGGGCAATTTGCAAAAGACGGAGAGTCTTTAACGTTCACTTTTATTGGAAAGTTAGAAAAAGTTAAGCGAATAAAATCATGGACTCTAAATGATGAAGAAATCGAAGGGCAAAAAGAGAAGCAATTAAAGCTAAAAGTAGATAGCAAAAAGGCAAAGAAAGAAAAAGATATTAGCATCATCAAAATAGGCATAGTGTTTGAAGATTTGCCACCTGAGCTATTTACAATCCAATTTGATAGCGAAAGCATTGTTGCCTCAAAACAAGCTTCAAATGAGGCTATTAGTTCTGGCTACAAGGCAAAGGAAGGCGAGGCGTTAAAGTTCAGTTTTAAAGACGACAAAAAAGAAATAGAGTATTGGGTGGTTAATGGGAAAAAGATAGATGACTCTAATAAGCTAGAGTTTAAGTATATCGTCCAAAAAGCTGATGCGAATAGTATGAAGGTCATTTCAATAGCAGTGAAAGAAGTGGGGAAAACCCAGATAACCATACACTTTGGTGATGATATTGAAAAATGCGAATGGGTAGGCACGTTTTATAATACTGCTGTGAAAAACGGAGATGTTATCGAAGTAGGCAGGCCACTACAGTTTACGGCAAGAGTGGCTGATGGTGAAAAGATAGAAAAGTGGTTTGTAAGTGAAAAAGAGCAGGCTGGGCAAAAAGCTAGAGTATTTGACTACACTGTTAAAAACGAAGACATTGATGCAGCTCTCACCTTAAAAGTGCGTTGCGAAAAAAGTGTTCTACCAAAGGCTACTATCAAGTATGACGCAAAACTAATATCGTGCACTAATTATAAGGGGGAAAATATTGATAGCGAAAGCTCTGTTTATCAGGGGCAAAAGCTAACGTTTCAAGCCAAGCTCAATAAGGGCTCTAAGATGAAACACTGGATAGTCAACCAAAAGGCTCAAACCAGCCAAATTACTAATATGTTTGTGTACACTGTGAATGTAGATGACGGTGAAGGCGAAAAGAAAGAAATCACTATTAGCTATGAGGAAGTGGAAAAGATAAAAGTGCAATTCAATGAAGAAGATATTGAATGCACTCTTTGGGCAGATAGCACGAAAGTGAAAAGTGGAGATAGCATAAGCAAGGGTGTTTTCTTAAAGTTCAAGGCAATACTCAAAGATGGAGAAGTAGTTAAAGAGTGGAAAATAGGGGGCAAAGTGCTAACAACTGGCACTTCAGTTGATAACAGAAAAGAGATAACTTATAAAGTGACTGAAAACGATGTTGGTGGCAACAGGGCAATACAAGTTGAAATGAAAAAGACTATCATTGAACCTGTTAATGTAAAGTTTGATGAAGATTATATATCGTGCAAAAATGCAGGCACAGATATTCATAGTAATAACGAAGTGAAAGTTTCGGATAAACTCACCTTTAGCTTTAAGACAGAAAAGCTAGTGCGAGGCAAAAAGTTCAAAAACTGGCTAGTAAAAGGCAAAGCAAAAACTGATTCAACTACATTTGACTACGTAGTGGACAAAGATGATAGCGAAAGTGGCGTAATCACTATTCATTATGAGCTAATCAATCTACCGTCAGTTAGTGTGAAATTTGGAGAGCCTATAGCAGAATGCACTTTGAGTAATGGCGAGAAAATCCTTAATGATGGTATTGTTTACGAAGGTGAAAAACTAAGATTTATGCCTAAAAAAGAGGTTAAGTTTTATGTGATTACAACATGGATGGTTAAAGACGTAAGGCAAACAGAATGGGGTAAAGAATCCACTGTCTCTGACCATTTTGATTACACCGTCAAAATGGAAGACACTGATGAAGTGCTTGGAAGGTTTCAATTACGTGTAACTTGCTTATTGAAAACTAACATAATACGAATGGTCTTTGAACCTAACAAAGCCAAATGTTCATGGTTCTCTGGGTATGGCGGTGGAGGAATTGCGGATATTTTTGCAAGGATACCTGAAGATGTTGTTAATGGAAGATATATGGAGATAGGTAGTAAGGTCAAATTTGATGCTACATTACCAGATGGAATGAAAGTAAAAGAGTGGAAGATAAATAATAACAAAGTAGAAGAGTCATACAAGCACAAATGGGAAGGTAAGAATAATGAGACATTTCATTTATTGATCTCCTCTAGTGAGCTGGTTGAAGGCTCAGGTGATTATGGCTTAAAAGAAATAAAAGTAGAACCAGTATTTGAATTACTTTAAGGAGGCACTGATTAATTGTGACTTGAAAAGTTGCCATCTAACTGTAACTTATGGCAATCTTTTAGAAAGTGAAAGGAACGTTGATTAAATGCTCCGCCTAGTAGCTATCGCTGGCGATAGCCTAGCTTTAATCAGCGTTTCCTTAACATTCTAGCGGAATGATTAGTAGCTGGCTCAGCACACCCGCTCTGTTCAGGGTGTGCGATCCGTTCGCATAAGGCGATGCGGAGCCATCCGCATCGCTCTATCAAAAGATCTTTGCACGTTCTATCAAAAGGGCTTTGTACGCCCGATCAAAAGGTCAGCTCTTTTGAGCTGGACACAAAGCAAGCAGCAATTCCGAAACTTATAATACGGAGCCTTGCCAACCAAGCTTTGAATTGAGTGCTGAATAAAACTTCATTGGTGAGCAATAAGCCAATAACACCTTATGCTTAGATTCTGTAATAGAAACTATGTCATCTTTTTTTAGTGTTAGTAATTTTTGTCCATCAGATAGTAGTGAAATATTTGCATGCCTCACTTGTGGCGTTTCAATTTTAATTGTACCAGAAGATGGAAGTACAATAGGGCGATTGGAAAGTGAAAAGGGAGCCATAGGGGTCAACACAAAAGCAGAAACTGTAGGGTCTAAAATAGGGCCACCTGAGGCAACTGAATAAGCTGTTGATCCTGTAGGTGTCGAAATAATAATTCCATCCCCTCTATAAGAGCCAAAAGGGATTTCATTAAAACTCACATTAAGATTAACCAACTTTCCAATGCTTGCCCCAGAAACAACAATATCATTTAATGCTTCAAAGCGTGCAATAACTTCTTTTTTTCTAGTTACTGTTGCATAAAGGAGAAGCCTTTCATATAAATCGCTTCGGTTTTGTATGAATAGTTCGAGTTTTCTTTCCCATTCACTTGGCTCTACGCTCGCAATAAAGCCAAAACGTCCAAAATTGATTGGAAAGACAGGCACTTTAAAAGATGCACAAAACCTTGCCGTAAAAAGCACCGTGCCATCACCCCCAAGACTTATTGCATGAGTGAAAGACCTTTTTATTTCCATCTCATCATATGAAAAGCCGTCATAGTAATGCACATCGCTAGAAATATCTCTTTCATTCAAGAAATCCACAATCTTATCTTTAAGAGGAATTGCATCTTTTTTATCTTTGCTTATAACAATTAAAACACTCTTTGCAGGATAATTCATAATATCTAAGGTAAGCTAGATAATATTTTAGCAATTTCCACTATCTTTTTTTTGCCAAGACGTGGATATAGTGGAAACAAAAAACACCTAAACAACATTGAAGAAGCATTGATATATTCTTCTTGAAGTTCTTTCAAAAAAGCGATACAAGAATTCTTAAATGTTGCTTCTATCTCTATTTCTTTCTTTAGGGCAAACTTTTCAATTTCTGCCACATTAGAATTAAAAATTATAGGAAATGAATATACAGGGTTTGCATCATCAGAAGAAACCATGATTGTTTTATGCGAAGTTTGCAAAAGAGCTTTTTTATACACTTCAAAAATCTCTTGTTTTGCTTCTGTGTTTTTTAGATTTTGTTTTAATTGAACTAGACCTAAACTTGCATTAATATCAGGCAAAAGATCAGTTAAAGGAGCATCAGCATATAGTTTTTTAAGAGAAGAAGCTTCTTCCTTTTTGTTTGCTAAAAGAATAGCTCCACCTCCTGCTGTAAGAATATCATGTTCTTCCAGACCAAGAAGAGCAAAATTACTCTTAGTCCCAGCTTTTATGCCAGTATAAGTCGCACCAATACTTTGAGAAATATCTTCTATGATAGGAAGCCCAAATTCTGTTAATTCTTCCATATTGGGCATGAGCCCTAAAGGCTCATTTATTATAATTGCTTTTGCTTGCTCCAGTTTTTCCTTTACTTTCTCTATATCCATAAAAAAACTATCAGGAGCAACATCAATAATTATAGGATTAAATCCATCCCTTTTAAGCTCTGTGTATACCCAAAAAGGAGAAAGAGCAGAAATAATAATAGAAGAATTAGCTGGAATATCTAAAGCAGAAATAGCATAATGCAATGCAATAGGAGGACTTCTAAAACTTGTTGCATAAACAGAACCAATATATTCTGAAGCAAGACTTGATAATGCCTTATTCACCTCACCTGGTCCCACTCGTTCTTCAACCATACGAGTGAGGACAGCCTCCATTTCAGAACGACAAATAGTAGGGCTATAAAGAGGTATTTTCATTTAGAATGCACTTGCTAGTTTTTGAAGTTCCTTAGAATTAAAGAGTTTTCGTATATCAAGAATAATTAGATAACCATGTTCCCTTCGTACAACACCATGAATATACTCTGTTCCAATACCTGTAATCATTTCTGGAGGTGGTTGAATATCTTCCTTTTTTACGTCAACGACACGAGCAATTCTATCTATTATAATACCCATTTTGTTACCTTCAATCTTTAAGATAACAAAACCACCAAGAGATTCATCTTCATCTTCAAAAACAGCTTTCTGTATATGAAATCGTTTATGTAAGGAAATTATAGGAATAATTTCACTACGTAATGTAAAGATTCCTTCCACATAATATGGAGCATTAGGTATAGGACGAACATCTTGAATCCTAACAATCTGATCAACTTCCATAATTTCAACACCATATAATTCTGAACCTAATTGAAAGGTAACTAACTTTAATTGATCTTCGTTTTCTGAAACTTCCTTATTTTTTTTGCGTGTCAAGCCTGCCATACCGCCCTCCATATCATTTAAAAAGAAATAAAGTTATATAATAGAATAACATAGTAACAGACCTTTATCAAGGGTAAAATTAAAGAAGAAATAATGAAATAAGTGATAAGTTTGAATGATGGGCCCAGCTGGACTTGAACCGGCGACCCGCGGATTATGAGTCCGCTGCTCTAACCAACTGAGCTATAGGCCCTATATCTTAATTAGATATCTTAGGAGATTATCAACTAAATAAGAAAAAGTCAATACTACTAAAAAACACTCTTAATCTTATATCATCACTATACATTCAACATTATTTAAAAAAATATATTTGCTTTTAATAGCATAGAAAATTTTCCAAGTCCTACATTTTGTTCAATTGGCTGGCTATATCTAACACCCAATTTTACCATCCCACTGATATCCAAATAAGTATCAGTATAAAATGAATGAAAATAAGTAGGCACTGCTTTTCCATCCGCTTTTAATGCAAGGTTTAAAATAGAATAATACCCTATTTCAAAATTAATACGATTAAAATATATTAAAAATAAATTGCTTCCCTGTTGTATTTCATAACTAAAAATTCTAACTGAAATATCAAAAGACATACCTATATTATTTTTAGCAACATTAAGGCTTTTACTAAGGCTTTGATACTCATCCATTGTTGGCAAATAAGAAAGGGCTGAAATAAAACTTCTATTCCCTAAAAAAATAAATGTTCCGCGTGAAGGGCTATAGTATGTGTTATAACCATAGTAACTCGCTATTTTCATTTTAATAGGAACTACAGGTACTGCAAAATTCCCCATTGCTTGCAAAATAAACATACTATCTTTTGAATTCATATTCAAAAAATAATCTGTTTTAAAAGATGTACTAAAACCTCGTTCATCTATTGCAAAAAAAGGAGAATTCAACCTAAATCGTTTACCAAACTGTGAATATCTACCATATAATGAATAGGAAAGAAAAGAATCAGTATACTTATGCGAATATAAGGTTTTATATGATAAATAATCTGATGGAAATTTGAGAGAACCAGAAACTCCAATTCTAGAACCAAAAGTAAACTTCTTATTAATTTGGTCTAATGAAAAACTTGTCTCTGCATTTACTGCAAAACCAGTATTACGACCAACAAAACCAACATTTTTATCATGAAGAGTAAAACCTAATTTAAAAGACGTAAAATCCAAGTATGTATTTAACCCAATATCCATAAAAAAGGGCTTTACATAAAAAATAGGTGTTACATCAAATGTAATAAACTCTGTAGGATCTTTTCCATAAAGATAAGCACCAAACCCCCACTCACCAATACTTTTCCAATCAGTAGATGGAAGCAAATATGGAAGAGGCAAAACTTTCCAAGCCCAAGAAAAATAATTATATTTTTGTGGCATAGCTATTTCAAAATTTGGAGCTTTGCTAATTGCTTCTTTCTTTTCTAAATCAAAATTAGCCAAACTAATAGTTTTTTCTTTAAGAATACTGCTGGAAAGTTGATATAACATACTATATTTTCCATGTATTCCAATATATGCAATCTTTAATACATCATCTTTCCTATCAAAAACAATAGGCTGAAACACTCCTGCTGAAATATTTTCTTCCAATATTTTTAGCTTATCATTTTTCACATCATATAAAGCCATTCTATAAAGATCACCTTTATTACACCATGAAAAGCTTAAAAATACCTCATCATCAATAAAACTAGATTTTAAATATCTAATAGCTGGTAAATCTTCTATACCTTGTAATTTCTTAATTTCTTTTGTTTTTATGTCTAAAAGTAGCATATCTCGATTAAGCCCATTTGCAGCAATAAAAGCAACTTTTTCATTTGAGGCATAAACAAGATTATAAGCTTGTGAATATGCTAAACCTGGACCACAAGAAAACAATGTCTCTTTTTCATTTAAATCAAAATCTAAAAGAATAATAGATGAACTTTGTCCTTCAACTTTAATTGCACAAATATCTTTTTCACCTACAAAGCTAGCATAACGAATTGAAAACTTTTTTTTATTCAAAAACCTTTTAGCCTTAATGTCATAAATAGAAAGCCTTTGCTTTATTTTTCCCCAATCATCTTTCACATCTGTAACAAGCAAAAAAGAACCATCAATTGAAAAATTTAAATCAGTAATAGGGGAAGGAGCATAGAATAGTTTTTGTCTTTTCCCACTTGCGTCATAAAAAAATACTGTTTTCTTTGTAGAATCATAACATGCAAAACCATCTTTGCTTTGGGCAATAACGCTACTACCCATTTTCTCTTTAGAAAAAGCTTCTGGTTTTATTATATTTTCAGGATAGCTAATAGAATCTGTAAAATCTTTCCATAATTCTTCTAAAGGTTTCTTAAAAATATGTTTTGTTTTACCTTTTGGAAAAACAAAAAAATGGTTATGAAAAAACTTAATATATTCTGTTTTCCCATAAATATTTTCTAAATATGAAAGAAAAGAAGCACCATATATATAAGCCCAAAAAGCTCCGGGATACACATCCCTATGACCTGCAGCTTCTCGCCATGTAGGAGTAGTTTTGTCAATCTTATTTTGCATTAAATGATGCATTATTAAAGGATCATTTAACCTTCCTTGATCCCCCCTACTTTCAAATAATACTGCAACACCTTCTTCAAAAGAAAGTGAAAGAGTAGGCAGGTAATACCATAAAGATATTGCATGTGTTAGCTCATGATAAAATACATTCAATATTAAATCATAAGAATTTCCTAACTCTCCATCTCCTATAGTTGCATCATAAATAACAATTCTTTGGTATGGAAAAAGCGTATAATATCCATTTAAAATTTCTGATTTAGAAGAAATATAAACAGGATATCTGTGTGGAATTTTCTTATTCAGGCGAGAAGAAATCTCTTCGGCATAAGCATCTGCATGTTCATAAAGTAAAGTTGCTGTTACCTTAGAGGAAGGCGAATAAATAATATCAAAATACTTAGTTTTTAAAACTTGAAGGCTTTCTGTAAATCCCTTAGCACTAATACAAGTAAGAAATAAACTTAAAATAATATACTTTAAGGCAAAAGAGAAAGCACGCATATAGCCTATAAGTATAATTTTAGAAGTTTATGCTGTCAAGTTTATAATTGGATCTGCTTGAATTGCCAAGCCATATCCAAAATTAGCTTTTATGCTATTGAAACGCTTTATTTCAGATAAATAATATTGAATTAAACGATCAAGCTGAGCATCACTAACATCATCTTGTTTTAAGACTTCTTTTGTTGCCTTAGCTTCTGCCATTGAAGTTTGTTTAGCAGTTACAAGTCTATCTATCAATGAATTTAATATACTCAACTTATCTATGCTTACACCACTTTGCCCTTCTCCGGCAGGAACACCTGCAACATATTTAAAATGAGCATATAGCATCTGATTTGAATTAACAGGCATATAAGCTCTACCACCAGCAGAAACTCTAGGTAATGCTGAATATGAAATTGTTTGTAAAGGCACATAATTTGAAACTGTCATATCCCTCTTCTCCTTTAAGTTTATTTTCTTATAGAGACCACCTTTAATCGTTATCGGAAATATTTATTTTTTATTTAGAATAAAATGGAACATGACACATTAAGAATTTTAATAAAAACTTACGAAATCTTATGAAATTAGAATAACAGATAGCTTTAAAATAAAAAGCGTGTGCATAGTGCACACGCTAAAGAACATAGGGAATAGAAAAGTTTTAAGTAGTTATTCTTACTTTAACTTCTTCAATTGTTTTAATAATGGTGCAAGAGTTTTTTCATCTATAGGTGCATCATTAGCACGTCTACAGAACATACCAACTTCAAGAACAGCTCCCTTATACTTTGATTTATAAGGTTTCAAAGTATGAACAAGACATCTTGCTGTGCTTCCTGAAATTTCAAGAACAATAATAGGACATACCATAACTTCATCTCTTGCCAATTCATCACCAGTGTTTGGATCAACAATAGCATCTCCTAACTTGAATACATTAAATACTTCACCAACATTAAATCCATAGTTAGCAATAGTAATAATACCGCCTTCGCTCACTTTCAAAACTGAAACAGGGAACAACTCTGCTGTAACTCTATCTGCAATTTTTGTAGCTAAAGCTTCCATTGCTGGAGAAACAATTTCAGGAACAGCACCTGCCATAGGAACTTTTTCTCCATTATACATATCTTTAATTGTTTCTTGAATTAAAATATGATTGTTTGCAACATTCACAAATTTTACTTCAACAGAATATTTAGCATTGCGTTGCATCATTTTCTTTACATTCATTGTTTCTTCTGAATATTCAGTAATATTCAAATCCAATAAATAATTTAAATCTTTTACGTCTTCTTTGCCTTCTCTCTTGGCTACTGTAAATTTCTTGATTTTTAACAAAGCTGCAGAAATATGAGAATCTAATCTTTTAGCTGCTCTTTCACTATCAGCTGTTCTAACTGAATCTTGAACAGGATTAAGCCCTACAACTGGCTTTCCATCTTCTGCAAAAAGAGATGCAACAAATATTGTCATTAAGACAACCATAACAATAGAAAATCTTTTTTTCATCTTTATACCTCTCCTAAAATTTATAGATAGTAACACCTATTCCCCTCATCACATCCTATTAATACAAAATAATAAAACACAAGATGTAAACGGCTATATCTTTAATTGTATACTCATAGCATTAAATAGTCAACCATACCTATAATAAGGATCCATATTATAAAGAATACAATAGCAATTCTTTCAAGGTAATCTATGATGCAGTATCCCTTTTCTATTGTTGTTTAGCTAATACAAGATATTTTTATGCACTAAAGCTTTATTTCCATAGTTTAGGATGGGAAAATACTGTATAATTATTATCAAATGAGTACGTATTTTTGTTCTAAGTTTTTGTCTATATCAACGTGCTTTTCTCTTTATTCATCTTCAAAAAATAACTTACCCACACAATGTATTTTAAGCATGCAATTTTGGTACATTAGCTCATGTTATAGTCGTACATTAGCTAGTGTTACGATTGTACATTAGTTAATGTTATGGCAGTACATTAG
>JBQNBK010000024.1:0-19988 GCA_052169975.1 Treponema sp.
GTTAATTCGGGAACAAAAACAGCAGGAAGCAGAAAATAGAGAAAGAAGGAATGATCTTCAGCGTTTTGAACGCAGGCTAACTCAAAAAGAGGAATTATTAGAAAAACGAATTGAAGCAACTGATAAAAATGATAAGTTGCTACTTGAAAGAAAAGAACGTTTGGATGAAAAAGAGGCTTTTTTAGTAGGGGAAGAAGAACGGCATAAGCTAGAATTAGAAAGAATTGCAGGGCTTACACGTGAAGAAGCTAAGGCTATATTAGTTGAAGGTTTGGAAACTGAAGCAAAACAAGACACCTATGCTTTAATCAACAAAATTGAAAATGAAGCTAAGGTGATTGCAGAAAAAAAAGCTAGAGATATTTTAATTACTACTATCCAACGCATGACAACAGAGATTTCTAATGATGTTAGTGTTGCAACAGTGAGCCTTCCATCTGATGAGATGAAAGGTAGGATTATTGGACGTGAAGGACGCAATATTAGAGCATTGGAAACAATGACTGGTGCTGACATAATAATTGATGACACACCTGAAGCTGTTGTAGTTTCATGTTTTGACCCTGTACGTAAAGAAATAGCTCGGGTTGCATTGGAACGTCTTGTTCTTGATGGTAGAATTCAACCTGGTCGTATTGAAGAAATTATTCAAAAAGTTACTAGAGAAGTCTCACAAAAGATATATGAAGAAGGTGAAAAAGTTCTTTTTGATTTAGGTATTCACAATATGTGCCAAGAAGGAGTGAAAGCATTAGGTCGCTTATACTTTAGGACAAGTTATGGGCAAAATGTGTTGCATCATTCCAAAGAAACAGCAATTATTGCAGGTATGATTGCAAGTGAAGTGGGGGCAGATATTAAAATTGCAAAGCGTGCTGCTCTTTTACACGACATTGGGAAGGGTGCTGAAACAGATTCGGACAAAAACCATGCTGAAGTTGGGATGGAAATGGCAAAGCGTATGGGCGAAGACCCACGTATTGTTAATGCTATTGCAGCACACCATAATGATGTGGAACCAACAAGTATCGAGGCAATTATAGTGCAAATTGCAGATGCTATTTCTGCAGCAAGACCTGGTGCTAGGCGAGAAAGTATTGATAACTATATCAAAAGGCTTGAAAACCTTGAAACACTAGCAAATAAATTTGAAGGTGTTGAACGTAGTTATGCAATACAAGCTGGTAGGGAACTACGAGTTTTAATTAATAATGAAAAGAAAACAGACATTGAAGCAAAAGTATTAGCAAGGGATATTGCAAAGAGAATAGAAGATGAATTGACATATCCTGGAAAAATAAAAATAACATTAATTAGAGAAACGCGTATTGTTGAATATGCAAGGTAAAACTTGTAGATTTAGCAACTTAACACATCTTGTGTGATAAATTATGGAAGCCTATTCAAACATTGTCTTTGGAAAGGCTTCTATTTCTATTTTACACCATATTTTAGAGGATTCTTATGCCTAAAATCGAAATAAATAAAGATAATTTTTTTAAGCTTTTAGGAAAGCAATACAGTATAGATGAACTTGAAACACTCCTTACTTTTGCAAAAGCAGAGTTGGATGTTTCGCCTACAGAATTTGAGAATTCGGAAAATATAAAAATAGAACTTAACGACACTAATAGACCAGATCTTTGGACAGAAAATGGGCTTAGTCGTCCTTTGAATATCTTGCACGATAAACAAAAATCTAATAAAAGTGTTTATGATTCTTTTCTTTCATTAAAAGATGCTAAAAAGGACTTACCAAAGATAGTAATTAATTCTAAAGTGAAAAAGGTTCGTCCTTATATAGCAGGATTTTTGGTTAAAGGCAAAAAAATCACTGACAAAGAACTTCATAATATTATCCAAACACAAGAAAAACTATGCACTAACTATGGAAAAAAAAGACAAACATTAGCAATGGGAATATACAAAGCTAATATGATTTCTTGGCCTATTTCTTACACTACAGAATCGCCTTCTTTTGAGTTTACGCCTCTTAATTTTGAACAACCTACTTCTCTTAATGAAATACTAAAAACTCACCCTAAAGGCATTGAATATGCAGGGATTCTAAAAGACTTTAAGGAATACCCTATTCTTAAAGATGCAAAAGGTGAAGTGCTTTCTTTTCCTCCGATTATTAACAGTGCCAAAATTGGAGCTGTTGAAAAAGATGATGACTTTTTATTTGTGGAATTTACAGGAACTCAATTAAATAATGTTTTGCTAGCTTGCAATATTGTTGCTTGCGATTTTTCTGATAATGGTTGGGAAGTTGCACCTATACTAGTAGAGGATGCCCAAAATGAGCTAGTAACACCTATGTATTTTCAAGAACCTTGCAATGTTAAAATTGACTATATTAATAAGCTATTGGGGAGCTCTTTTTCTATGAAAGAGATTATCCTTGCTTTAGAAAAAATGGATAGCAATGTAAGAATTTTAGATGAAAACACTATCCAAGTGCTTATAGCTCCTTATAGGAATGATTATCTTCATCCTGTTGATGTTGTGGAAGATGTGATGATTGCTAATGGGCTTTCTTCTTTTGAAGCAACACCACCAAATGATTTTACTATAGGTCGTCTTTTGCCCCAAACTGTTTTAGGAAGAAAGATAAAAAAATTATTAGTTGGAATGGGTTATGAAGAGTTTATTTTTAACTATCTTGGTTCAAAGCAAGACTATATCGAAAAAATGCAATTACCTAGTGATAATGTTTTGGAGATACTAAACCCAATTTCTGAAAACTATCAGTTTGTGCGTCCTTCAATTCTTCCATCTTTGCTTTCTTGCGAAAGCTCTTCTTCAACAGCCACATATCCACACAAAATATTTGAACTTGGCAAGATAGCTTACATTTCAAAGAATGGGGAAAATGGCACAAAAACATCAAATAGCTTATGCTTTTTGACAGCAGAAAAGGAAGCAAATTATAATAAGATTGCAAGCGAAGTTTCTGCATTTTTCTATTATCTTAATCTTGATTACAAAGTAACAGAATCTTCTGATTCCCGCTTCATTTTAGGAAGAGTTGCAACATGCACTATCGAAGGCAAAGAAGTAGGAACATTCGGAGAACTTTCACCAAACATATTAGAAAATTGGGAAATTACTATGCCTTGCGTTATAGCAGAATTTGATATTGATTTAATTTCAAGTTTCATAAAATAGTATTTCTGGGTAAATATGTTGAGTAATTGCTTTTTTGTTTTCACATTGATACAATAAACTTCTCATATTAATAGGAGTGTTTTGTGAAATACAAAATTGCAATCATTGGTACGGGCTCTTGGGGAACAGCTTTAGCATGTGCAGTTGCCCAAAATGAGCATCAAGCAATTATCTGGGGCAGAAACAAAGAACTATGCGATGCCATAAATACTAAACATGAAAATACTATTCATCTAGCAGGATATCCTTTACCCCACTCTTTGCTTGCCACAAATGATTTATCTTTTGCGGTTCGTGATGCAGACATGATTATTCTTGCAAGCCCTTCTTTATACCTAAAAGATACGGTTAATCTTTTATTAAACACTTTGCCATTTCAAGAAGAAATAAAAAAAGAAAAGCTACCCACAATAGGAGTCCTAACAAAAGGCTTTATGCCAAATGCTGAAGGAGAGCCACAATTTATAATTGAAACACTTGAAAAAATGTTTCCTTCTTCTTATGCAACAAATCTTGTATATATTTCAGGGCCTTCTCATGGTGAAGAGGTTGTTATGGGAGCAATGACTGGGCTTATTGCTGCCTCATCCAATCCTATGGCGTCAATAAGGTGTCGTGAAGCATTAAAAAGCAAGAGTCTTTTAGTTTATTCCAGTCTTGATGTTGTTGGTGTGCAAGTGTGTGCTGCAATAAAAAACGTAATAGCCATAGCTTTTGGAGTGCTTGATGCACTTTCAGAAACAACAGATATCTTTGGGGACAATACTCGCTCTTTATTGCTTGCAGCAGGGCTAAACGAAATACAGACTATAGGGGCCACAATGGGAGCCACTCATGCAGAAACATTTACGTCAATTGCAGGGGTAGGAGACCTTGAAGTTACATGTAGAAGTAAATATGGAAGAAACCGTCGCTTTGGTTTTGAAATAGTAAAAAACAATCTTTTAGCTCCATATAATGGCATTGATAGCTTAATAGAAAATATTTCAAAAATAGGCTACCTTCCAGAAGGAGTGATGGCATGCAACTATGTGCATAAAATTGCAATGAAAGAATCATTAAAATTGCCAATATGTTCGGGAATCTATAAGATATTAAACAAAGAAGTGAATGCACAAAACTATATAGAACAAATAATGAATGGAGAAGTTTGATGTTAGAAAAAATTACAGAAAAGTTTTCTGATGTTTTTAGAAACATTTCAGGAAAATCAAAAATCACTGAAAAAAACATTGAAGAAGCAGTTGAACAAATTAAAATTGCTCTTTTGGACGCTGATGTTAATTTACGTGTTGTTAGAAGATTTATTAATTCCACTATAGAAGAAGCTTTAGGAGAGAAAGTCTTAAAGTCTGTGGATCCTGGTCAACAATTTATCAAAATTGTATATGACAAAATGACTAGCTTTTTGGGAGATGAAAAAAAAGAACTTTCATTAAGAGGTCCAGACACTCAATCAGTGGTTTTGTTCTTAGGATTACAAGGTTCAGGAAAGACTACAACTGTGGCAAAACTTGCAAACAAGCTACTAAAAGATGGAAAAAAACCTTTGCTTGTGGCTTGTGATATTGTGCGCCCTGCTGCTATTGAACAACTTTCTTTTTTGTCTGAAAAAATAGGGGTTCCTATATATAAAGAAGAAAACAACAAAAATGCTGTAGCAATTGCAAAAAATGCTTTAGCTTTTGCAAAGAAAAACTTCTTTGACACTGTCATTATAGACACTGCTGGTCGCTTACAAATTGATGAGCCTATGATGGAAGAAATTATCAACATCAAAAAGGCAACTAGCCCTGTAGAAACAGTTTTGGTTTCTGATGCAATGACTGGTCAAAAAGCTGCGGACATTGCAAAAGAGTTTGACGAAAGAGTTGGAATTACTGGCTTAATCTTGACAAAGTTTGACTCTGACACACGTGGTGGTGCTGCCCTTTCATTAAAGACAATTACAGGAAAACCAATATTCTTTATAGGTTCTGGTGAAAAGATAGAAGACTTAGAAACTTTCTACCCTGAACGCATTGCTTCCCGTATTTTGGGAATGGGTGACGTGGTAAGCTTTGTTGAAAAAGCCCAAGAAGTTTATGACAAAGAAGAAATGCTAAAGTTGCAGAAAAAAATGGCAACTGATGGCTTTTCACTTGGTGACATGCTTGAACAATTGGAACAGATGGACAAAATGGGTCCTATAGATTCAATGCTGGAAATGTTGCCAGGTCTTGCAGGAAAAATCTCAAAAGACGACATTGACCTTGAAGGAATAAAAAGGCAAAAAGCCATTATCCGCTCTATGACTCTTAAAGAAAGAGCAAATCATTTAATTATAGGCCCACCTAGAAGAAAAAGAATTGCAAAAGGTTCTGGAACGTCCGTTGCAGAAGTGAATAAATTGTTGAAGCAATTTGAAAAATCTAGGTTGATGATGAAAAAGTTAGCTAAAAATAAAGGAATGCAAGCACAATTCTTTAACGCTCTTATGAAATAGGTGAAATATGAATAAATTAATTTTGCTATTGTTTGTGTTTTTTCAAGGTATGAGCTTTCTTACTTGTAAATCTGTTGAGACTTCTAGTAAGAAAGATTTAAGCCATAACATGCAAAACACAACAAAGAAAGCTAATGCTATTGAGTATAAGATTTTGAACACAAATTATTATTCCAGCAATCCATATGCACAAGGCATATACATTGCACATTCTTATGCTGATGCCATTTCTATTATGGAAGGAAATGATAGAAATGACGAGATTTTTTCCAAAACAGACTTTGAAAAAGAAACTCTTATTTTTGTGTTTGCAGGAAGATTTAACACAGGAGGCTATAGCATAGAAGTTGATTCCATAAAACGCACGGGCAAAAATAAGATTTCTGCTATTTTTTCTATTTCTTCGCCTGAAGCTGGAACTATTGTGACTCAAGCATTCACTAATCCTTCAATAATTGTTTCTGTCAAAGCAAATAAAAATGACATTATTAAGGCAAGCTTTAAGTAAATCTTTTTAAGAAGATATTATGGATAATAGCCTATTAAATAAGAAAATATCCAAACCTTGACAAAACAAAATATCATACCTATACTTGAAAAAGGTACGTAAGAAGCTAAACAATTTGATTATTTTGATATTTCAATAAGGAGTTATTTATGAAAAATATTAAGAATTTGTTTTTATGTTTAATCTTTTTAATTCTTGCTTTTGCATGTAATGGCAATGGAAATAAAGGAAGAGACCCTAAGTTAGTTTTGATTTCATTAAAAATCCATTCAGAATCAGTAGCTATGACAACCAAGCCAGAAAGCACAATAGCAAACGGTAATGTAACAATTGGCACAACCAAAGAAACAGTTGGTGCAGAAAATATAATTGCAAGCTTTAAGTATGGGGATGTAACTGACATAATTCCAGTAACTGTAGTGAATGGTCCTATTAGCTTTGAAGCTGGGCAAAAAAAGAGAGTAACACTTAAAATTAATTCAGTTGCTGGGCAATATAGAAAATGGACTGCTAATATCAATATTGAACGTGAAAAAGATATATTTACTGACCACTTATCAGGAATTGAAGTATATGGTGGAAGAAACAAAGGTGTGCAACAACACCTTGAATTTGAAGGAGAAGATATTATTTCTATATTAAAAGGGGAACCAAAAACTATAGAAATAATAGGAGATAGTGCAACAGTATATTTACTTTCTAGAAATAGTAAATACAGTGAAGTGAAAGTAAACGGTCAATCAATTTCACCAACTTATAATTCTGCCTACAAATCTATAGCAAGATTTACAAGAAAACTCACCTCTGACACTGATGATGTCACTTTCACTATTACTGCTGATGGCAACATATCTAAAGGAAAATTAATATTCAATAAAAAGTCAGGAAAATTTGATATTCCAGACTTAGCTCTTTATATGAAAAATAAAAAACAAAATACCTACTCACTAATACAAGCAAATGATGGTGGAGATATGTTTGAAGCTCTAGCAGGTAGTGGGCTAACTATAGGTGATCTTAATAACTTTTTAAATAATAATAACGAAGCAACTATAGTAGTAGCTGCAAAAGCTAAAGATATAATTAAAGAAGTGAAAATAGATGATGGAACTCCAGTAACTACTGTGAAAGAAAAGACAATTGGAAATGAAAGATTTGGCTCTCTTGTAGAATGTGATGTTAATGTTCCTTCAACCAAAACAATCACAGTAACAATTACTCCAAAGGATGAAAATCAATATCATACTGCAGTATGGAAAATAATACTTCAAAGATAGTGTAGAAATAACATTGTAAAAAAAGTTCCTAGTCATCTTTGGCTAGGAACTTTTTTTATGCCCAAAGGGTTTGAGCAGAGCGGAATGCCTGATCCGCTCGGGTGTGCCTGCCCCACTCGGGCGGGTGGCACTATCACACTCGGGCGAGTGGTGACCCTTCAATAGAGCGGGTGAACCCACTTCCTTTGGGCTAGCAAACATCCTTCACTCGCTCGTAGGGAACGGCTCGCATGCTTCCATGCGAACTTCTCGCATGCCTCGATACGAGAGGCTCGCATCGGGCGTTACTAGACTCTAGTATCGAGCGATACGAATGCTTAGTATTTCCAATATTTATAGTGATAAAAACAGTGCTGTTATAAGATGCAACTATTGCATTTGTCTTAGATTTATGGACATAACAATTGCAATTGCCATCATACTCATCCAAAGAGATGAGCCACCATAAGAAAGGAATAACAGAGGGATTCCCGTTATTGGCATAATTCCCATTGCCATTCCAATGTTGACCAAAAAATGGAAGAAGAACATTGCTAAAATGCCTGTTGCAATTAGCCTGCCAAACATGTCTTCGCAATGTTTAACACACGAAATAATCCTAAAAAAAACCACTCCGTAAAGGACAAAAATCACCATTCCCCCAAACAAAAAACCCCACTCTTCAGAGAGAATGCTAAAAATGAAGTCAGTGCTTTGTTCAGGTAGATACCCATAATGACTTTGCGTGCCTTTCAAAAAGCCCATACCATGCACTCCCCCAGAGCCAATAGCGGTTATCGATTGAATGATGTTCCAGCCATTGTCCAAAGGGTCAACCTGTGGGTTCAAAAAAACAATGAGACGCATAATTTGGTATTTTTGCAGCTTATGCACGCCAACAAAGGCTCCCAAAAAGGCAAGAATAAGAATAGAAAAAGAATACATAATCCAGTAATAATATTTTCTGCGAGTGAAAATATATCCTAGAAAAGAAATTATTGCACACAAAAGCAAAGAAGAGCTAATCATTAAAACCAAAGAAGAAGAGTTGATCACCTTTGTGACCAATGTGCTTTGTTTTAGTATCAGTGTTTGCCACAAAGGGAGCAAGGTTAAGGCTATAGTGATGCACCCCATTGCAAAAAAGAACATTATGTGCCTTATTTCAACCCCTGCCATAAAGCACATAATCAAAAAGATAGGAATATAAACGCTGGCTGTGCCAAGATCTGGCTGTGCCAAAATGAGCATTACAGGTAAGCCCATTATCACCAAAGCAATGATAAACCTTTTTAATGGAGCCATATTCTTTGACTTATCCAAGAAATATGCCAAAAAGATTATATACATAAGCTTCATAAACTCTGAAGGCTGAATTCCAAACTTATCTTTTATTCCCAGCCAACTATAAGAACCACGTGAAGGAAGCCCAAAAAATCTAGTAATTATCAATAAAAGAAGGCCCGCAGCATAAATCAAAAAAGAGCTATCTTTAACCTTAACATAGTCATAAAAGATTAAAATAACAAAGAACAAAACAATGCCAGAAATGAACCATGTTAGCTGCTTTATATACTCTTTTTTTGTGAGAATGCCCTGAAAATCTACACTAGAAGAATATATAAACATGACGCCAATAATTGGAAGAATGAGCATACACAAAAAGAGTATATAATCAAAATTACTAAATCGCCTTAAATTAATTTCCATAACTTATTGATTTTCTCTCCTTCGCAATTGTGGCAATTTATCAAAACCTAAAGCTTGCACTGCTTCATCAAAAGTCTGTTTTGCTAAAACACCTTGCAAAATAATATTAGACGCATAAGGGGCCCACCACTCCCAGCCATTCCTAGCTTCTATTATGCAAGAAACCACAATCATGTCTTCGGGCTTTGCATCATAGGGACCATAGCTTAGCATCCATGAGTGATAACTACCTTCAACGCCAACTTCCGCAGTTCCTGTCTTTCCTGCAAGCTTAAAGTATGGGTTATTCATTGGGGTTCTTGCCTCCCCTTCCGTTATAACAGCTCGCATGGCATTCCGCACTTGTGCAAACACTTCGCACGGAATGTTTTCTTTTCTTAAAATTGTGGGGTTCATTTCTTCAATCACTTCATTTGTTGCAGGGTCAACTATTTGCTTTAATAAATGTGGCTTATAGATTACCCCGTTATTCACAACCATAGCCCCAATATTTGCCACTTGCAATGGGGAGGCAAGCATAAAGCCTTGCCCTATGGATATATTCATAGTGTCCCCATGAGACCACTTTTCGTGTCTTGTCCTTTCTTTCCACTTTTGGTTGGGTACAAAGCCTAGTGTTTGGCTTGGGAGGTCAATTTCGCAAGAAGAGCCAAAACCAAAGCGTTTTGCATATTCAATAATCTTATCCACGCCCAAATAATCACGACAAACTACCCAGAAATAAACATCGCAAGAATGAACCAATGCACCTTTTAGGTTTAATGCTCCGTGTCCCGGCTTTCTTATATGGCATCTAAAAAGCCTGTCTCCATACTTTATTTCGCCATGACAGTGCACGCTCTTATCAGGTGGGAAGACTTTTTCGTTGATGATTGCCGTGCTCATAATCACTTTGAAAGTTGAAGCAGGAGGATAGCGTGCGTTGACAACGCGATTTAAAAGAGGGTCTCTATCATCAATCAATAAGCTTCTATAAGAAGCATTTGAAGAACCTTCAATAAACACGTTTTGGTCAAAATATGGGTAAGAGACCATTGCAAGCACTTCGCCTGTTGTAGGCCTTAGCACAACAGCTGCCCCAATCCTATCACCTATGGCTTTTTCTGCTAAACGTTGAATTGAACTATCTATTGTCAAGACAAGGTTTTTTCCCATTTTAGGCACTTCTATCTTTTCTGTATTTTCTATATAACGCCCGGTGGCATCAACAGTTCGATAGTTGACCCCGTCTTCACCTTTCAAAAGCTCATCATATTGTTTTTCAATACCAGCTTTTCCAATTAGTGCATTGCTGGCATAGCCTTTGTTGTAGAGTATCTTGGATTCTTCAGCGGTAATTTCCCCAACATATCCTGTTATGTGCGAAAAAGAACGTGTTTCAATATAGTTTCTTATAGGCTTAGACCTCCAAGAAACACCTTTCATGTCATTAATGTTTTCTGCCAGTTTAACAATCTTTTCATAGCTAACATTAGAAGCTACTTCTATGGCTCTAAAATCGTTTTTAACCGATGATGGCAGTTTCTTTTCAAGTTGAGAAATAGGAACATCTAATAATTGAGATAATTGCCCGATTATTGTGCTAAACTTTTCGCGAGGCACTTCTGCAGGAATCACTTCAACAGCAAAAGAATCCACATTAAGCACCAGAGGGTTCACCCCAGTCCTATCGTATATTTCGCCACGTTGCGAAGGCAACCTAGTAATCTTTTGTGAAATGTTTTTGGCTCTGGTTCCAAACTGTTTACCATGAATAATCTGCAAAGAAAAAAGACGACAACTATACATTGACATTACAAGCAATATGCCTGTAGACAAAAATCTAAGTCTTAATTTAGATAAACTATCGTCAGTCATTAAAATCAACCTCAAGATTTAAAGAATGAAGGAAAACGATTCAATGAAAAAAATAAACAAGGGGCAAAAACAATGTTTAAGGCTAACTCAATCAAAAAAACACTATCATAAACAGAATAAGTTTTTATTGAAGCACTAAAAAGAACATGAAGCAACAAAAGTAAAAAGAATTTTATAAAGGTAACCAAAACAGCAAGAATAAATGGAAAGATAAAATGTGTTAAATTATAATGCCCATATAATTTGCCCAAAAAGAAAGCAACAAAAACTAAAACAAAAGAAGAAAGCCCAAATGGTGATATAGACATAAAATCCAACAACAAACCTGAAAAAAAGCCTAAAATCATAGCTAACCGAGACCCATTATTAATAGCCACAAAGCTAATAAAAATTAGCACAAGATCTGCTGTAATCAAAAAAAATGGTATATGAGAAAACACTGCTGTTTGAATTAAAATTAAAAAAACTGCAACTATGCTTGATGAAATAGCAATTTTTTGCATAATCCCCTACTCTTTTTCTTCTTCTTTTTCTTTATTGTTATGTGAAATGTCCAATACAAACACATATTCAAGAATAGAAAAATTAATTATTGGTTCCACAGAAAGTTCCAAAGAAGTTTCATAATCGTGCATTTTGATTTTTGAGATATAACCAATTGGTATGTTTTTGGGAAAAACAGACATATCATCCAAACCAGAAGTTAGCACTTTATCCCCAACTTTAATTTCATCTTTCACCCTTTTTTTTACATACCGCATAACTAATGGTAACGAATTAGAGCCCTGCCCACCAACAATACCTCTATGTTTTGCTCCTTCCATTTTTGCTGCAATATAACACCTATCATCGTATAATGGAAGCACAACACTAGAAGATTTTCCAACACTGATAATCTTGCCCACCAATGCCATGTTGCCATTTTGAAAAGCTATTACAGGCATGTTTTTTATTATTCCTTGTTTTAAGCCTTTGTTGATGACAATTCCATAATATAAATTATTTGGGTCTAAGGCTATAATTTCTGCAACAATATTATGTGTTCTTATGTTTTGAGAAAAGCCAAGCAATTCCCTTAATTCTTTGTTTTCTTTTTGAATTTCAAGTGTAGACGTTTCTAATATTTCGTACTTATTTAATTTTTCAACTAACTGTGCATATTTTTCTTTTAGTGACGAAAGTTCCACTACAGAAGTTACAGTGTCCTTAAAAAAAGAATTAACATAAAAAACCGATTTTTCAATCCCAGAAACTATAGAAAAACCAATAGCCCTGAAATTAAGGATAAACTCACCTGTGCTTGACCACAATAAAAGAGAAGAAAAGAATAAAAGAATAGCAAAAAGGAAAATATCGAAATTAAACTTTAATTTGTTCATTTCAAAGGTGTTTTATTTATTTATGCTATCATAAAGGCTTCTACTGCTATTAATTGCATCAAAGACTTTATAATATTTGCCAGCTCCTATTGCAACACAATCCATAGGATTTTCTGCAACAATAACAGGAACTCTAGCTTCTTGAGAAATAAGTTTTGGTAAGCCTTTTAATAAAGCCCCTCCACCTGTCATAACAATTCCTCTTTCAGCAATATCTGATGTGAGTTCTGGTGGTGTTTCTGATAAAGTTTTTTTAATGATATCAACTATTTGAGAAATAGGCTTTTTTAATGCTTCTCTCACTTCAATAGAATCTATTTCTAATTTTCTTGGTAGACCTGTAATAGAATCTGTCCCCTTAATAGTGGTTTTTTCAATGCTTTTATCATTTAAGGCATTGCCAATATCAATTTTAACTTTTTCAGCTGTTTGTTCCCCTATTTTTAAGTTATCAACAGAATGAATATGGTCTATTATAGCTTGGTCAAATTTATCTCCGCCTACTCTTATTGCTTTGGTTTTCACCATACCACCAAGTGAAATAACAGATACTTCAGTAGTTCCTCCACCAATATCACACACCATATTTCCTTCTGGTGCATCTATTGGTATATTAGCTCCTATAGCAGCTGCCAAAGATTCTTCAATCACTTTAACATCCCCAGCTCCAGACTTCATTGCAGCATCATACACTGCCTTTGTTTCAACACCTGTTATACAACTAGGAATACCAATTACCATTTTTGGTTTAATAAATCTATATCGTGGCAAGACTTTAAGAATAAAGTAGCGAATCATTTTTTCAGTTGTATCCATATCAGCAATAACACCTTCTCGCAAAGGTCTAATAGCTTCAATATTTCCCGGTACCCTAGAAAGCATTCTTTTTGCATCTGCCCCAACTGCTACAACTCTTTTAGTTCCTTTTTCAACAGCAACAACAGAAGGCTCATTTATTACTATTTTATCATTAATACATATTATTGTATTACAAGTACCTAAATCAATTCCAATATTTGTAGAAAAACGACTTAAAAACACTTTATTTCCATTCCTCCGTATTCACTAATACTATGCCAAGAAATTACACCTTTAACTTTTCTCTAGTTTTTTCATGTGAAGGGTTAATTTTCAATGCTTTTCTCCATTCAGAGCGTGCCTTGGCTACCTGCCCCTGTTGCTCTAAAACAAGCCCTAGTCCATAATGTGCATCACTTGACATATCATCTTTTTCTAGTATAGCACTAAACTCGTCTTTAGCTCTTTCAAGCTCGCCTTCATCTAAAAGAATACTACCTATGTAATATCGGCATTTTAATTGTAAGAGTTCATCTTTAGTCTTACTAATGGTTTCAAAAAAATATTGTTTTGCATTCTGAAAATCTAATATTTTCATGTATGTTTCACCAAGTATATACAACAAAAGTGGCGAAGGGGTTTCCTTCAATGCAAGAGTAAAAGAAGAAATTGCCGCTTCTTCTTCTCCCATTAATAAATACGCCATACCTTTAAACTCATGAATATCCAAAAAATTAATATTAGAAGCCTCTGCTATGCTTAAATACTTTAATGCAAGATCTGCATAATACTCACCTTTTTGATAGTATGCCTTTCCTAAAATATAGGATAACTTACCTATATCTTTTTCTTTAAGAAAATACATAGCCTGTCGCAAAGATATAATAGTGTTTTCCAGATAAGCTATGTTACTAGCTTCTTCTGGCTCACTTACATATATATAATAAGAAGAAAAACCACGAAAAGCCAGAGCTTCAGCATTAAAAGGATCATTTTTAAGTATCATTTCAGATTTTAGATATACAGAATTATAGGAAGAAGATTCCCAATCTTCAGCAATTTCTTTTATGGAAGGAATATTTTGGTGTTTTTGATGATATATTATAGCAAAAGCACCTAAAGAGCATAATAATAGCAACAAAAAAAAAATAACAATTTTAAAAGAAAACCCTCTTTCAGGAAAAATGCTGTTTTGCCTTCTCACATCTACCACCAAACGAAAATAAAAAGGAACCAAGGTAAGCCGGATTCTGTTTTATCTTTAAGAAATATCTTAAAGACTAGGAATCATCTTTCTTATCTTAAAACTAAGATTTACGCGGTCCACCTATAAATTATAGAATCGGATAATTCTTTATGTTTTGACCTTGCTCTCGATGAGGTTTACACATACCCTATATGTTGCCACATAGGAGGTAGTCTCTTACACTGCCTTTTCACCCTTACTCAATCTAAAAAGACTTAAGCGGTATCTTTTCTGTTGCACTTTCTATTGATATAATAACATCATCCAGCAATTAACTGGCATCGTATCCGAAAGAGTCCGGACTTTCCTCTGTTATCAAACAGCGATTCCTCACATGGTCCCAATTAGCCTTGCATTATAGTAATAATTTGTCTGTTGTACAAGTAACGTAGAGTTTGTGTAAATAAGATTTTTTTTTATCAATATTATAGATATTTAAACTTATGTTTTTTTATAGAAATCTACTATCGATCTTCCATAATGGCGTTCATCAATTTTTACTAAACCTTCAATTTCATCATTGGGTTTTTCTTTTGGGCGATGCATTAATATCATACTTCCCTCTTTGGCAGTTTGCGAATTACTAATATTGCCTAAAAGTTCTGCATGAAACTTATAAGGAAAAGGAGGGTCAATATATATTATATCAAAAGCATAACTATTGCGTTTAATAAAAAGCTCTACTGCCATTCTATGGCACATAATTTTGTTTTCTGCAATAGAAACATTGTCTAAAAGAGTGCCAAATTTGATAACATCTTTTTCCACTGCAACCACAGGATCTGCCCCACGCGAAGCTGCCTCTAATGCACAAATTCCAGAACCAGTAAAAAGATCCAAAAATGAAAGACCAGCTATGTTTCCTAATATTGAAAAAAGAGATAATCGCATTCTGTCCATTGCAGGTCTTATCACCCCTTTTGGACATTGCACAATCCTATTTTTTAATGAGCCACCAGTAACACGCATAAAAACTAAGCATTAAGAAGGCATGCTAATTCATTTTGAGAAACAAGCTCATTTTCTAAATTAGATGCATCGTTTTGATCAATAATTTCCTCTATTTTTCTTATCATTTCTTTATGTTTTATTGATGTATTGGTAAGATTATCATCATTTATATTTATAGTAATTTTGCAATTAGATTGGTTGGATGTTATAAAGTTGATTAAATCAAGATATTTAGATATACAAAAATGCAAACATTGAAGCACATCAATAAAATTATGCAAAGCTGATTGTGGATATATTTGTTCAAATAGCACACTAATAGACCTATCAAAAAAAACTAAATCAGATAATATTTTCCCCGCAAAAAGTTTTTCATCAAGATCTAGTTGTAAACCACTATAAAGAGTATCAATCTGTCGTAGTAGAATATAAATATTATCTTGAAATGCAATATTATAAAGCATTTCTTCTTTCCCCCTATCCATACTATAGTCGGAAAGTTTTTATCCAATCTTTAAAATAAAAAAGGCATAAGGAGTGAAACCTTATGCCCTAAAATTAGTTTTTAAGCCTTGCCGCTATTCTAAAACCGATATTTTCAAAAGACTTTGGAAGCATAAAAGGATAGCGTACTGAACAAGTAATTGCAGGTGCATTCTCTCCATACCATCCACCTCTCATTACATGTCCTCTGCGTCCTTTTTCTGGTCCTTTTGGATCTTGACCCAAGTCCCCACCTTTAATTTCTGCATAAAAATCATAGCAAAACTCCCAAACATTACCAGACATATCGTAAAGCCCATAACCATTAGCTTTTTTTAGTTTTACTTGATGATGGCGTGATGCTTGTTTTACTAATGAGCCTACATACCAAGCAAAATCTTTCAATTCTGCCTCATTATCTGTTCCTGCCCATTTCTTATTTTTACCACCTCTTGCAGCCCATTCCCATTCAGCTTCTGTTGGAAGACGAAAACCATCTTTATTCATATCAATATACACTGATTTCACAGTTTCTAAATTAGTTTTTCTACATGGAGTTTTTAATGCTTCATCAATATAATAAACACAATTTTTCTCATCACCAAACACTTTAATTGTAAGCTCATTGCAAAAAGCTACTCCCTGCATCCAGCTTACGTTTTCAACTGGTTGCTCTTCTGCCACTTCATTACCAACAGCATCCTTCCACCTACTTGGATTATCTTGCATCACCGCATTATATAATTTTTGAGTTGTCTCCGTTTCTGCCATATAAAACTCTGTTATACTAACAGTATGCTCCTTATTGCAAAAGCCATACCCACTACAATCTTGATTATTATCTCCAAGAGTCACCTTTTCTGCTTTTGGTATTTTTTTCATTGTAAAAGAAACATTATCAACAGAAAAAGTTTTGTCATCAGTTTTAGGTGTAGTTGTAGGTGGAAGAGAAGGTTTTGGTGTAGACTCCTCACCTTTTTGAGTATTATCTTCTTTTTGAGTATTGTCTTCTTTTTTATGTGAGACATTTTTATTTTGTACATTCTGCTTACAGCTTAAAAAAGCTAATATAAAAATAAAAAAAACAAAATATAGTTTTGTGTATTTTTTCATATTTCCTCCAAAATTGTTAACCAATCGTAACAGAGAAAATATTATAAGAATGAAAAGCACATTGTCAATAGAAGTCTTTTAAACCTTAAACTTACCAACTTCTCTAACAAGATTCATAATGCTTATATTATTTTTTTCTGTTATTTCTCTAACTTCATTTGTTGCATTATTAATTTGGCTTGCTCCTTGTGCCATTTCTTCCATACTGTCTTTAATCACCCTTGTAAGATTATGCAATTTTTGCATTTCATTAGAAACTAGCTTACTAGACTTAAACATTTCAGTTGCACTTAATTCAACTTCATGTGTTACATTGTTGATGTTATCCACAGAATTAAGAACTTCATGGCTTCCTGTTTCTTGCTCTTGCATTGCTTTTGTAAGCCTACTACTAATATTTTTCACTTCTTCAGATAAATGAAATATAATTGTAAATTTTTCTTCTACAATCTTAGAAGAAACAGAAAGTTCTTCAATTTCACTAGACAACGCTTTCAATGTTTTTGATATATTCTTTCCCTGCATGCTAGATTCTTCTGCCAATTGCCTAATCTCACTAGCAACAACGGCAAAACCCTGCCCCGCATCTCCTGCATGGGCTGCTTCTATTGCAGCATTCATTGCAAGAAGATTTGTTTGGCTTGCAATGTGTTGAATCACAGTAGATGCTTCCACAAGACTACCCGATTTATTAGATATTTTTTGTGTTGCTGTGTTAGAATTTATTATTCTTTCTTTACCATCAGATATAGCTTTTTCAAGTTCTCCAATAGAAATGTCAGTTTTTTCAAGCATTGCAGCAACACTCTTAATATTTGCCACCATTTCTTCTATAGAAGATGAAGATTGCGAAACATTATTAGCTTGTTTTTCTATATTAGAATTAAGATTTTCTATGCTATAGATGATATTATTAACTAGCTTAGCTATCTCTTCCACAATTTCTGCTTGCATTAAACTTTGTTTTTCAACACTTTTAATATTAGAATTAATTTCGTTAACACTTGAAGTTGTATGTGCCATATTAAGACTTAAATCATCTCCAACGTTTTTCATAACATGAGAATGCTTATTAATAATTTTGATTGAATTACTAATTTTTTCAATAGTTTGATTAAAATAAGTTGAAAGTTCTGTCATCTCATCATTTCCAAAAACAGGAAGACGAACAGAAAGATTGCCATCACCTTGAGCAATACCATACAATGCCTTAGCAGTATTTTTTATTGGCTTTATAATATAAGATGAAAAAATATAAACAATAACCAATGTGATAATCAAAATTAGCAAAGTGATAGCATATATACTCACTTTTAAGACTTGCACACCACCCATAAACTCTTCTTTAGGAGCTGAAATAATCACAATCCAGTTTTTAGATTTTAACCTTGCAAACGAAGCAATAAAAACCTTATTTTTATAAGTGAAAAATGATATTTTTGGCTCATTAGAATGTATAGCCTCATTTTCAAGATTTGCAATACTTTGTAAGCTTTCATCTGTTTTTGCTTGAACCATAGAATTCTCTCTTTTTAGAACCAAGTCAAATTCATCATCTGCAATAGTTATTCCGCGTGAATCTATAATATAGCAATCCCCAGTTTCACCAAAGATAATGTCTCGAATATTATCTGTAAGCCACTCCCCTTTTAAGAAAGCAACCAAAATACAACTAACATTTTTGTTTTCATCATAAACTGGCACCACAAAGGCAATAGCAAACATATTAATAGCATAAGAAAAATATGGTTCCAAAAGAATTTTCTTTCCCCCTAAAGCTTCTTTAAACCATGGACGGTCTATTACAGAAATATTTTCTCCTTGTGCAGTTGTAGTGCGTCCATTTTTATCAAATACAAATAAAAACTTAATATCCTTAAAATCTTTCTTTTCTGACATAAGAAAAATGTTTTTATCTCTAGTTGAAACTTCAGAAGAACGCAATATATTCAACCTTGCCACCCCATCTATAAATTGAAAAAATCTCGTTATTCTTCCATCAATAATTTCACTAATATTCACTGCTTTTTCTAATAAATGAGCCGAGACCCTTTCTGTAATTGCTTTAGTTGAAAGGTCAACCGCTAATAAAGAAAGAGAAACACAAGCAACCAAAATAATAGAACCAAAAACTAGTATTAATTTTAATTTAATAGAAAACCTCTTATTTTGAGATTTATGAAATCTTTTTTTGGAGACAATTTTCATGCACATGCACTCCTTTATAAAACTAATAATTTAAACTAATAATTTTTATAGAAGAATTTTGGTGTTTATTAATGAAGAAAACATCAAATAAAAAAATAGAACATGAATATTAGCACTAGGTTACATATATAAAAAAGAAAAACCCCAAACATGACTCATCATACTTGAGGTTTTTAAGATTTTGAACACAAGAAAAGTTATAATTTAGCTAAAATGCCATCAATGCTATCTTTAGCATCACCTAAAAGAAGATGAACCTTCTCTTTCATTTCATATAATGGGTTTGGCACACCTGCATACCCCGGCTTTAAGTCAAAGTTACAAATTATTATGTGCTTTCCCTTACCTGCTTCTAATATTGGCATACCATATATTGGAGTACCTTCTGCTGTGTTTGCTGCTGGGTTAACAACATCACTTGCACCTATTATTATTACAAGGTCTGTCTTTTCAAAGTCCCCATTAATAGCTTCCATTTCATATAGCTTTTCGTATGGAATATCCACTTCGCATAGCAACACGTTCATGTGTCCAGGCATTCTTCCTGCCACTGGGTGAATCGCAAAGCGTACACTCTTTCCCATGCTCTCTAGCTTATCAGCTAGCATTTTCACCCTTGACTGTGCTTGAGAAACAGCCATCCCATAGCCTGGAACAATGATTACATTCTTTGCATCTTCTAGCCAAGAGCCAACATTGTCTTCTTTGCTTTCAGTACTGGTTTCAACTGTAGCTTTAGAAGAACCTTTTAAATTAGAAAGCAAGGTGTCAATGCTATCTTTAGCATCACCTAAAAGAAGATGAACCTTCTCTTTCATTTCAT
>JBQNBK010000025.1:0-18195 GCA_052169975.1 Treponema sp.
CTTTATTTCATTATTCTTTGTCAACTAGTTTTTCAAAATATTTTTAAGTTTTTTTGAAAAACTAAAATTACTTACTTAATTAGTGATTAAAACTTTATTTGTTTTACCAAAGTCACCATACTCTAAATTAACCATATTAGTATGAGTACCACTAGGTTCCTCTAATTCATATATTGTTCTACGATTCACACTTCCATCAAATTTTGCACTATTTGACTTAATCTTCCAACCATCACTTGCAGTAACAGTTCCTTCATAACCAACTTGATTACCAGGTACAGATATTTTTTTACCACTAACAGCTATTACAGTTGATACTGGAGCCATAACTGTATATTGTGTTATTGAATGATAAACCAATCTATCAGCTTGATCTTTAACTTTCACACCCAAAATAAATCTTGTTCCAATACAGATGTCGCCACCACCATTACCTTCTCTTAATTTATCATATTTAACTTTTGCTTTGCTATCCAAACCAGCATCTTCTTCAGAAATTGTTGTTGAATGGAAAATACAAGCAGGGCTAAACACAGTTTGTTCCAATTTATCATTCTTTTTAATATCAACAGAGCTAAAATCTTCACCATTCTTTATTCTATAATAGTAAAAATCATAAGACAATTTTTTAGCTTTATTTTCTATCTTATCATTAACGTAAGAATCAGGAAGTCTAATAGTTGGTGGAATAAACCCATTAGCTTGCAATTTATCAAATGGCACCTCTTGATTCTGATATTTCAACAATTCTGGCTCTTCTGCCCCTTTAGCGTTATTACAAGATGCTAAAAAGAACAGTGAACAAAACACCACCAAACTAAACAAATACCCTTTTTTAATCATAGAATATTACCTCCATATTCCATACAATTAAGTTTATAGTCCACTTAATAGATAGTATCGATATATAAATACTATACAAGTAACCAGGATTTGTCAACATATCTTTTTTTCCAAAGGACATGGCAGAAAAACCTATTCCCTACTTTCCATAAATAATATAAGCTCAACTTCAGCTAAAGGAATTGATAATTTTTGTGCAATATAATCATTAGCCCAGCCACTTTTTGACATTTCAACAATTTTTCTTCTAGTAAATTCATCTTTTTTTGCAATGTCTTCAGCACCTGAATAAACAACCACACTGTTTTGTTCAATAACATTCTTTTTAACTATAGGCGAAGGTTTTTCGTTAGAGATTTTTTTTGTTTCTGCTTCATTTTTAGCTTGAATATTAATAGCTTCAAGTTTACGGCTTAAAGCATTAAAGCGTCCATCTGCATCAGCTATTAAATTTTTTAATTCTTGCATTTTTTCTTCTAGTATTGTAATAGCTTGATCAGTTTGCAAATTAAAATCCAATAAAATAGAACGCATTCTTTCCTGCATTAATTGTTCATATTTTTCAGTAGAAAACTGCTTTCTCATTTTAAAAAAATAAAAAAACATTAATATAAGATTAGCCACTAATAAAATATTTGAAACTACGAGTATCATATCACTACCCAGAAATATCCACTCTAGCCCCTAATTTAGGATCTTTAATATAATTATCTTCTTTTTGTTCTTCATCACTTTGATTTTCTTTTTTCTTATGCTTCTGGTTATATCCTGAACCTTTAGGATGTGTATTATCATCAACACTTAGTTTTTCATTATTCATAGATTCAAGAAACTTAACACTATTAAGTCTTTTTTCTGCATCAATCTTATTTGCTTCCTCTTGTCTTTCTCTATTGGCAATAGCACCACTTTGCTCTGCTCCTTGTTGCTTGCCAACTTTTTCCATTTGAGAATAAAGAGTCTGTAAATCAATCGGCTGAATACCCACTAGGCACCTTCTTTGCATCTTCTTGATCATCATCCTGATATTTACCATAACGCACAAAGCCATTATCCAAATAAAAAGTAACAGCCTTACAATCAGAACGAACATCTTCAATAGAATCGCGAATTACAACCCTCACCCCTGCAAAAACATCACCACTTGCAGAGACACGTCCATCATTTTTCAAACCATCCAAATAAGCTTTAATTTGATCTATTTCTTTTTGAGTCCTTTGCACTTCTGTTTCTAATGTATGCTTATCTTCTAATAATTTTTGATACGCTTCTTCCTTACCCGTAGGCAATCCACCACGTCTTTTTTTAGTATCTTCAAGTACTTTCAAATTAAGCTTAACATCACTTAAATTCTTGCTATCAAAATCTTGCTTCATAAGGAGGAAATTAAGTCTTTCTTTGCTCTTTGGGTCAAATCCTACGCTCACAACAGTATCATTTCCAGAAGACTTACTTCCTATAGTTTTAGCAGAAATAGATTCAGATGCACTTAAATTGCCACCTATGATATTTCCTTTTTTGCCTTTACAAATAATCTTTCTATTTGCCATAACATTAGAGTTCATTATACCATCAGTAACAATAACCATATCACCAGCTTCAACCTTTTTGGTGTTTTGAATAAACTTACTCCATATAGATTTTCCAGCTCTAATATTTCCCGAATCTTTTCCAACAATACCTTGACCTACAACAATATCTCCTTCAGCATCAAGATCTGCAGCTCCAACAGTTCCTTTCACTTCAATGTTTCCAGATGCTTTGATAGAATATCCATCATCAACATTTCCATTAACCACAACAGTACCCAAGAAAGTAAAGTCTCCTGTTTTAATAGAAACGTCTCCTTCCACTATATGCACTTCTTCAACATTAATCTTATTTTTAACCAAAAGAACTTGCCCACTAACTGTTGCAAGAATAGTAAGTCCATCATCTGCTAGCTCAGTATTTTTTCCAAGTGGTAAAGGAATATCTTTTCCGTTATTTGCTTCAATATATTTTCCTGTTACGGTTTTACCCGCCTGTCCTCGCTGTGCAGGAATCTTTTGTGCCAAAGGCTGACCTACAACAACATTTTCTATTAAGTTAAGTTCCTTAAAATTAATTTGCCCAGATTTAGTTTCCTTCAACCTAACACGAGTATTATCCACTTCAAAATTATAAGTAATTTTAGCATCTGCACCACGCTTTGGTAAAATGCCTTCTGCAACTAAATAATTTTCTTTATATACAGGAGAATCTTGGAAAGCAGAAACATATTCTTCATTTATACCAATAGAAACTCTATTATTTTTCAAGAACGCAACTATAGTATCAGCTGATAAATCTATTCCACCTTGTGTAGGAGGCAAAACATAAAGATAAGCCTTCATCTCATCTTCACTAATCTCTACAGCCATTGTAGCATCATGACCTAAAACTCTATCATAAGGAGCAACCTTAACATACTCCCCTGTTGCATTGCTCAAAATAGGAGCAATAACATCTTCACTTGGAATTGGCAAAGCCTTTGCATTAAACTTTTCAATAACAACAGCCAAAGTTGCAGGTCTTCCTTCTCCTTTAGGTGGCACAACCTTCAAATAAACACCATCAGGTCCTCTAAATACAAAAGCATCTCCATCTTTTGTTTCAATAACCTTAGTTTCTTCAACGCCAGCTTCCACACCACTTTCTGTAGACTTTCCATCTATATTTCGTGAGTTTTTTGCAACTTCATAGGCTATAAGCTTCCATTTTTTGGGGAAAAGAGCAAGAATACCTTGCACACCTTTTTGAACAACTTCATAATCAACATGCGATTTTGGAATTCCTAATTGAGTTGCTGCATTGGATAATGCCTCATCAAGAGAATTAGCTTCAATCTCAACAAAAAACCTTCCCGAATCCTCTTCATGCAACTCACTCATTTTTTGCTTAATTTGTTCAATTTCAACCATGCCACATACCTATTTAAATTTACAAAGATGTTTTAATCACGCCACTAAGCTTACTTCTCAATTTCAAATTCGCACTAGAATGTATTTGGGAAACCCTCGATTCTGTAACATTCAAAACTTCACCAATTTCACGCAAAGTCATGCTCTCATAATAATACATTATAAGAACTTGTTTTTCACGCTCAGGAAGTTGACATATTGCATCAATAATTATTTTCTTAACAGCTTCCCGTTCAACCACAACATCAGGATTCATTGAAGAAGGTGCTTCTATACTATCTCCAAGTGATAACTTATCAGAATCATCACTTTTATATCTAGTATCGGCTAAAGAAAGAAGTGTAGTAGAAGAAACCTTAAGTAATAGTTGGTTATAATCTTCTATCCCCATCTTCATGTCATCAGCAATCTCTTCATTTGTAGCAGCTCTACCAAGCTTACCTTCAAGACTTGCTATTGTTTCTTCAATTTCCCTAGCCTTTTGTCGCACAGAACGTGGCACCCAGTCAATTGAACGAAGCTCATCAAAAATAGCCCCTCTAATTCTAGCCACTGCATATGTAGAAAACTTTACTTTTTTTCCCGAATCATATTTTTCAATAGCATCTAAAAGACCAAAAACGCCATATCCAACCAAATCGTCAAACTCAACACTACTTGGCATTCCTACTGCAATTTTTCCCGCAACAAATTTAACCATAGAGGCATACTTTAATATAAAATATTCCCTTAATTTAGGGTCTCTAGTTTTTTTATATTCATCCCACAATGTGTCTTCTGGTATGCTATCAAAATCTTTGTTTTCCATCCAATTAAATTCCCCTCTCCCAAAAATCTAAAAGACTTTTTAAACTTCTCTCTTTAATACTGTTCTAACAGCTTTCGCCATTATATTAGTGTCTGTAACATTTTCTGATAAATCTGTTGCAAAAAAAGATTCAGTACCTGTATTCATAAGCTCATCCCCTTTTGTTTCTTCAACCTTCAAATTAGATGAATCCACAAACTCTTGCAAATCAGGAAGTTCTTCTAAACGATCCACATCTTTTTCAATTGCTTCTGATAATTCTGTTTCAGATAAACTATCATCACGAACACCTTCACTCACTTCAGAAGTAGGTTTTTCTATCTCATTATCAGGCGAATCAACATCAAGGTCATCTTCTTTAAGCTTCTCTTCTTTTTCTTCATCAATAGGTTTTTGAACTTCATTAGAAAGATTTAATGGTTTAAGCTCAGCTGATAATATATCATTTTCGGGGCTATCTTCCTTAGCTCCATTATATTCTTGAACATTTCCTTTTAACGAATTTTCAAAAGGACTTGCCCCAATGTTTTCAAAAGAATTTTCTGTAGAAGAAGTTTCAAAAGAAGGAGTAGAAGGAGCATCATCAATACGTATATCCAAATTAGCCCCAAGCATATTATCCATCGAATCTATTTTTGATTTATTTTCAAAAAAATCAGGAATAAACTTAAGTACAAAAAAAATTGCCAAAAGCAAAAAAACTACAGCTACACACGCTGATATAAATGCTTTAAAAAGTCCCCATAGTATAGATGAACCACTAAAAAAAGCTAATAACGCACAAATAACAAAAACTGCAGAAAAAGAAATGGAAAGCACTTTTAATCGCGTCATAAAAAAACAAGAATCTCCTATCAAGGCACTAACAAAAACAGCTAAATTTCAAACAAAGCATTATCTTCGTGTAAACAACTTTTTTAAGAATTTAGAGAAACCACCACTTATATCATTATACTCCACCTTTTCCAATTTTGCAACTATATGCTTTAAGCAACTAGAAGCCTTAGAAGAAGGTGATACAACAAAAAAAGGTTTTTGTTTTGAAACAGCATTAAAAACAGAATCATCGTTATATATAAATCCTAAATATTCAACTTTCACATTTAAAAATTGCCCTGCAATATTAATTATACGCTCTGCAATTTCTTTTGAACCTTGTGCAGAAAGAACCCTATTCACAATAAGTTTTAAGTTTATATCACAATTATCAATTTCTTTTGAAACTGTTTTTATTATTCCATAAGCATCAGCAATTGACGTAGGCTCTGTAGTGGTAACCACTAACACTTCATCACTAGCTTCAAGAAAAGATAAAACATTTCTGGATATTCCTGCACTAGTGTCTATAATGATAATATCCGTGTTAGCAAGTTCATATAATTCATTAATAAAATGAGTTCTATCTTCTTCTGTCATATTAGCTATTTCAGAAAAACCAGAAGCACCCGCCACTAATTTCACACCATAACTAGTTTCTATTATAATATCTCGCATGTGTTTTTTCTTTCTAATCACATGATAAAGATTATATTCAGGAGTTGTGCCCAAAATAATATTTGCATTAGCAAGACCTAAGTCAGCATCAATTATAATAACACTTTTTCCTGTTTTTGCATAAGCAAGACCTAAATTAACAGCAATATTAGTCTTACCAACGCCACCTTTCCCACTTGTTACTGAAATTATACGAGTCTTTTTTTGATGTTTATTCTTTATTTCTTCTAGTTCATCTTTTTTTTCTTTCATTAATTTTCTTAAATCTTCTGCCTGGTCAACCATATATCATCTCCAAATAATGAATTATCATCACCATAGTTTTCATCAATATATTCTGCTTCTGCTTCAAAGCCCCTTAATTTCTTTAATATATTTCGTCTACTAGCAAAACTAATATGGGTAGGAACTTTCTGCCCAATAGTTATATAAGAAATAGGAACTTTTCTTTTTGATAAGACACTCACCACATTACCTACATCAGTTGTTTCATCAAGCTTACTCACAATCACATAATCATATGCACAACACTTATATTTATCCATAATTAAATCAATATCTTTCATTTTTGTGCCTGCATTAATTACAAGATGAACTTCAACTAAGCTTTTATCAATTGCTGATAAGAATTTTTGAACTTCAGCTAGTTGCATCTTATCATTAGGATTCCTTCCCGAAGAATCAATAAATAATAAATCCATCACATCTTTATTCACATCAATAGCAGTTTTTAATTCATTAGGAGTGTCGACAACACTAAAAGAAAGTTCCATACAGTTACAATATTTTTCTATATGATGAACAGCTCCTATTTTATACCCATCCGTAGTAATTACGTGAATCATAGGCTTTGTTTTTCTTGCAGATTGAACATGCACAAAATGCAAAGCTGCCAATTTCCCAACTCCAGTAGGCCCCACAAAAACAATTACTTTTTTTTTCTGGAATTGGTTCAAATTGTTTAACTTCAACAGAAGTAGCAATATAGTCTAAAACTTTTTTAGAAAGAACAGAATAATTTTCTAATTCTTCAACAGTAACTTCTTTTTTTATAGCTTCCACTAAAGAGCTTATATACTCATCTGAAAAATCATTATCTTTTAGTGTTATTTTAATTTTTTCTAAATTCTCATGTTCTTTAACATTTGGAACACCAGCAGTGATCTTTACAGCAAGTTCTTCAACAATTTTTTTAAGCTTTTCATAAGATTCGTTTTGTATAGACACTTCTTTCTTTTCATTTAAGCTAGTAAAAGAAGGCACTCCAACATCAGCTTTTTTTTCTTCTTGTTCTCTAATACGCTTTGCATGAGCATCTATTAAGGCTGCATTTTTTTCATAGTTTTTATTTTGAATATCATAACTACCAATACTATTAGGTATTGGTAAGCTAAAAGAAACTTCACAAAGCTCCCTTTCAAAAAGTCCAAACAAACGAGGAACAACTTTTATATGTTTACGAATAATATTTACATCTGTTCCATATTTTTTGTAGATTTTTTGCAAGCATTCATTTTCTGTTACAGCTTCTTCCACATATACTTCCATAAATTCCCCCACCTATAGAAATAATAAGAGTAACACAAAATATAAAAAATCTCAATTATAAATCAAAGATAAAAACAAAAAATATTTTTTTCCTATTCTTTTACTTCTACATGTTCTTTCAGTAAAGAAATAGCTCTTCTTTGTAAAGCTCCAGCTTTTGAATCATTTTTTAGTTCTTCCACTAAAGAAACTACGGAAGGATATTTATTCAAACTAAACATGTCAAGACCAAGTGTTTTAGTCAAAACATCTTTGCTTTTTATATAGCTTTAAGCAATCCTTGATGTAGCATCCGTTTTCACTTTTGCTATAACACGTCCTAATTCATAACTAAACTTTTTATATTTATCTGAAGATACTGCTTCTATCGCAACTCGCTCCACATCTTTAATAATTAATTCCAATCTATTTTCTAAAAGCTCTTTTGCAATTTTTATACGAATAGCCGTAGACGCATTATCATCATTAAATGTTTTTAATAACCAGTCATTTGCAAGCTCACAATTAAGCGAAATAAGTTTTTCAATACTAAGAGTTTTAATACTCATTTCAGGATCAGTTTTTGCACGATATAAAAGGTATTCACACACATCATTTGAGCTAAAATTAACAGCATTTATAGCCTCAAACCTAACCTTATATTGAGAATCCTTACACGCTTCAGTTATAAGTTTTTTTGCTTCATCACTATCAAATTTTGCAATAGCTTTAATAGAAGAAGCTCTAATTAATGGGTCTTGAGAAGAATACAAAGCCACTAACTTATCAAACACAGTATCAGTTTTAATATTAGACAAAGCAGAAACAGCTAAAGAACGCACTACAACATTTTCGTTTTCATCTTCTATCACTTCTATTAAAAAGTCTAAACAATCACTAAAAGCAATGTTTTCTAAAGCCCTCATTATAGCTTCCTTAAATATCACTTCTTTTTTTTCATCATCAACTGCTATGTCTTGATAAAAGCTCACTAAAGCTAAAGCTTCATTTTCTCCCCCAATCTTTCCAAGTGCATTTATCGTGCCTTCAATAAACTCTAAGCGTTCATTTTCTATAATAGAAAGCAAATATGGAATAGCTTCCTTAACTTTATTTTCACCAACATAATATAGTGAAACATTTATTTCATTGTTTTTATAGTCATCTAGGTTTTCAAGCATTTTAAGAATATTTTCATTAATAGAAGATGTATGCCTACTTGCAAAAAAATCAATAATAGAAGTTTTTAATGCCACAGACCTTGCTTTAGCAAAAACACTAATAAGCTCTTCATTAAACCTATCATCTTCTTTTTCTTTAAGCTCTTTAATTAAGTTAATTAAATCTGTTTCAAGCCCATAAAGTATTAAAGCTTTTTTTTCTTCCACATCGCCTTGTTTTTCTTCAACTTCTTTTTTATCTACGCTTTGTTCTTCTTCATTAGCACTTACTTCTTGAGCATAAACAAAGTTTAAAAATAAAGAAAAAAAGCATATATAAAAAATCTTTTTATTCATAAATTTCACCATCATTTTTATAAGAATCAAACCAATAGATTAGCCCCTGCATTCCCCCTCTAATAAAAGAAAGCCAATATTTAATAAGTTCTTCTTTTTTAGTATTTTGGTTTCTTGCAAGTTCAAAAAGTTCGTCTTTAAGTTTTGGTTCAATTAAAAAAGCCTTTTCCATAGCTTCCCTAATAGAAAGCACAAATGGTTCTCTAACAAAATCCAGATATTCCTTAAAGATAAGAGGGTAAACAATTCCTTCTTCAATAACAAAACTAGAAGAAGTAAGAAATTGCATTAAAGAGGTTCCTTCCATTTTAGGAAAAATAAAATAATTAGGTGGGTAAGCTTCCTGATCAACTAAATTAATAGAAGTAAGAAAATCATAAGTTGCTTTATCTTTTGGTTTAAGCCTAATAAAAATATCTTTTATTACATTTTTTGAAGCAAGAATAGCACCTTCATAAGTAGGAGCAACACAAATTACATTTCCACATTTTTCAACATTATTACTGGGAAACACAACTCTATCCCCTTCTTTCACTCTTGAAAAAACATCTTTAGCATTAGCTACTTCCAAACCTAAAACTTCGCTTACAACGCCAGGTATAGAAAGCCAAGCTCGTTCAGAACAAAAGGCTTTAGTATTGTCTTTATTTGGAATAAAAAGCTCTTCTTTAATTGTTTCACCCAAAGCTAATTGAAGAGCAAGTTTAGTTATATTTATATTTGAAGAATAAGGCACAGTCCAACCTGACATATAGCCACCAGAAAGCCTTGCAGCAATCTCACCTATGCAAGCTTCTTTTTTATTCACATCAAAAAAAATATCTCCTTTACAAGCCCCATGTGAAAGCCCTAATGCCTTAACACCTTTTATAAAAACCTCAATAATTTGATTTGTTATTTCTTTAGGAAAAATAGATGGAATTGTATGCCCCATTTCAACAAAATACGGAGAAAAAAATATATGCCTATCTGCTAAAGCTGTAATATACACCTTGCCATCAAAAACCAATCCTTCTATAGAAAACTCAGGTCCTTCAATAAACTCTTCAATAATGACTCGTTTTGTCCTAGAAAATGAAGCAGAGTTTTTAATCACTTCAGCTATATCTTTATCATCTTTTATAAGAACGCATCCCCTAGCCCCCATATTATCAACTGGCTTAACAACTAATGGAAACGAAAGAGAAGAAATATCAAAAGAATCAGCTGTGGCTTCAACAAATTTAGGAGAAGAAAGATTATGTTCTAAAAACTTAGCACGCATTATAGACTTATCGCTTGCATTAATACATGCTTGTAAAGAATGCCCTTTAAGTTTCAAAGTAGATGCTATGCTTGCTACAGAAACAGAAAAATCAGTTGCAGCAGTAAAGACTCCAGAAAGCCCACTATTATCATAAAGTTCTTTTGCAAATTTTATTAATGAAGGCACATCTTTCAAATCAATTTGTTCAAACTTATCCACCATATCCACACAAAAAGCATGGGGATTGGCATCCACAGCCACAACATAACAACCTAATTTTTTTGCTTCAATAATTGCAGGTTTTTGCATTAAAGAAGCACCTAAGATCAATACACGTTTCATTGATTAATAATTATGTCCTCGTCTCGAACATTTTGATATTTCTTTGTAGCCCTAGAAGAATTATGTTTTTTAATTTCACTATCTAAGTCTTGCACACTAGATCTAAACAAGAAAGGTCCTCCAATTGCAAAGACACTTCCATTAGTTGCTATATACAAAGGAATATTTTCTTTGTTTGCATATCTATAGTCAGGATAGTTATCAGAAACAGATGCCTTACCTGGTGCTGCCCCTTCTTTTGATAAAACCAAAAAGACACCCTTATCTTGAGAAAACTTATCTGTTTCTATTGAATAACTACCAACTTCATAATTCCTTAAAGAAGAGCCATTGGTTGTAATGCAAGAATACACCATATCTCCTCTTTTAATCATCTTCGGCACTTTATAATAAAGCCCAGAACTTCCCTTAAACACAGCTTTTCCATCAGAAAATGCTAGGTTTTCATCATACCAATACCTAAACTTAATATACTTATCTCCTTCAAAAAAATAAGCATCAAAGTTTTTTACAGGTTCATTTGGATAAAGCAAAATCCCTTCCTTGCTTCCTTGTTGCACCCAAAAACCAAACAATGGATATCTTTCTGTGTCTTCCACACTGCTTAAATTTCCTTCAAGGAGTTCAAAATCAAGCTTTTTATAAAAAGAAGTAAAAAGATAAGATTCATAAACAAAAATAGGCAAAGACACACTTTTACGACTTGCTTGATATTTTATAGAAAGTGCATAAGTACCATCGTTTTCACTATCATCAAAAGGGTTTGAAAAACTTACAGGCTCATCATAAACAGTTTCGTAATAAGGCTTTAGCACCACTCTCATTCCACTATCAGAAGTTTTAAACTCCACAAAACGCCCACCATTTTCCCAAACACCTACAAGTTGCTCTTGAGAAAATAAAAAAAGAGAAGACAAAAGAAATAAAACACTATAAAACTGTCTCACTTAAAAATCCTTATCACGTCTAATTGATAACAGAATCAACTAGACTTTTAAACTCCATATCGCTAGGTTCAGGCTTATCAAGTTCAGAAATAATATAAACACCATCTTTGTTAACAATAGCTTCTTCTAGGCTTTCCACTTCGCTAGGTTCAGAATCTCCAATCACTTCAAGCTCCCCCAACAAAGGGCTTCCACCAGGTATGGAATTTTCAACCCAAGCATTCTTAAGTTCTAAAAGATCGCCTGAACTCTCATCATCTTTTTTCTCATCAAGATAAGAAAAGTCAAGCCCACCAATACTAATATGCCTAAATCTATCTTCTGCTTGTTCACTTTGTGAATTAAACAATTCACTATCAGGTTCTATATAATCATCCACTTCCACAATTCTAGGTCTAGGAGGTGGTGGTTCTTCTTCATCTAAAGATATAAAGTCATCCACACCAACCTCTTCAAATTCTTGAACTTCTTCAAGCTCTTCCACTTCGTCCAACTCTTCAATTTCTTCTAATTCTTCTTCATTTTTCACATCTAAAGACTTACTGCTAACAGGCTCATCATCACTCAACTCTTCCAGTTCTTCCACCTCTTCTAATTCTTCAACTTCTTCTATTTTTTCATTCTCAGTACTAGACTCATCATCAGTTAATTCTTCAAGCTCTTCCACTTCATCTAAAGTTTCAACATTTTCATCATCAAGCACTTCTTCTAAATCTTCTATCTCATCCAATCCTTCAAACTCTTCATCTTCTTTTTTATCCACAACTTCTTCTGCTTCATCAATCTCTTCTAATTCTTCAACTATTTCTTCAGCATCTTGAACTTCTTCCACATCATCTTCTAATTCTTCAACTTCTTCTAATTCCTCTGTATCATCTTTAACACTTTGCTTAGGAAGAATTGCCTCATTCTTTGCTGCAACACCCCTTACCTTTCCCGTACCTTGCTTTAAAATCTCTTTTAATAGTGTTAAAATCTCATCATCCTTAGTTTTATGAATACTTTGATCAGCATCAGCTTTTGCACCTATCACTTGAATAATATTAGCCCAGCTTTGCTCAAGTATTGCATTTATTTCATCTTCATATTGTTTTGAAATCTTTTTGCCTAAAGCCTTTCTTATTTCTGAATTAGCATCATGCCTTCTATATTCAATCTTTTCTCGTAGCTTTTCGTCATCTAAGCCTTCAGCATTTTTCAAAATATCAACTATAATATTTGCATGTAATTTTTGAATCTTTTTCCTTGCAATAACAAACCTATCTTGCCTCATGTTCAAAAGCAAAAATGTAATAAGGAAAAAAGCTAAAGACACAACAGTCATCAAAAAATACCTAGCATAAGTAGGCATTATAAACATGTTCTTATCACATATCCTACCAACATAATATGGAACTTTCTTAAAAGTAACCAACACCCAAAAAGGACTGGCTAAAGATTCACTATTTGAAATTTGGGCTAGAGTGCTTTCACCTACTTTCCATTCTTTTAATACTTCATCTTTAAGAGTAGTGGAATTTTCATACGGAAGCCCTAATAAAATGCCAATAAAATTAAGATTATCATCTGTTAGTAAACTTATTTCTTCACTTAAAGAAAGACGCTTTTCATTTATAAGTTTTCTAGCAAAAGACTTAGCAGAAACATAAAAAAAGACTTTTCCTCTTTCTACGTTGTAATCATCATAAAATGGTTGCACAAAAATAAAAGCATTATTCAATATATCCACACAAGGCTTATTATTACTACTTGCAACGTCTATTGTGTTATATGATAGATCAAGGTTGTTTTTCCCATATTTTGCATATGAAATTGCTGTATTAGACTTAGAAATAACATCTGTAGAAAAAGTGCTAAAATGTATTCTTTGTGTTTCTTTTTCAATAACACGAATACCTTGCATAGAAGGAAGAGAAAGCATGAGGTCAGCAGATATTTTTTCTCTTAAAGCAATGTCTCCATCTGTTTGATTTTGCCCCATACAACGCTTTACAACTGCTTCTTCTGCAAATGACTTAAAGCTTTGCCTTAAAGTGTTTTGCCATTCTTCAAAATCAGCTACAACCTTTTCCAAATCTGAATTTATAGAAGAAACAACAGAAGGCTGATAATATTGCGAATCTATTAAAGAAAAATGCTTTGTTGAAAACAAAAAGAGAGAAACAAAAACAAAAATAAAAACAACTAAACTAGTTATAACCTTAACAAATGCTTTCACTATTTATACTTGAAATCACAAAATAGGATCTTTTCAAGCCTCCATAAAAAATCTAACCATAGATATCGGCATTTGTTAATAATTTCTAAATAGTCAAGATGAACCTATCTTCCTAAAAACACTCTAATCTTCATCCATTTCATTTTCTTCGTCTTCTTCATATTCTTCGTAATCTTCTTTAAGTTCTTTCTTTCTTATTGTTTCAACAATTTCTTCTCCGTCCATAGGCTCTATTGCATTATGGATCATCTCTTCCACTTCTTTTTTTGCAAGCCCTAAAACGGCAACTATTTCATCTTGAAAAACATTATATGCTGCCTCATACAATTTTCGCTCTTGTATAGGAAGTTCTTTCACCTTGCTTCTACGATATAAAGATTTAACTACAATTGCAGTATTTTTGATATCACCACTTTTAAATAATTGCATGTTTTTTTGATATCTTGCTTTCCAATCCATTATAATAGGTTCATTCACTTCTTTTAAAAACTCTATAGCTTCTTTTGCTTCTTTTTTGCTTATAATGGAACGCACCCCAAGTTCTTTACTTCTATCAATTGGAACCAAAACAGTCATATCAGAATCAGATAAGTAGATAACATAATAATCAAGAGTTTCTCCACCTATCGTTTTTTTAATAATCTCATGAACTACACCAACACCTTGTCCTGAATAAACAACCACTTCATTTATAGAAAACTTAGCCATAATTACATCACTATATCATAAAATCAAAATTTAGTCTATTTTTCAAATTGCATCAATAATATACAAAAACTTGCATAATAAGCACATTCCAGTAATTCATTGCATCTATATATATAGGCAATCACCTGTTACTTAAATGGTTCTATATCCTTATATATTTCCCTAATCACTTCATCCGTTGTCTTATTATAATATAGCATACCATATATACATGCTGTTGAAAGTAGCTTTTTCCCATAGTTTCTAGTTTCATCATATGGGATTGTTTCCACAAATAAATCTTCTTCTTTTATCTTTGTATTTTTTAGCCACCTACTCACAGCAATTGGTCCTGCATTATAAGAACACATGCTAGGCATAAGGCGACCATCAAAACGTTTTAGCATTCTTGAAAGATAATATGAACCAAAGCGAACATTTGTATCAGGATTTCTCACATCATAACTAGAAAGTTTAAGACTTCTTGCAATATCTTTTGCTGTTGCAGGCATGAGTTGAGATAAGCCAATAGCCCCAGCATGAGAAACTACTAATGGTCTAAAAAAGCTTTCACTCCTCACCAACGCATAAAAAATATATTCAGGCACTTCATATTCTTTTGCCCATTTAGAAACTTCTTGATAAAATGGACGTGGATAAATAGCACGTAAATGTTCTTCTGTTATCACACTGCCTTCAGAAGAAGCCACAAATTGCATTAAATTAATTGAATCAGGCAATAACGATTGAAGACGTAATTCTTTAGAAATATTAAAAGCTTCATCTATTTTAATCGTAGGGTAAATCCTTAATGTTTCTTTGTAAACATAAGAATATAAACCATAATCAAGATATGCTTTTAATATTTTCATTGCATCTTGAGGTGCATAAAGAGGGTTAGCCTCTCTTTTAATCCTTTTTTTGTATAAAACATCTTTTATTGGTGCATTTAATTGATAAGCTGAAAGAAGAGTATAATAGAACAAATTATGCTCATTTTTATAAGCTGCATTGTAATTATCTTCAATATATTTATTTGCAATCACCCCAGACCTTGCCATTAAATATTGAAGCTTTGCCTTTTGCTCTGCCAACCTACTTTTACTCACCACTTTATACAATTGAAGAAGCTGAGTATATTTTCTTTCAGTTATAATTTTCATTATTGCACGGCTAACTAAATCTTCATACCAATAATGGTTGTCCCATTTTGGAAAAGAAAGCTCAAGATTTTTCATAAAAGCAGGAAAATCATTTTTTAATTCAAAACTTAATTTATACCAATTGCTATCATCTTTATCATATGGAGAAGGAGCTTTTTTCACTGCAATATTATAGTTTTTCACTGCTTGTTGCCCATTACCTGCTTTTTCATAAAGACGTGCAATATAAAAACTAGTTAGATAGCTAATTGCATTGGTGTTTTGGGTTTTTAATTTTGCTAGTTTATTTTCCAAAAGATTTTCTAAAATCTTTGCGTTTTCAACATATTCTTTTGAACCAAATAAAAACACTTTTAAAAAATCATAATATATATATTTTGAAGACAAAGCTAAAATAGGTTTTGTTAATAGAATATCTTTTGCTTCCTTATAAACCGTGTTATATTTTTTTTCATAAACTGCAAGCCTAATTTTCATAATATTATGAAAATCTTCATTTAAATCTTTTCTATCTTCAGGTAAAAGCTCATATGTTAATGAAGTTTTATAATTCATAGCTCTTTTAGAAAAAAGGCTTGGAATATCTTCATTTAATTTATCAAACTGCCCTGTAAAAAACAAAAGCTCTTTTATATTTTCTTCTATTTTTTCTCTTTCTTCTTTTTTATCTTTTGCTAAAGCTTCTAAGTCTTCTTGAAGAAGTAAGATGCGTTGTTCATCATCTGAAAACTCATAAAGTTTTTCTTTTGCAATGATATTAAAAGGTTCTTTGCAATTATTAATAGAAAAACGCAACATTTCTTGTGCTTCGCTTATGTTTTCTCCTTCTTTTAGATATATGGCAATGCACAACAAAGCTGCTTCATCAGCCTTTAAAATGCGTTTCATTTTTTTATCTGTGAGAGGCAATAATGAAGAAAAATCTTTAAGCTTAACATCACGAATTAGTTTTGCAAATTCTGAAGAATAGTTAGATTGACAAGAAAGAAATGTTGTGGTGAAAAAACAAAATACTGATATGATTAATTTGAGATATCGTCTCATCATGGCGTCTATCTTGCGGGGATTGTTATATAGGTGCCTGCGATTATTTTATGTGGATTTTTTATTTTATTATATCTTGCAATTCTCCTATATGCCCATGGATTTTTATAAAAGTTACCAGAAATATCCCAAAGGGTATCTCCCCATCTCACCCTATAACGAACAGCTTTTTTTATAGCATCATCTTTAATAATCTTCACTCCTTCTTTCACTTCTTTTTTAACTTCATCTTCCACTTTAGGTGGAGTTTCTTCTTTTACAGGAAAAGGTTCTGCTTCTTTTTGAGGGGCCTCTGTGGTAAGCTCATTCATAGGCTCTGCCACTTCTTCAATTTCTTCTATAGTAGCATTAGTTCCTTCATCAATATTAGCTTGTTCTTGCATGAGTTCAATAGTAGATTCTTCTTTAGGTGCTTTAAGTTTGTTTTTAAAAAACAAAGCAACTGCCAATGCCAAAAGACCTAAAATCAAGATAATTAAAAATATCTTTAACCAAAGTGGAAACCCTGATTTTTTATCCTCTTCGTATAAACCATCTTCGTCTTCATAATCTTCTTCTATATTATTGTTTTCTATAGGAGAATCATCAAAGCTATAAGAAGAATCAGAAGCTTCAAATGAGTCATCCCCGTCAAAAGAAACTGCATCATTTTCTTCTATATTATTTGTATCTTGTTCGCCTAAGTCAAAAGAAAAATCACCATCTAAGGTAGTGTCAATATTGGAAAGGTCAATATCATCAACATTACTTGAAGTATCAAAACCATCAAGGTCAAAATCTATAGCTGAAAAGTGCCCCAAATCATTTATAGGAATGCTTAAAGATTGCTTACTTCCAGAATCTTTATCAACTGCTTCTGCACTCAAATTTTTGTTTTCATCTAGTTTAAGTTTAAGAAGAATTGTAGCATCTCCAGAAGACATTTTGCTTAAATCTTCTATTATTAGGGAGCCAACATATACAGGGTCAAATTCACCATCATTTTTGAATAAGTTAATCTGAACACTTTCTTGATTATCACGAACAGTAGTTAACTCAAGTTCTTTTTCAATAGGGAGTTTTTCATCTTCATCTATAATCGGAAAGAAATCATGATTTGCAAGCTTTATACCTATTTGTGCCACATCACACTCCTTAACAACTTTATCTAATCAATTTTGCCATACAAGGTTAACATATAATGATTAAAAAATAAAGAGTCGCTTTAATTTTATCGGAATAAAAAACTTCATTATTAAATCTTAAAACTTCTCAATGTTTATAAGACTTTTTTGCTTTGTTTTAGTATACTGTAAGATTTAAACTCCAAATTCTTCATTTTCTTTAATTATTTAATTTCACATCGTACATTAGCACATGTTATAGTCGTACATTAGCTAGTGTTATGATTGTACATTAGTTAATGTTATGGTAGTAC
>JBQNBK010000026.1:0-18082 GCA_052169975.1 Treponema sp.
ATGTCCAAAGTGTACGCCTGATTCCAATAGGCTTTTCATTGTAACTACTGCCACACTTTTCTCCTTTCGGGAAAACTTCCCGCACCTTCACTATTTCTCTAAAGAATAAAATTATTCTAGAATAAAATCATTCTAAAGGATATTTTTTGCATTCTATTTATTTACTATTGTAAATAAAAGAAGACATTTTCATTTTTACCATATTATTGTATTTTTGTAAAGCATTTAAGAAAGGCAAGCAAAAGAACACTATAACAATTCATTTTACTTTTTCAACTAACCACTTACCCAATGTACGTTTGTTTCGGTTAATACTAGCACCAAAAAAACACTTTTCTTACTAGCCATATGTTTTTCTGCATATCCCATTTCTTTAATCTGTGTAATAGCATCAATAGGCTTTGCTCCCACCTTAAACTCAAATATGAATAGCATCTTGAGTTTCCACTTCCACATCAGAGCATCCAATAGCACTATGTATATAGCTATCATATCTTGCATAAAGTGATTATAGCATAAGCATCGCTCTCATGCAAACTTACAAGAATAAGCAATTAAAGATTTAATTTTTATCAATTTGAACCAATTTATACGTTAAACACCATATAACTCATTGTATGAAAAAATACATTGTTGTTTTTTTAATTTTATTCAGCAGTTTTTTAATTGCAGAAGAAAAAGAATATGATAGTGATGAATGGAAAGAACATTACAAAGATAGCTATTATATAGAAGAAAATGAACAAACATTAATCAATCTCGTTGAAGAAATTGAAGAAGTTGAAGAAAAAGAAGAAAGTAATAAAGAAAAGCCCCAAACTAACTATTTCACAAAGATGTATATCGAAGGAATTCTTAAATTAAAATGGAAAAATCCTCACTCCAAAAACCAAGCCTATGATGGAAAAATTAATTCATATATTTTAGCTAATTATTACGAAGCTTTTTTGGGTTTTAACTCTGTTTCACCTCAATTCAACACACTAGCTTTTAGATTTAGTCCTTTTTTAATGCACATTTCTAAAAAAAGACTTTTTCCTGTGCTATCTTTATATCTTGGCAATTTCAACACACCTCAAGTTTTTAGAAATGTTTCCCATCCCATAATTAATAGTCTTACCACAACTAGTAATAGAGAATTCTTCCCTCCATTAAAGTCTATAAAGATATTAAAAAGGCAAAACAACACGGGCATTGCCTTAGAGGTTTCTTTGCCCTTTTTCAATTATTATTCTTTTTGGAAAAACACAGCAAAAGGCAATATTTTTAACACATACATTTCATACAAAAATGAAAATCTTCCTTTTTCAAAAGTTAATATAGCTTTTGTTTCTAGCATTCAAGAACTAAAACAAGCAAAACCTAATTTATATTTGCAAATATATGGCTTAGATTTTAATTTTGCCTCTAAATTCTTTTATGCAAATTCACTTTCGCTCCTAACAGTACTACCTGCTAAAACGCCTTCATTTTCTTCTTTTGCATTAAAAAATGAAATGGGTGTTAAAAGTAAGATTGTTTCTTTTCATACAGGGATAAGTTATAAAGGAGCATATTATTTAGGTAATCAAAACCTTAAAGAGCTCCTACAAAGAAAAACATGTTTAAGTTTTTATATTCAAGGAAAACTAAAACATAAGGTATTTCATTTAGCTAGTATGTATCACCTTCTTAAAGACTATAAGATTAACAAAATACACCACTCTTATGGCATCTTCTATTCTTTAGGTAATAGCTTCATATCTTATAAAAACGAACTTTTTTATAGCCACAATGTATATAAACTTAAACTTGCATTAAACATCATGCCTAATTTAAGCCATTTTAAGCTTTTCAATATTTCTTCATTTTTATACTTACAAGATAGAAAAATAAATTCAAAGTGCATAAAAAAATATGAGATAGCTTCAAAAGCTAATTTTAACATAACAAAAGATTTTGCTTTAAATTTTATCTTTGGCTTGATGCAAGAAAACCTAAAAGAAAAGATATTCTTTGCATCAAGCACATTTAATTTTAGCTTTAATCAAGAAAAAGCCAAAGAAAAAGGTACTATTAAGCTCAAATACACTAGCAAAAACCACAGTATTGAAGTCTCATTAAGGCTTAAAATTGAATACTAACTAAAAGCCTAACATTAAGAAAAATATATAAGTTTGAAAGATAAAACTATCTAGTCAACAGCTTATTAACATCCAACAACTTATATTGCAAAAATATTAAACATAATATAGGCTATTTTAATATTAAGGAGGAGGTTATATGAGTACATTTTTGTTTTCAAAACCAAAACTTATAGATTGTATTGCTTCTGTTATTGATTTATTTGGTGAGTATAGCATTTATAACAACTCTCATAAAATACAAGAAGCAGATAGAAAAGCTACAGCCTCCGATTTGCAAGCCTTACAAAAAGATTTTATTGTTGCATTTGGTCAATTAAATAAAGAATGCCAAAAAAGAAAAAATAATACTTTCAAAAAATAGTCCTACAGATAGCGTTCCTCAAATTGTTAAAAGCCAAGAATTTGTTTTTATGTCTCGTTCTGGATTACTACCAGCTCCTAAAGAGTTAGAAGAGTATGAGAAAATAATGCCATAAATAACAAATAGATTATTAGAATTAGTTGAAAAACAACAAAACCATAGAATGGAACTTGAAAAAACAGTAATAAATGTAGATTCCAAAATAGTAAAATAACACTATTACTTATTTGCCATCTTATATATTTCTAACATATCATTTTCATGCAAAACCTTAGCGATTCCTTTGCTTCCACCAGCAGTTATGCTACATTTATGAGCCATTAGCTCAAGTTCTTTTTCAGTTGGAGAAAGTTTTAGTTCTTTGATGGAAGTTGGCATATCAATAGAACGATAAAAATCTTCCATTGCATGTATACCTTTTAAGGCAATATCTTCATCACTTGCCCCAGTCTCTATGCCCATAACATTGGTTGCAAACTTCTTAAACCGTGGTAAGCATTCAAGATAAACATACCTTGCCCAGCTCCCCCAAATTGCAGCCAAACCAGCACCATGTGCCACATCAAACATTGCACTTAATTCATGTTCCAAACCGTGTGTTGCCCAGTCCCCATTACCTTGCCCACAGCCTGTAAGCCCATTATGAGAAAGACTACCTGCCCACATAATTTCTGCTCTGGCATTATAGTTTTTTGGCTCTTTCTTTAATACCTTTGCATTAGCCATAACAGTTTTCATTAAAGCTTCTGCAATGCTATCAGTTATTTCCATCGCCTCTGTTGGCACAAAATAACGCTCCATTGTGTGCATCAAAATATCAACACAACCACAAGCTGTTTGATAATCGGGCAAAGTCAAAGTAAAATATGGGTTCATCACTGCAAACTTAGGACGTGAAAGATTATCGTTATAGCTACATTTTATCCACCCATCTTCTTTGGTAATAACAGAAGAATTACTCATCTCACTTCCTGCTGCTGCAATAGTCAATACAACCCCTATTGGCAAGCAAGAACATGCAGTTCTTTTCTTTGCAAAGAAGTCCCACACATCACCTTCATTTTTGATTCCATATGCAATAGCCTTTGCAGAATCAATCACACTTCCCCCACCAACAGCAAGAACAAAATCAACATTCTCTTTCTTTCCTAGTTCAATACCTTCATAAACTAAAGAAAGTCTTGGGTTTGGCTTTACACAACCAAGTTCAATGTATTCTAATCTATTCTCTTCCAATATCTTTTTAATATTATCCAAAAGTCCGCTTTTTTTAACACTACCTCCACCATAATGAAGTAATATCTTTTTTGAAGAACATTCTAAAATGAGCTTTCCAATATTTTTCTCTGCATCTTTCCCAAAAACAACCTTTGTGGGTGTATAATATTCAAAATTAAGCATACTCACTCCTTAATTTATTGGATAGTTAAAAACATTAGAATTAAGGGCAATAGAAAAAAAGCCTGTTTAATAGGTTTTATCCCATCAAACAGGCTATTCATGCCTATAAAACTAGGCAATTAAAAGAAATTTATATCTGTCTTTGCTAGTCTAAAACCGATATCTTTCTTTTGCCAGTTTTCTTTATTTGTATCATCAGATTTCATAGGGAACTTTCCCACAAAACCCACCGCATATTCTTCAGTTTTTGTGGACCGATAAGAACCACCTTTTTTCCTGTTTTCACCATTATCATTTGCATAAGGATATTTATCATTCAATATAAAATTATTTCCTGTAGCTTTTTTTAATACAATACGTCTTTCGTCAACAGGAAGTGTCCATTCCCACACATTACCTGACATATCAAAAAGCCCTATAGCATTTGCCTTTGTTGTTGCTACATCTAGTGGATATTCTGAATGAGATGTATCACCTTTTATCAATTTGCCAAAATTAGTTGCAACAGAAGAATTAGCTTCTTTTGCAGGCTCTGATTTATCACTATGAAAGTAGTTGGAACCACTAAGGCACAAACCTTTTAATAAGTAATATTCCACACCATCAAGAGTTACTTTTTTTGTTGCATCATAAGAATTAAGTGGATTTTTAGTTAGGCGAGAAGCAAACTCCCACTCAACATTTGTTGGAAGACGATAGCCATTAAACTCATAAAAATCGTTAAATTCCATTCCTGCATCTTTTTTACCTTGACTATCTGTAGGCTCACCTGATTCACGCAAAACCATGCCATTTAGCTTTTTGAAATACTCTGTTCGCCTAGCATTGTTTTTATCTTCCATTCTTACAAACTCATCAAAAGCTTCAGTTACATCATTACCTTTTCTATAATAAACTGGGAACAATTCCACCCATTTTTTGTCATCTTTATGCAAATAGTTTAGATATTCTGTAAGTGCATTGCACCAAACAACAGCATCCTTAAAGGTAACATTAGCCATAGGTTCTTTCTTTTTAGCTTCAACTATTCCTATGTTTGATTTAGAAGAGAACTTATAGACGCTTCTTCCTTCTTTACTGGCTAAGTTTTCGTCAGTTGCCCATCTATAAACATGACTCCATAAGTCCCTAGTCACTACATACTTACCAAGTTGATATGACTTATTAATATTTGCATCAATACTATCGTTTTCTCCAATCTTAAAAGTTGTTTCCTTATTTATCTTTATTGATGAGAACTTTGACATTTCGTCATTAAAATAAGCTAATTCTGTAGGCTCTTTTGTCTTTCCTGTATACCCATCACCAACTTGATTGCAAGATGCAAAGCAAAACAAAGATAAGCTATAAATAGCTAATATTAGTCTTTTTAAATTCATTTCCATCTCCTTAAAAAGATTCAAGTGCATATCAATAATAAAGTATACTCTTAAAACTATACAAAATCAATTACCTATAACTCTTTTAATCATTGTGCACCTAGCTAATAAAAATATAAAAAGTAAAAATCGTTACGTGTAATAAATGGAAGACAATTGTGCATAAACTTTGATGCAAAATCATACTATTTTGCACATCAAAAACATGCAGTTTTCAATATCGATTATATGCGACTTTGCATCCCATTAACGGTCGTTCTCGCATAGCAAAAACGGTCGTTCTTGCATAGCGAAAACGGACGTTAACGAGACCATAGTCTAGCTAGAGTTTGAATAGCTTCTAGCTAGAGTTTTTGCAAAGTCTAGCTAGACTATTTTTAAACTCTAGCTAGAGTTTAAAAATATGAGTTTTTTATGTTGTCATTACACAAGATTTGATTGCTTGCAAAATATTAGATTAAACCTATATAATTATACTGTTATGAAATGGAATAATCTTGACAGATTAAAGTCTTTTGAAAGACTAAACAATATAAAAAAAGTTAAACTACGCGAAGTCCTCCAAAATGCAAAAGCAAAGGATAGAATAAAAGAATATGAGTGTTTTGTTTCTTCTGCACTAAAATATAATTATGCAACCAAACAAGTAAATAATGAGATAATTGGTTGCTTGCAAGACTTAGCAAAAGAGCAAGAATTAATAGAAAAATATCAAGCTTTATTAAAAGGAGAAATTATAAATACAAGTGAGAATAGGATGGTATTGCACCACCTAACTAGGAAGCAAAGCTCAACACCAATTTTGCATAATGGAATAAACTTACACAACTTTTATCTAACAGAAAAAGAAAAGATTAAACAATTTGCTCAAGATATACATACTCACAAAATTCTTTCATCTAGCAATAAGCCTTTTACCGACGTAGTTCAAGTAGGAATTGGGGGTTCCGACTTAGGTCCTCGTAGCTTATACATAGCATTAGAAGAATATGCAAAAATAAAAGGATTGGCTAAGCTAAAAGCACATTTTATTTCAAATGTTGACCCAATAGATGCCGTTACAATATTTTCAAAGATTAATGTTTCCTCCACACTATTCATCATTGTTTCAAAAAGTGGAACAACAGAAGAAACCTTAGCAAACGAGGCTTTGGTTTTAGAATACTTGAAAATGAACGGCATTAAGGAAACAAAAAAGAACATTATTGTTGTAACATCTTCTTCAAGCCCATTAGCAAAAGACACTTCTTATCTTTCACATTTTTATATCGATGAAAATATTGGAGGGCGTTATTCTTCAACATCAGCTTGTGGCACATTGATTTTGTCTTTAAGTTTTGGAAACAATTTAGTTGAAGACTTATTGCAAGGAGCAAATGAAGTGGATGATAACTCACTCAATCCCAATATAAAAGAAAATGCAAGTTTGCTTGATGCTCTTATTGGAATTTATGAAAGAAATGTTTTGGGATATAAGGCAACAGCCATCTTGCCATATGCTCAATCCCTAGCAAAGTTACCTGCACATTTACAACAGTTGGATATGGAATCTGGTGGTAAATCTTGTAATCGTTCTTTTGAGCGTCTTGAATATCCTACAAGCCCTATCATCTTTGGAGAAGTAGGCACAAACGGACAACATTCTTTTTATCAATTCTTGCATCAAAGCAAAGAAATTATTCCTTTACAATTCATCGCATTCAAAAACACTAGCATATATCAAAAAGATATAGTCAATAATTCTACTTATATGCAAATAATCCAAGAAAACCACACAAAATTATTGAGAAATTTAATTGCACAAATATATGCTTTTGCAATTGGAAAAGACAATGAAAATAAAAATAAACAATTTAATGGAGAACGTCCTTCCTCTATTTTATATGGAAATGAACTTAATGGAAAAACATTGGGAGCTTTGTTAGCTCATTTTGAAAATAAAATCATGTTTCAAGGCTTTGCATGGAATATTAATAGTTTTGATCAAGAAGGTGTAGAATTAGGCAAAACAATTGCAAAAAACATCAAAACTGGAAAAAATATAGATGAAGTGCTAAAAGCATATATAGAATTATTACTTGATTAAAATATAACTAATAAGAAATAAAAAAGCTAGAGAAACTTAAAGCTCCTCTAGCGTTATAACTAAATTAGTTTTTCTTAAATCTAACTGTAGAAAGTGTTTGTCCTTCTCTAATAATATCAAACCATACTTCCTTAGGTGCTACAGAAAGTTCCTTATAGAACTCTGCAATGTTTGATATTTTTTTATCACAAACACTTACAATCACATCAGATTGTTTTAAGCCCATTATAATACCCGGACTTTTTGGCAATATACTTGCAATTACCACGCCTTTTTGACCTTTATTTAGCTTTAGCTTTTCTATAATTTCCTCTGTTATAGGAATAGGTGTAAAGCCCGGCCATAGTTTTGATGAATTTTCTACAATCTTTTCATCACGAGCTTCTATTTTTGCATTAAGTGTAATAGCTTTATTATTTCGAAGCACTTTGAAAACAGCAGTTTCTCCTGCAAGAAGATCACCTACATCTCGAACAAGGTTGTCAACAGATTTAACAGGTTTTCCATTTAATTCCACTATAAAATCTCCAGGCATTATACCAGCCTTATCTGCTGGAGAACCTAAAAATACTTGAGATGCTAACGCACCTTCAGTACTATCTATTTTTAAGCTTGCTAGAAATTCTTTATCCACTTGAACCAATTGCACACCTAGCCAACCATATTGTAAAACACCATTATTAATAAAATCATCAATAGCTTTTTTAACATTGTTTATTGGTATTGAAAAACCTAAACCTTGTGAGCCACCACTAGAAGATGCAATCCATGTATTTATTCCAATAACCTCACCATAAATATTTACTAATGGGCCACCTGAATTACCCTGATTAATTGCTGCATCAGTTTGTATAAAATCGTTCACATTACCTTTGTTTGGACCTCCATGTCTTCCCACAGCACTAATCATCCCTTGTGTAACACTAGAAACATATCCCATAGGAGAGCCAATAGCAAAGGCTAAGTCTCCTACTTGCACTTCATCAGAATTACCTAGCTTTGCAATTGGAATATTTTCAGTTGATTCAAAAGAAATTAATGCAATATCCTTTCTTGTATCAGAACCTATCAATTTAGCTTTTATTTCTTTACCCCCATAAAGCATAACAGATATGTCTGTTGCATTACCAATTACATGTTGATTTGTAAGTGCATAGTATATATTGCCTTTTTTTCTTACTATAAAACCAGAACCCAGTCCTTGTGCTTTATACTCCCTTGTTCCTTCTTCATCTTCTCCATCAGGCTTACCAAAAAAGAAGTGAAAAGGAGAATTACTAAGACCAAAAGGGTCTCTTATTTTTCGAGTTTCAACCACATCTATTGTTACAACAGAGGGTAAAACAGCACTTGTCAATTCTCTATTTGCCTTTTGCATTTTTTCCAAAAAAGCAACCGAATCTTTAGAAAGAAAAGAAGTTTTTGCTGTGTCTGCAAAGACTGTGCCAGCTTCTGTATCATTAAAACACTTAGCAGAAATTAAAGAAAATGAAAGGATTGCAACAAACAAAAACCATACTAGATTTGAATGTTTTTTGTTAATGGTTTTCATATTAAAACCTCCAAATATTATGAGTTTATTTTAAGTTTTAAAAAAATTGGAATATTGTTATTTGATACAAAAATATAAAAAAACAATTATATCTTTAGGTTACAATTTAGGTATTAGGCTTAAATATTAAAGAAAAGGCATCATCGCACAAAAGTTTTAGAGATGAATAAAATTCACATATAGGAAAACCTACAATACCTGAGTAAGAGCCTTCTATTTTTTCTATAAATAACTTAGCAAGACCTTGAACTTTATATCCACCTGCAACTCCTTGCCAATCATTTGTTTTTAAATAAGCATCAATTTCCCATTCTTCAATATTTTTAAAATATACCCTACTAATTGATGTCGTTTTATATGTCTTTTGTGTGTACGTATTGATTAAAGCAATAGATGAAATTACGAGATGTGAAGCACCTGAATATGACATAATCATATCTTTTGCTTCTTCTTTTGTCTTAGGTTTTCCAAAGATACAACCAGAAATATCAATGACAGTATCTGCACCAATTACAATTGTCTTTTCATTTTTATGCTTTTTAGAAACACATTCCATTTTTGCTATTGCTCTTTTTTGAGTAAGTATTATAGAAGAATCATCTTTTATTTCTTGTTCATTGCAAATAGGTTCTTCAATTATAAATGGAATATTAATAGATGAAAGTATTTCTTTTCTGTTTTGTGATGAAGATGCTAAAATTAAGGTATACATTTTTCAAAAAAAAGTACTGATTAATATTAATCAGTACTTTGAAATTATAATTAATTACTTAATTATTTCATATTAACATTTGTTACAGTTTTTAAAAGAGCCAATGCTTTTTCTCTTACAGGTGTAACATAATTATAGTTAGAAGCAATTCTCATAATCCCTTCAACCATAGGCTTTTTATTTTCTACTTTTGAAAGAATTTTCTCATATGTATTTAATATTTCAAGAGCTAAAGAACTTGTAGGATTTATAACATCAAATTTACGATTAATCCAATTAATCATATCAATAGCTTCATCTCCATCATTAAAGCCTAACTCTCCAACTGAATGTACTGCTGCAGTAACTACAGATGGCTCATTATCAGCATACATAACACGCACTAGTGTTTTCATTGCTTCTTTTGTTCCCATCTTACCTAATAATTCACATGCTTTAATTCTAATGTCAGGATAATTATTCATTGCACGTCCATTTTCATAAATTACAGTGGAAAGTCCTACAGTAGCAAGAGAATCCAAAGCACGTTCTATATCAGCTGATATTTTTCCTTTTTCAATAGCATCTTGAATATATTGCAAAGCAACAAGCTTTGTATCTCTGCCTTCAGATGTAACCATTTCTTTTATGATAACACCTTCAATAGAATTTAAATAAGCTTCCTCAACAGTCATAAGAGATTCATCATTATTTTGAGCAAAAGCAGAAACTGAAACTGTAACAAAAAATACTATAAATAAAAATAAATTATTTCGCATTCTAACAACCTCCTGTTATTAACGTTGTAATGCTTAAAATATACTAGCTTATTTTTTACTTTTTGACAATAAGCTAATTTAGCTGGCTATATTCTAGGCATAAGTAGCCATTTTTCATTAATTTTTTCTAAGTTGTATACTAAAAGTTCCTTACCTTTAGTGATCATAATCACATTTACTTTCACAGGTGAAAGAAACTTAATGTCATCAACTTTTATGTTTTGGCGAGAAGGCACAAATACATAATTAAAAAAATCTTTTAGGTTACTTAACTTTAAGCCTTTTACAGGTAAAGTATCCGAAGTTGCTTTTAAGGTTGAAGCCTTTGAATAAGTTTCCTTATAATAGTCTGATAAATATGTAAGCCATCCCGAATAATTTCTTGTTGAAGTTATTTTGTTTAATCCATCAACCACAATTTTGATTTCACTCATTGTGTCGTTATAATGCTTTTTTGTAATCTTCACTTCACCAAATTCTGCAATAACTTCATTTTCATGATCCAGATGAGCTTTTTCTTGCTTTACCTCTTGAATAGGCTTTTCCACAGGTATCTCAACTATCTTTGGTTGAACTTCTTCCATTTTTGGTTCTTCAACCATAGGTTGTTCCACCTTAGACATTTCCCCTGTAGAAGCTACTCCATTAGGCATAGTCTCACAAGAAAAAAAACACACACCAACTAAAAGAAAAACATAACACAACTTTCGCACTGTTAATCTCCTACCTTTATATATTTAAAGCATAATAAGAAATAAATCTCTTATTATGCTTTACTTAGGAATAATTAAATACTTATGAATATTAAAAAGTTACCATGAGATATAACGTCATAATTATCCCAAGACATTACTTTTTATTTTTGTAATATAAGTATTGACATAATAAGATAAAAAAATTATTATGTCAAAAGTGTTTGCCGTTGTAGCTCAGTTGGCAGAGCAAAGGACTGAAAATCCTTGTGTCGACAGTTCGATTCTGTCCGACGGCATAATTTCACTTTCTTAATGAACACTTTAATTTTCATATCAATACTTCTTCTTCCTTTTATTTTTAATATTATTTTTATTTTTCTTAATTTTCATCAAAAAACTTTCAAAATATATACACTTTTATTTACAACTATATTTTCATTTTTAGCTATTATTATTTCTTCTTTTTTGCAATTATTTCTTTCTCATTTGTTTAGTCAATTCTTAAAACAAGAAAGCTTTTTAACTCTTCTTTTTAATTCCTTTATATATTCAGGAGCTATTGAAGAAATAACAAAATTTCTTTTCTTTTATTGTGTTTTAATTTTTTTTGTGCCTTCACATATTAAAGAAAGAGCACTTATGCAAATTTATGATAAAAAATCTAGGAAAAAATTACTAATATTAGTTATGTTTTTTGCTTCTTGTTTTGCAGGTTTTGAAAACATTGCATATATAGTCTTAAATATAAAGCTATTACCAATCAGGCTCATTACAGCTACTATTTTTCATATACTTATAGCTCCATATTATTTAAAAGCTATTTCAAAAGAAAAAAGTATATGTTTGTCATTTCTTATGCGTCCAATTCTTTTACATGGAACATATAATATATTTATGATGATAGGTGGAGTTTTTTTTTCTCTTTCATTTGTGATTATTTTCTTTTTACTGATAAAAACTAAAAATTATTTATCTTGAATTAATCAATAATTGCAGTTCTTTTGCAAGATTAATATCTTTTTCAAGCTTTTTAGTTTTATCATTTTCTATTGTTTTAATTTCTCCATCTTTAAACTGAACTGAAATTTCGGTATATTCCGCATTACGCCCCATTCTATGGTATTTATCTACTAATATAGAAGATATTTCAGAAAAACTATACTGTTGTCTTTTATTAAAAAACAAAATTCCTTTCTTATTATGCACTATTTTTTCTTCTATATAAAATATCCATGCGTTTTGGTAACAAGCAATTATAAGTAAACATATACCTAGCCCAATTGCAATTAATGAATAAGAGGATGTTTTTAACCCCATTATGTTTGAACTTAAAATAAAAAGAGCACAAATTACATTCACTCCTCTTAAAAAATATGAAGAAGGTTTAAAGACTATTCTTGCACCTGAATGTTTATTAAATAAATTTTTCATAAGAATTAAAGAATTATATAATATTTATTGAAGTGTATGCAATTAAAAGAAATTGTAAAAAGCCCAGACAAATTAGGGAACACCTAAAACTTATAAGATGTTCCCTAATAAAGCAAATTACTTCTTAAAAGGCTTTATCATATATATTATAACTGGGGTTATTAAATAGTCTGCAAGAAGAGCTACAAAAAGACCAACTGCAGCCAATAAACCAAGACGAGCAATACCATCAAGGAGTGAAACAGCAAATGAGGAAAAAGAACTACAAAGGATCACAGTAGTAGCTCCAAGTGTCTTTCCTATTATTCTAAATGTATTGACAACAGCTACATCGTAATTACCACCTTCTTCAAACTCTAGTTTTGAATGAGTCATAAAATAAATGGTATCATCAACTGCTATACCTAGCATCATAGGCATAATAGTCATAGTCATCATATCAAGAGGAATATTCAAATAGCCCATTATTGCCCCAATCACAATTATAGGAGCTACGTTTGGAATTAATCCTACAAGACCTAACCTCAAGCTTCCAAAAACTAAAGCCATCAAAATAGCAATTGCTAGCATAGAAGAGAAAAATGAATAAAGCTCTCCAAAAACAATATATTCATTGAGTTCTGCAAAATCCACTGCACGTCCTACAAAAAACACATCAGCATCTGGGAAAATCTTATTTGCTTCAGCTCTTAAAGTTTTAAGATTTGCTGCAAGCTGCTTAGAATCAAAGTCTGCAATTTCTGCTCTTATTCTCAATGTTCTATACTCATCATCAACCCATTGAGTTGTGTTGCCTCCATACATGCTATAGAAAAATAGCATTTCGTTTAACTGTCCGCTATCTTCAGGTATTTTGTAAAATGATGGATCATCCCTATTAAGCGTTTGATTCATTTCTTTAATTGTGTTGATTATTGAAAATACTTTAGGAACTCCTTCACTTTTCTTTGTAGCGTCAGTAGCTCCTATAACCTTTTCCAATTCTTCCAATCTTTTTAGCACATCAGAGTTTTTCACAGCATCATCTTCAGGAAAAGTAATCATCACATTGTAAGTAAGATAAGCTCCCAATTGAGACTTAGTTATTTCATAGACTCTTTTCAAATATGGAATGCGTATTCCTGCAAAGCTAAACATATTCATCTTAACTTGAGTCTTCATTAAGCCCGGTATACAAGCGATAAAAATAATAATAGAAGCAATTAGTATTGGAACACGCTTTTTAACTACCTTCTCCCCAAGCTTTGCAAAACGTTCATCTATTGCATGGAATACTTTTTTTGTTCGTAAATGTTCTGGAACAGGTTCTCGGTCTTTACCAAAACTCATTATGATAGGAATTAATGTTGCTGTGTAGAAATATACAGCCAATACTGTGCAAGCAGATGTCGCACCTACCCACCTTATAGGAGTTAAAGATGTGGTTAAAAATGAAAGAACAGAGACAACAGTTGTAATAACTGTAAAAAGTAAAGGCCAGCCAGTTTCTTCTATAGATTGAATCACTGCTTCTTTTCTTTTACCTGAAATGTAAAAATAATGTTTGAATGAGTTTAGAAGGTGAATTGAATAACCAATAGACAAAGCCATCGCAAGAAGAACAGGAAGGGTTATCATATTTCCATCTGCCACAATTCCAAGATATCCCATATATCCAAACACACTTGCAACACCAACTCCTGAAGCAATGAAAGGCACGATAGTGCCAACAAAACTCATAGAAAAGATAATCAAAAGAGCTAGCATAACAATTAAGCTAACACCTATGGTTTTGCTAGTTTCTTTTTTCATTGAAACTTTTTCTTCTGTCTCTGTGTAAGGAGTGCCAATCGGTTTAATTGTGTATTTATCACTTTGCCATTTTGGATTGGTAATAATCTCTATAGCTTTCTCTCCTACAACATATAAAGGTTCTTTATTTCCATTCTTTTCCCACACTTATTTTGGTGGAAATGGGGATAAGTTTAAGATTAGCCATGCTTCTTTACAGTCTGAAGAAACAATCTTATTCACTAAAGACTTTCGGCTCATAATAAGCTGCTTAAACTTTTCAATTTCGCTTCTTTCGTTTGGCACTCCATCTTCAAAAGGATGGTATATTTCCATTCCTTCTTCTGTTCCAACTGTGATGTCAATATCAGTGATGGACATAAGGGAATCTGCATAAGGAACATTATCCAAAAGTTCTCCACCAATATCTTTTATCATTTTTAAGACTTCATATTGAAAAACATCATCAGATTCAATTAAAAGGCCTATAATTTCATTATTACCAAAAAGCTCTTCAAAACGTGCATTTTTTTGTGAATGCTCTTCATCTTTAATCAGCCACTCTCCTTCATCAGCACTACTTTTGAAATGTTTAAGCCCCGTAATGCCAAAGACAGAAAAAGCCAACAAGACAAGCAAAAACACAAACCGATATTTGATTTGTATCTCTGCAAACCTCCTAAAAAACTTTTGCACAAACTTTATTTTCATATTCTACTCCTAGATTAAAATTAGTCTTTTTGTGATTGTGAATTAAATTCAACTATTTTCTTCCAATCAATTTCACCAGATTTTAGACAAAAAGTTTCTATGAACTCATGTGTAAACTTATTTATTATCTGAGTATATAGATGCATAAAACTTTCATTCTTTTCCTTTGCTTTATAACCCAATGGCTCAATTATATCTATATATAAGTTTTCACTGCCAGAAATAAAATGCCAAAACTGTTGTCCACAATATTTAAAATAGTCTCCCTTATCGCAGTTTTTATCTTTACCATAACAACAACCATTCACTGCCACTATGTTTAAATGCGAATTACTTGTTCTTAAAGTTTTTTTTGCAGTCTTAAAATCTTCAACCATTTTTTTTCACCTGAGAGCTATTTCCCCAGTTTGGACCTGATTTTATGCTAAGTATATATCTTATTCCTTTGTTGTCAAATTCAAGGTCAATACCTCGTATTCCCGACTTATAACCATCATATACTTTAGAATTAATGAATATCGCAAGACCTTCAAGCCAATCTCCGAATATAGTTTCTTCGCTTGACGATATATGAGCATCTAAAAAATTTGTAACAATTTCACTAGCAGTCAATATATTTTTAGCCTTAAATAAATATGGATTTTTTCTCTTTAATATTTTTGATAGGCTCATGTTGTTTAGGCTTTCAATTCTTGCTATATGAAAAGAACTTATATTTTTTTCACATACAATTTAACATCTTCAATATTCAGTTTTTTCATAGATTCAAAACCTCATCAGAAAATAGCCCCATTTCTTTTTCTTCTTTAAGTTTTCCTCTAATCATATCGCAATATTCCGCAACAATATCTATTCCAATTACACTTCCCATCATACTGTTTGCAACAAAAACAGTAGTTCCACTACCCATAAATGGATCTAAAACAACATCCCCTTCTTTTGTGAATAGTTTAATAAACCACTCAGGTAAGGATGGTGGGAAAGTTGCACTATGTTTTTTATTACCACACTCAGTTGTAAGATGAAGAACATTAGTAGGATATGCCATTTCTCTATCAACCCAGTTAGAAATATTTTTTCCAAATCCACTACCAACTTTTGAATTATCTCTTATTTTATCAGTATCTGATAGGTTTTTAAGTCTTGTCTTTGCCCATTCTCCCATTGGTATCATAACTTTTTCTTGATACATGTTAAATTTTTTACTCTTATTGAATTGCAAAAGGCGTTCCCAAGCATCACGAAAACGATTAGGCCATTTGCCCGGATAGCAATTCTTTTTATGCCAAATAAACTCTTCTATCCAAAACCACCCTTGTTTTTTCATTTCTAATATCAACTCAATTACATAAGTACTTCGCTCTCCATTTTGAACTTTTTCTTTTATATTGAGTATAAAAGTACCATCTTTTTTGAGTACTCTAAAAAGTTCTTTTGTTATTGGCAAAAACCATTCAACATATTTTTCTGGTGAGATACCTCCATAAGTATTTTTTCGCTGATCTGCATAAGGTGGTGACGTTACAATTAAGTCCACAGAATCATCTGGCAATGTTTTCAATTGAACCAAACAATCACCCTCTAGTACTTTTACAAACACAAGTTTTCTCTCCTATTCATACCAAACCCTTAAAACGAAAACCTGCCCCTAAGCCAGTATGTGCTCAAGTCTTTCATTTGAGAAAATTGCCCCTTTCCGTCTTTACCTTTTGTGTAGACATCAAAACCTGTTGCAATGTGAAAGTTGTCGGTTAAGGCGTAGTCCAAAGAATACGTTGAAAATGTGTCCCCGTAGTTGACCCCGATTGCCCCCGTTATGCTAGCTTTGAGTGTTTCACGCAAAAAAGCCTTAGAAAGATTTAAGCTGATTGTGCCTTGATGCAACGAGCGAGCTATATCACCTTTATGGTCTAAAACTAAATCTTCAAAGTACTGGGCAGAAAGGCTCCAACCGCTTCTATTCCAGTCGAGCCCTAAAAGCATCAATAGTTGGTGTTTTCTTAATGGACGATTAAACTGAAGTGTAATGGGCCCCTCTGGCAAAGGCGAACTTGGCAAAGCACTTATCTGCTCTTTAGGCTCAAAATGCCTACCCCAAACATAAGCTGCCTCATAGCGAAGGAGCACATCACCTAAAGGAACCGCCCCGTCCGTCCCAACCATCGCAATTCGGTAATATTCAGGCGTGATATTCACATCAATTGACTTAGGCACATTCTGCATGCCATAAGGAGGCGGAAACTGCTTCTTTTCTGTGTTCAACACACCCTTCCTCACAAACATAGGGTTCTTGTCCCAACCATAAAAGCTAGAAAAAGAAAAGTCTATGCGAGGCAAGAAGAAAGAAAAGCGTACGCCCATCTCTGTGTCCAAAAAGCGACGTGGCGTCTTTACTTCTTCTTTCGTGTAACGCACAGGGACAGTGAATATACCCGCCTTCTGTTCAGTTGGTAGGTCAAAATATAGCGGAGGCTTGTTTTTGCCTAGCTCAAAAGAAAAAGGTGGTAGCTTATTAGGCGTGAATAAAGGAATGACCATAGCATCAAACGTAAAGATGTCGTGAACGAACTTTAGCCTAACCCCGTCACTTGGAAGAAGTGAATCATCATTTGTCACACTAGTAATTTCTCTAGCATCCTTTGCTGCAATCACGTTAGTAAGTGTAAACCCATCAGCTTGCCCCCAAACCACGTGTTGCCTGCCAATGCAAAGCTCAAAAAGAGCGTTGGAATATTTATAGTAAGCCTCATTCAAGCGAAAACCCGTTCGCTCTTTGTTTGGATAGTTATATTCCGCAGTTGCAGAGATTTTAGCTGATGAACCATACAAAGACATCTGCACAAAGCCCAAAACAAAGTTGCGGGAGGCAAGATAGTCAAAGTTTTTTAGAAAGCCTACTCCATGCACACTTTCAATCTTGCCACCAAAATCAAACTGCATACCTTCGCTTTCTTCTTCATAATCAGAACTCTCATCTGAATACGCCTCACCATAAGAGCCATCTGCCTCTTGCGAATAGATAAGGCAAAAAGAAGCCATAAACAAAATGGACTGATACAGTAAAAGGGCAGTATGATAAGTTAGAAAGAAGTATAATAAA
>JBQNBK010000027.1:0-17879 GCA_052169975.1 Treponema sp.
AGCTGCATAAGCATAGTTGCCCCCAGAACCAATTGCAATAACATCTTCTTCAGGCTCTATTACATCTCCATTACCAGAAATAAATAATATAGCATTTTTATCTGCCACCAAAAGCACTGCTTGAAGATTTTTTAACATCTTATCCATACGCCATTCTTTAGCAAGCTCAACAGCAGAACGAGTTATGTCCCCAGAATATTCTTTCAATTTTTTTTCAAACTTTTCAAAAAGAGTAAAGGCATCAGCAGTAGCTCCTGCAAAACCTGCAAGAACCTTTCCCTCATAAAGACGCCTAACTTTCTTTGCATTTCCTTTCATGACAGTTTCCCCAAGAGTTACCTGTCCATCCCCTGCCATTGCAACTTTTCCATCTTTTTTTATTGCCATAACAGTGGTACTTCTTATCTTTTTATAATTCATAATACCTCCAAAAAACTACCTTTAAGAATGTGGATGTGCTTTTTTATAAAGCTCATACAAATGTTCAGTTGTAACATGAGTATAATTTTGCGTGGTTGAAATATTTTCATGCCCTAAAAGTTCTTGCACTATTCTTATATCAGCTCCACGGGCTATTAATGCTGTGGCAAAACTATGCCTAAAAGAATGGGCAGATAAATTCTTTATATTAGGACAAAATCTAATATACCTTTTAATTATATAATTAACCCCCCATATAGATAGACGAGTGCCTCTCATATTCAAAAAAACAGGATTACTATCTTTTTCAGTTTTTTTGTGTTTATTAAATAACACCTTTCTTTCTTCAAAATAATTTTGCAATGCTTGTTTTGCAAAGCTAGTAAAAAAAACTTCTCTTTCTTTCTTACCTTTTCCAAGCACAACAGCAGAAGTTAAACTAGAATTAAAATCTTCCATGTTTAATGAAACCAATTCAGAAACACGGCAACCTGTAGAATACAAAGAAGTAAACAAAGCAATATCTCTAGCCATCCATAATATTTCAGTTTCGCCGGGTAACTTACATAAAGATTTCATTTCATTTGGAAACAAAAAACTTCTAATCTTTCGTGGAGCTTTAAGGTTTTTGATCCCAATTGTTGGGTTAACATCCAAAAGCTTAAATCTTATAGCATATTTATAAAAACCTCTTATTGTAGAAAGTATTCTATTAATATAGCTAACAGAAATTTGCCTATCAGACATTTCAGCCACAAACATCATAAAATCAGAATTTGTTAGCTTAGAAATATCTAATTCAACATCACTTACCCAAGTTTCAAAAATACTTAAATCTTTTTTATAAGCTTCTATAGTGTGCAAACTAAAGTGTTTAATACTTTTTAGATAAACAAGATATCCATCACATAAAGCATTCATAAAGCTAATTTATTTCTCCATCTTCAACACCTTTCACAACTGTATGTAAATAGTCGCATTCAGGATTTATGCAAGCATGATATGAACCTCTACTTTTATCGTATTTTTCAACAAGAAACCAGCCACATTTTGGGCAAAAAGAATCGGTTGGCTTAAAGTAAGAAATAAAATTGCATTTAGGAAAATTTGAACATCCATAAAACTCTCTAGTCTTTTTCTTTGCAGTTCCTTTTCTTGCAATAATGTCTCCATCACAACCTTTTACAGGGCATTTTGCCAAAGGAATAGATTTCGTATTTTTGCATTCAGGAAAGCCTGAACATGCTAAAAAATATCCAAAACGCCCCAACCTTTTAATCATTTTCTTACCGCATTTTTCGCACACAACATCTGTTATTTCATCCATTTTTCCTTTAACACTGGAAACTTTCTCCATTGTGGCATTTAATTCTGCAACAAAAGAATTATAAAAAGGGCGAATAACACTTACCCAATCAGTTTTATCTTCTTCAACTTCATCAAGTTTTTTTTCCATATCAGCTGTAAAATTCACATCTATAATATCTGAAAAATTAGCAACTAATAAATTATTTATCACCTTTCCTAATTGTGTTGGAACCAATTGCTTATTAGAACGAGTAACATAAAAACGATCTAGCAAAACAGAAATAATAGGAGCATATGTTGAAGGGCGACCAATTCTTTTTTCTTCTAGTGCTTTAACTATTGTTGCATCAGTATATCTACTAGGACCTTGTGTAAAATGGCTTTCAACTCCAATAGATATTAATTCAACTTCATCTTTAACATTTAACTCAAGCGACGAAACAGCTTTATCATCTTTTGAAAGAAGCAAGTTAGCAATAGAATAAAAACCTTTTTCAATAAACTTAGTGCTTGATGTTCTAAAAATAGCTCCTTTCACATCAATATCATAAGTAGCCGTAATAGTTTTAGCATTTTTCATTTGAGATGCAATAAACCTTTCCCAAATAAGTGAATAAAGTTTTAATTGTTCTTTTGAAAGATATTTTTCAAGATAGGAGGGAGTGTATTCCATAAAAGTTGGACGAATACATTCATGTGCATCTTGAGAAGCTTCTCCCACAACATAAATCTGAGCTTTGCTAGGCAGTGTTTCAGGATGGTTTTCTGAAATCCATTTTCTTGCCCCTTCTAATGCTAAAGATGAAATGCGAACAGAATCTGTTCTCATATATGTAATAAGTCCTACATGTTTTGAACCTACAGAAATACCTTCATACAATTGTTGTGCCACTTGCATCGTTTTTTTAGATGTAAAATTAAGACGATTTGCAGCAACTTGTTGTAATGTAGAAGTAATAAAAGGAGGCTTTGGTTTAATAGATTTTATTGTATCTTTTTTATCAACAACAATGCCATTATTTCCCTTTATTGCTTCCATTATATTAGAAAACTCTTTTTTATTTTTCTTATCTATTTCTTTTTCATTATATTTTTCTAACTTTGCTTTAAACTTTGTTTTATCCTTTTTAAATTCTCCTTCAAGACTAAAATATTCTTCAGGAATAAAACGCTGCACTTCATCTTCACGTTCGCATATAAGTCGCAAAGCAACAGATTGAACACGCCCTGCTGAAAGTCCATTTTTAACCTTTGCCCAAAGAATAGGGGATAAGTTATAACCTACAAGACGGTCTAGCACTCGTCTAGCTTTTTGTGCATTTACCTTATCTTCATCAATATCTTTAGGTGCTTTAACAGCTTCTTTTATAGCTTGAGGTGTTATTTCATTAAACACAATACGAAAAATTGGAGCCTCACATTCATCTTTAAAAATATTCTTTAAGTGTTGTGCAATAGCCTCCCCTTCCCTATCATTATCACTTGCAAGATATATAGTCTTAGCTAGTTTTGCATCTTTTTTTAGTTCTTTTAATAGCTTGGCTCTTCCCCTCACTGTTATATATTCAGGAGCAAAATCATGTGATACATCAATACCAATCCTAGATTTTGGTAAGTCCATTAAGTGCCCCATAGAAGCCTTAACTATGTATGATTTTCCCAAATATCTTTCAATAGTCTTTGCCTTTGCTGGAGATTCAACAATTAAAAGTGATTTCTTTTCTTTTTCATTCTTTTTAATACTAGCCATAAAAACACCAAAAATACACCTATTATGAAATAATATCGTTAATGGAAGATATTGCCACTGCTCCATCTTCATATAAGTTCAAAGCACCTTCATTTTTGCGAGAATGCAAGAGATCTTTATATACAAAAACATCTCTTCCTTGTTCTAAAGCAAAATCAGCAGTTATTAATGCTCCAGATTTTTTTGGAGCTTCCAGAACTAAAAGAGACTTTGAAAGACCAGATATAATTCTATTCCTTTGTGGAAATCGAAACTTAAGAGGCTCCGTAAATGGAGGATATTCACTTAACAAACACCCATGCCCTGAAATAATTTTACTAGCTAAACGACTATTGCTTGAAGGATACACTCGCTCCACACCACAAGCCAGCACTCCAATAGAAATTCCTCCAGCTTCCACACACCCACGTTGAGAAAAACAATCAATACCACGTGCTAAACCAGAAACAAGAGGTAAAGAAAGGGCTGCACATTCAGCTCCAAGCTTTAATGCCGTCTTAATAGCTTCGCCTGTTGGAAATCTAGTTCCAACAACAGAAAGCATGTTAAAACCACAATTAGGCAATAAGCCTCTAATAAATATTGAAAATGGAGGGTCTGGTATTTCTTTAAGCTGAAATGGAAAGTCTTCATCTTCTATCATGCTCATCTTAATACTATAAAATTTAAGGACTTTTAAAGCCTTTTCCACAACACCTTCAATGCTAGATATATCAAATTTTGTATTTAATCTTCTATTAATAGCTACTGAAATATCAACAATAGAAGAAGATGCAAAGTCTTTAAGAGAAGAAAAAGATTTAAGCAAAGTTAGCTTTTCGTGTGTCTTTAAAAAATCACAATAAGATAAAGCTAGTATAAGAGACCTATCCATAAATTATTTCTTGTTAGAATTCATTAAAATGATGTCTATATTCTCCTTTGCTTGTTTTCTCTGTGCTTCGTTTCCACTTATATCAACTATACGCTTAAAAGTAGAAATTGCTTTTTCATTTTCGCCAACCATTGCATAAGCTCTGCCAAGCAAGAATAGCTCTTCAAGAGGTTTCATTTTTCCATCTATAGCTTTTTCTAAAAGTGGAATAGCTTCTTTAGGCTCTCCAAGTTCAAAAATATATAAAACAGAAAGTGCATATATAGCCTTACTATAATTAGGATCAATTTCAATTGCTCTTTTATACGCTTTCACAGCTATGTTAAAATAATGGTCTTCCATGTCTTCATACTCAATTGAGTTTTTAGCCATTAAAGCAGCACATACACCAACCTTATAATATAAATTTTGGTTTTCAGGATAAAATTCAATAGATTTTTGAAAACATTCAAAAGCATTTTTATACATTTTTTTGTCTAAATACCTAGTTCCAAGAATCTTATACCATGTTCCCACTCTTTCACTTGCCACAATGATATCATCAATTCGCCTTAAATATTTTTTAATTGCATCATTTAGTTCTGCTTCGCTAGTAGGGTTATTCACTCCTTCTTCATATTCTTGAACTCTTTGTATAAATCTTTTGTTGTTGCAAGATGCAAAAAAAATCACACATATAATAAAAAACAGTGCTTTAATTTTCACTTTCATAATCTCCTTCATCTAAATATTTTTTATGAGAAATTCTTAAATCTTCATTACTTATATGAGTATAAATTTGAGTTGTTGTAATGCTAGAATGCCCTAGTAAACATTGCAAAGATCTAAGATCAACACCACCTTTTAATAAATGCGAAGCATAAGAATGCCTTAATGTATGAAGCTTAGTCTTAATGCCAACACTATTAGAAAGCTCTTTCATCCTTTTCCAAATTCCTTTTCTACTTATTGCTCCACCAAGCCTATTCAAAAAGACTGCCCCAATAATTTCATTATTCTGTGGATATTTCTTACTCAACAACTTAAATCTTTCTTTTTTAATGTAAGTCTCTAATTTTTCTTTTGCCACATCCCCAAAAGGAACAATACGATCTTTATTTCCTTTTCCTGTAATTTTAAGTAAGTTCTCTTCAAAAACAATATCTTCTATTTTAAGTGAAACTATCTCACTCACCCTAAGACCTGCAGAATACATAAGTTCAAACATTGCCCTGTCGCGCATATTATTAGGAGTGTTTTCTGGTATTGAAGTCAATAAACGATTAATCTGTTCAAGTCCTAAAACATCAGGCAAAGTTTTTTCTCTACGAGGACGTTCAAGGTTAGCCATAGGATTGTCATTTCTCACTTTTTCTAAGATCAAAAACTTAAAAAAAGAATCAAGAGATGCCATATCCTTGGCTATAGTTTTACCTGCCTGACCTGCATTAATTTTTTGATTAAAAAAATTAATGCAATCAGCTTCATCTGCTTTTTCCAGCTCCTTATCTTTCAAAAATAATTTAAAACTACGAAGAGTATAAATATAGGTCATAGCACTCAATTTTGAATGCTGACCTGCAGATATTAAGTAGCCATAAAAAGTTTTGAGCTGAAGATTAGACATTATCTTTTAATATGCCTATAATAAGCAGGTTGCTCCATCTCACTTTCACTAGGTAATGAAGAAACTCTAAAATCAAAATCCCCTACATTGCTATTTATCACTTGCTCATAAGTAGCTCTTGAATTACGTGTATTAAGTCCTGGTAAATGAGGCTGCTTACCCTTATTCATTTTGCCCCATTCACTTCCAGATATAAACTCGCCATTAAGATGCAATTCTTCAGGTTTAACTTCTATAGGCTTAGGAGGTTCTGCCACAACATTTTCAATTTTAGGTTCTGCAATAATAGGCTCTACCACTTTATTCTCAATTACAGGGCTTGCCTCATCAGGAAATCCTGTAGCAATTAAAGTGACGCACACCTCATCTCCGGTTTCATCTGTATTATCAAGACCTGTAAATATTTTAGCCACACTATCAACATTTCTTGTTACCAAAGCTTCTATTGATTCCAATTGCTTAGTTTTTAAGTTTTTGCGAGATCCTCTAATGTTGATTAATACACTTTTAGCACCATCAATACCAGAAGTTTCCAAAAGAACATTTGACAATGCGTATGTTGTAGCTTCTATCATGGCATTAGGCCCTTCGGCACGTCCTGTAGCCATATGAACCCTACCCTTTTCTTTTAAACAAGCTTTAATATCAGCAAAGTCAACGTGCATATACCCTGTATGGCATATAACATCTATTATTCCTTGTATTGCTTGACGCAAGATATCATCCACTTTTTCAAAATCATCAAAAACACTTCTATCATCGTCATCATCAGCTTCCAATAACTTTTGGTTTTCGATAACCATGTAAGAATCCACTTCGTCTTTTAGCCTTTTAATACCCTCATCTGCGATTCTCATTCTTGCCCCACCTTCGCATCTAAAAGGCTTTGTAACCACTGCAACAGTTAAAATGCCAAGTTCTCTTGCAATTCTTGCAATAATAGGTGCTGCCCCAGTACCTGTACCACCTCCCATACCAGCAGTGATAAACAACAAGTTAGCTCCTTGTATTGCTTCTTTAATTTTGTCTTGGTCTTTATTTGCAGCTTCTTCGCCCCTATGTGGGTCTCCCCCAGCTCCTTGACCATCTTCACCAACATAGATTTTAACTGGAGCTTTAGATCGGATATTCAATGTTTGAGCATCTGTGTTAAGTGCAATAAATTCAACACCCTTAATATCGCACTCAATCATTCTGTTCACTGCATTTCCACCGCCACCACCTACTCCAATTACCTTCATAACAACAGGTATACCGTTTTCTTGTAAACACTTAATATTCATAAAGCTCCCCCCTTATATAATAGTGTAGAACAACTAGAATAAATTCTTAAAAACATTTTTAACTTTAGTAAGCATTGAAGAACCAGAAGGCTTTTTCACCTTTCCTTCAGCATAATCACCTAAATCAGCTGCCTCAGCCACTAACCCCATAACAGTTGCAAATTCAGAACCTCTATATTCCCCTTTTATGTTGCCTAAAAGACCAGGCACTCCTATACGAACAGCAGAGGTTTCAAAAACTTCAGATGCAACTTCTATCACTCCAGTTAATAAAGCACCACCACCTGAAATAACAATATTGCCTCCAAGTGGTTTTGTCTTTATAACAGGATCTATTTTTTGTTTGATAATGTAAAAAATCTCTTGCATTCTCACTTGAAAAATCTCACATACTTTAGTTTTCATAATCCTTATTGGGGCTCTCCCTCCAACACCCGGTAATAGAATTTCAAGATTTTCATCATCAAGTAAGCCAGCCCAACAACATCCATTAGTCAATTTAATGTTTTCAGCCACTTCAAAAGAGATTTTTTCCACAACTGCTAAATCATTTGTAATAGTGTCCCCGCCAATAGGCAAAACAGTGATAAATGAAGGGGCTCCATCATGCATAAGAACCACATCAATAACGCCTGCTCCTATATCAATTAGTAAAGAACCTGCCTCAATTTCTTCTTGAGTCATAACAGATTTCACAGCACTAAGGCCATTATACATAGCTTTTTCAACAGTTAGGTTTGACCTTGTAACACACTTAATAGTATTTTGAATTGCAGTAACAGAAGCTGTGATAATATGAGCTTCTGCTTCAAGGCGAACACCAATCATATTGTGAGGGTCTTTTATGCCAGTTTGCTTATCCACAGTGAAAGACTGTGGAATAACCTTAATCACCTTCCTATCCAGTGGAATAACAATAGCTTTAGCAGAATTAATCACAGCATTTATATCATCATATCCTATTTCTGTGTTGCCTCCACCTTTGTCTGATATTGGGTACACACCTTTGGAATTCAAGCCTTCAATATGCGAACCACCAAGACCTACATAGCAACTACTCACTTCAAAGCCAGACATTTCTTCTGCTATATCCAATGCTTTATTTATCGCCTGAACTGTATTTTCTATATTAACTACAGTGCCTTTTTTGAGCCCTGAAGAAGGAGAAGAACCAACCCCTACAACCTGAAACTGACCTGTTTCCAATCTTTGAGCAATAATAATGCGAATATTAGCAGTTCCAATATCAATGGCACATATAACATCATTCATATTATTTTAGCTCCTTCCATTTATAAACCATATTAGTGCCTCTAATATCAAGGTATTCAAGCTCTTTGCCAACTTCCCCTTTATTTACAAGATCCAAAATTAACATCATTCTATTTAAGGTTTGATCAGTAAGTTCCTTATTTGCAAAAACTTTCACTTTTGTGTGAATAGGATATAATATTAAATCATAATCCCCAAAGTTCTTTTCACGAATTACAATTTCAGAAATACCAGTAAGCAATATAGGATGCGTTTTAGAAATAAAATCAAGCCTGTTAAACAAAGAAGCAAGCCTATAACTTAACTTCATTCCTACCTTTGGGTTTTGAAATTTTAAACCACTAATAATAGTTAACAAAGGGACTTTCTTGCTCCAGCCAATTCTAAAAACAACACCTTCCTTATCTATTTCTAAAGGCAACACATTTCCTTCAATATTAGCAAACGAAACTGCAACAGCTTTTCTTTCCACAACATCCACTAATAGCTTATCAGGGAATTTTTTCACTACTTTTGCACTTTCAACAATAGGAAAATTCATCAATTCTCTTTCTATTTTTAAAGTATCAATATTAATCCACTTAACATCTTTATCCAAAGCCATCATAGCTACAACTTCTTTTTCACTAAGAGAAGAGCCTTTCAAGTTTAGCATTATTCTAGCACTAGAGATACTAGGCAAAATAACAAAGTAAAAGATTAATTCAAAAAACAAAGCAAAGATTAAAAGAAACAATAAGCCTTTCAAAATACGAAATCTAAACGATATATTTTCCTGATGTACTTTCTTATATGTTTTTTGTACATCAAAAATATAAGACATATCACTCATTTTGCACCTCCGTATTTTGATGAAACTCCTGAAACATTTATAATTAATCCGCAAATGGCAAAAGTAACTAATAGTGAAGAACCACCAGCGGAAAAGAATGGTAAAGAAATACCTGTTGTTGGGGCTAATTTACAAACAACTGCACAATTTAACAAAGATTGAAAGACAATAGCTGTTACCCCCCCAAAAGCCACATAAGAGGCAAATTTATCTTTGCATGTTAAAGCAATTTTATAGCCTACAAATGCAAATGAAGCTAGTAAAAAAAAGTAAAAAAGCACTCCAATAAAGCCCATTTCTTCAGCCCATACAACAAAAATAAAGTCTGAATAAATATAAGGAACACTACCAATTTTTTTAATACCTTCTCCCAATCCTCGCCCCCAAAAACCACCACTTGTAAGAGCATTAAGAGAACCTTGAATCTGATATGTTGAATCAAGAGGTTCTCTCATAGGATCAATAAAAGCTAAAATACGCTCAATTCTATAATCCTTGGTTAAAATCATTAAAATTAGTATTGGTATAATTATTGCAACCCCCTTAAAAAACCATGAAAGAGGAACTCCTGCAATAAAAAACATCATTAAAGACAAAAACAAAATAAAAAATGAAGAAGAAAAATCGTTTTCAAAATAAATAAGCAAAACAAATAATGCAACAACAAAAAATGGCATTAATATAGAAAGAAAAGGTTTATCAAACTTATCACCATTTTTAGCAAAGAAATTTGCAATAAAGATAATTATCACTAGTTTCACAAATTCAGAAGGCTGAAACATAAACTTTCCTGCTATATTAACCCAGCGGACAGCTCCATGGCTCTCTTTAGAAAAAAGAGGAATAAAAGTCATTAAACATAAAATTAAAGAGCCTAACATAGCTAATGGTAATAGTTTTCTAATAATCTTAAAATCAACAAAAACAAACAAAGACATTACAAAAAGAGACAAAACAAAATGCGTTGCTTGATTCACAACAAAATAGAGAGGATCCCCAAAAAGAAGACTACCATAATGAATAGACGCAGAATAAAGAGTAGTAAAACCAATTCCAAACATAGTAATCACTAATAACAAAAAAACTAAGTTATAGCGTTGCCTATTAATATTCTTTTCTGCCAATATAGTTGCAGCATTATTAAAAGTCATATTCTCTACCTATTACGCTACTTTAAACAAAACATCTTCCAATCTTTCAAGAGCAAGCCCTCTGGAAGCCTTTAGAAGCACAAAGTCATACTTTTCAATACTGCTAGCTACATCTCCTTTCAATTTTTTAATTTCTTCATCTTTATATAAAAATACTTTTTTTCCAAATACTTTTTCAAAATCTTTTATTTGTTTTTTTTCTAAATAGCTTTTTAAGCCTAAAGATATTTCATTGCCAAAAAAATATAAAACATCAAAGCTAGAATTTAATGCTTTTTCGCAAATATTTTCATGTTCAATAAGGCTCATATCTCCTAGCTCTAGCATAGACCCAAGTATAGCTATTTTCTTTGCCTTCCACACCAAAGCATCACAAAAATTTATTGCTTCTTTCATAGATTCTGGGTTGGCATTATAGCAGTCAAAAAAGCATGTAACAAAGCCTTCTTTCACTTCAGAGCGACCAAAAACTGCCCCCATATTCTCTAAAGCATTCTTAATTTTTTCTGCTTCAAAATTAAAATATTTACCAACAGTAATTGTAAGAATAGCGTTTTCTACATTGTGAGAGCCGGGTAATTTAACATGAATATCCACATCTTCATAATGTATAATGCTTCCAAAAAGGCCTTTAAGCTCAACCCCTGTCATTCCATTTAGATATGAACTTCCATAAATTACTATCTTTCCATTTTTAATATCTTTTAAAAGATTAGTAAAACTGCAATTAGGAATAAAGCCCACAGAGCTATCCTTAAAATTAGAAAATATTTCTTTTTTCTCTAATGCAATAGCTTCTTTACTGCCCAACATTCCAATATGTGCAGTGCCTATATTTGTGATAATTGCAACATCAGGGGACAAAACATTTGAAAGTTCCCTTATCTCACCTTTCCTATTCATGCCCATTTCAAAAACACCAACTTCATGGTGCTTACGCAACATAAATATAGAAAGTGGCAACCCTGTTTCTGAATTTAAATTTCCTTGACTAATAAAAGTATTATAGCTTTGCGAAAACAATGAACCTATCATTTCTTTAACAGTGGTCTTTCCCGAAGAACCTGTAATTCCAATTTTTAGCTTTAAGTTCATCTTATTCAAATAAAAACGACTAGCATTTTGCAAAGCTTGAAGAGTGTTTTCCACAAGAATGAATGAAGTGCCATAAGTTTTATAAAGCTCATGTAGCTTAGTCTTTCCTTCTTTTTCATATAAGGAATCAACCAATACTATATTTGAACCTTTTTTTATAGCATCTTCTATAAAACTGTGCCCATCAAGATTTTTTCCTCTTAAAGGAATAAAAAAAGAAGAATCCTCTACATTTCGACTATCTATAGAAAGATTAGAAAAAGACTCATTCTCGCTACCAAATAGCAAGATACCTAAGGTGCTTTTAACTAATTCACCTACATTCATTAAAGGCTCTTGAGTCTCCCTCCCTTTCCTCACTTCATTCATACTCAAAAGCTCCTAATTTTAAAACAAAAAAATATTCCCACCATTTTCTCTTCAATCTCCACTATCAGTTGAATGTTTTTCAATTTCAACTCTAAGTATCTCACTTGAATCTGCTTTTCTCATGTTAAAAGATTGTGTAGCAATCTTTTCTATACGCTCGTTTCTTAAAAGAATTGAAATAGCAGAAATCTTTCGCTTATTTTCTTCTATTAAGCGGTACTGTTCCCTATCATAATCTTGAAGAGCTCTTTCTTTTCTTGTGTATCTTGCAGATTGCCAAACACCCAAAAATAAAAAAAGAGGAATCCCTAATGTAAATAACACAGCAATTATATTTTTCATCTTTTTACCTATATTTTTTCTATCACCCTAAGCTTAGCACTCCTAGCAGCGTGATTAGCTTTCACCTCATCTTCGCTAGGCTTTATTGCTTTCTTATTAACCAATCTTCCCTTTGCTACTCCCCCACATTTACAAACAGGAAAATCGCTAGGACAAGTGCAAGAACAAGATAATTCTCTAAAATACTTTTTCACAACTCTATCTTCTAACGAATGAAAAGTGATCACTCCAAGCCTTCCACCAATTGCAAGGGTTTCAAAAGCAAGTTGCAAAAGATGTGGAAGACGCTTTAACTCATGATTTACCTCTATACGTAAAGCTTGAAAGGTTTTTGTTGCGGGATGAATTGATGCGTGCTTATATGAATTAGGAACAAAGTCAAAAATAATAGAAGCCAATTCTTTTGCACTTTCAATTTTTTTGGTTTCCCTCATTTTAACAATACCCCTTGCAATTCTATTAGAATATCTTTCCTCTCCATACTCATTTAATATTCTAGCTATCTCTTTTTCAGAATAACTATTCACAATATCCATTGCACTTACATCTAAAGAAGAAGAAAGCCTCATATCAAGACTATCTTCTTTATTAAACGAAAACCCTTTTTTAGAAGCAACATAGTGATACATAGAAATGCCCAAATCAAGCAATATTAAGTCTGGTTTATCTTTTTCACTAGGATAGTTAGCAAAAAACTCATCAGACCAACCTAGATAAAATTCAACCCTATCTTGAAAAGAGTTCAATCTAGCTTTTGCAACCTCTTGTATCTCAGAATCTGCATCAATTCCTATCACTTTTAATGTAGGGCATGCATTTAGAAAATTAAGACTATGCCCCCCTTCTCCCAAAGTGCCATCAACTAAAAGTATTTTATGATTTTTAGGAACCAACATGGTGGCAAGACACTCTTGCACCAAAACAGATTTATGAATACTTTCCATAATAATTAAAACTCAATTCCTTGCAAGCTTTCCAAATCTAATTTAACACTATCTTCAGTATCAATGAGATATTTTTCATATTTTTCCCCATCCCATAACTCAAAGATACTTTGCATATATAATATTCTACAATCTCCTTTTAAACCTGCATATTCTCTCAAACTTTGAGGAACTGCAATACGCCCCACCTTATCCAAAGTTATTTCTTGTGCAGGGGCAATTAAACGCCGTAATAATGAACGTGAATGCTCATCAAAAAGTGAAACTTTTTTGGATAAAGCTTCATAAAAAGCTTGCCAACGTTCTGGGGGAAACATCCAAAGACAACCATCAATCCCCCTTGTAATCACAAGTAGCGAAACTGATAATTCAGTTCGTAACTTGGAAGGGAACATAAGTCGTCCTTTCTCATCAAGTGTTGTTTTATATTCCCCTGTCAACATACTCCCACTTTTTCCTACTTTTACCAACTATTTACCACTGCAACTTATATTTTCCCTATAAAACGCATCATTGTCAACTATACCATGTACGTTTTTATAAGAATTTTATTAATTTTCTAAAATGATTTTTATGTTGCTTGAAAAGAAAAATATAAAAAAGCTTCTATATAATTAAATAACTAAATTAAAAAAAGCGATGCTAGTTAACTAACATCGCCTTATACTTAAAAGAAAGTATTTTTAGAAATCTCTAAAAATATTTTCAATAGAATTACCATTAAAATTCATTTCATAACTACCTGTAAATCCACCTGTAGTTGAAAGAGTTAATTTACCACTTTGTTGAATATTGCTTATTGTGCAATTCAATGTTTTTGAACCACCATTCTTTTCTTTTAATGTGAATGTCATAGATATTGGGCATACATCTTCAAACTCTAAAGGCATTACTTGCCAAGTTTCCACACGTACCTTTAATTGATTAGCTATCTTCATACTACTTAAATAAATTTTTCCCTGTGCACCATCATGTTGATATTTACCATTTTGGCTATACCATTCTTTTTTACTATCATACATTGCTTTTGCCTCAAATTTTAAATTATCAGGGTAATTTGAGGATGAGACTTCTTCTAGTTTATATCCATATAGCCATGGCTCACAAGAAAAATCAACCTTTGCTTTTTCACCTAATAAGATTGTTTCTTTAATCTTTTTAAACATTTCATTATCTGCTGTGTTTTTTGGAATATTAAATAAATTTATATAAAATTGTTTTTGACGCTCTAAAGCTCCCTTTATAATTTGTGACTTTTCTTCAGTAGTTAGCTTATTAAAATCATCCCAATTGCCTTGATATTCATTAAATAAGCTTGCTTTTAGCTCTTGAAATATTTTTTCGTCTGGTGTTTGAGCATTGAACTGACTACCTGGAAAGCCTATAACAAAAGCCTTAATATCTTCCCATGTTATAGTGGCTTGTCCTCTTAATTTTACATATGTAGCTCCAAACATATATTCATATACCTTAATCTCATCTTCAACTATTTTATTCATCCAATCTTCCGCATTTACTAAAGAACCATCATGTTTTGCTCTTTTCTTTAATTGAGCTACAAATTGCTTTTTTTCAACATCTACATTCTTTAACTCAAACTTTGCTACTATCTTATCATTTCTAAGATATGACAACATATTTTCTTCAGAAAAATCCCATGTGCTACTACCTTGAATATATTGATATCTAATTTGTTTAACTCTTTCTATTGTAGTTTCAAATTCAACCTTTTGCGTATTACCTTGCCACATAACAGTTGCTTCTAGCTTTACCTTTACATTTACTATGTCTTTTTTAATCTTTCCTGCATCACTACAATATTTAGGTGTTAGACTTTTCCATGTAACAGTTGAGTGCTCAAAACCTTGCACTTCTTTTAAAAGATTTATATCTTCACTAACTTTAGAAAAAGCCCAAGACAATTGACTTTTTAAAGCTTCTACAACATCTCCAATATCTTTTGGATCACTATCATCTTTTGCTTTTTTCACTTTAATTACAACTTTCTTTTCTTTATATTTCTGTGATTGTGGTATTGTAATTGTAAGATCTTTTTCCTTACCCTTTTCTGGTGTGAAAGGATCTGGTGATATAGTAAATGTGTTAGTAGGAGCATCTTTTTGTTCAAATTCTAAACTAACATTATCTTTAGTTATAGTATTTTCTTTTACTGTAATACTTTCACTTATTGCATTACCACCATGTATTGTAAGTTTTGTAATTTACTTTTATTGTTTTTTCAAACTTATCGTATTTTGAAGTTGCCTCTACATACACTTTTAAAGATTTTTCTTCACCTACATTTATAGTAAGAGTTGCAGGTTCACATAACACTGTTTTTGGTGCATCTGCATCTGTAAAATACATTTTAACATTGTCTTTGGTAACTGTTGTATATTGCAAAGGTATTTCTACCATATCATTTTTCACTTCTTCATCATACACAGTAATTTTTATAAGATTTAATTCTTTAAGTGATGAATCCCCTTCTTGAGGTTTTGGTTTATCATTTGGATTAGTAGTTCCTTGATTACAAGCAAAAAACAAAAATAATGTGGAAAAAGCTAAACATATAATAGCTTTAGTCATACTACCATATTTATAATTAGACTTCATATAGTTTACCTCCTAAAGTAAGTTAAGAGTTATTTTATAATAGCAATAAAATCTTTTCAAGAGAAAGTGAGAGTTTCCACTTTCTTCTTTTGTTGGTGTTGGCATAAATAAATAATAACATAGAAGTAAAGCATACTATTACTTTTATCTTAAAAAAGTTTTATAGTCTTTATAATGTAGAATCCATGTACCACCTATTGTTAAAAAATTAAAATTGCACATTAAATCTGATGAAAAATAATTTCTGTAGCTTAATATAAAGAATTGTCAGGTGATGATTATCATAACATTCATTTTGGACATAGAAGAAAAAGAAAATAAGTTCATCATAATATCCTTTAATTAAACGACTTATCTTATCTTTTTTATAGCAATACACTGTCTTGCACCGTACGTCTAACATCCACTTAACCTGCATTGAATAGCAATGTCAAGTTAGGCGGGTGTTAGATTAATTTTCAACAGCTTTATGTAGTAACTTTCAATTGACTGTTTTTTCAACTTATACTACTTATCCACAAAATCATAAAATAGCCCTGATCCAACAAGTTTTACTTTATCGGCAGGAGCATAACGTAGATCGGAAACTGGGTGCACGCTATTAAACCATATTTTTATTTGGTACCCTGGCTCAAGTGTTTTTGAAGCTGTAGAATCCCGCAGAGTAACTGTGTATGATGATCTATTTGCAAAGTTATAAGGTGTTAATATATCATCCGAATTAGTACCACCTGCATTTCCGCACCCCGTAATCGAAATAAGAGAAAAACCAACAATTAAAACCAATAAAAAGCTAGAAAAAACTTTTTTCATATAACCTCCATAGAAATATTTGCATTAATTTTTACACATATAAAATAAGCCCACCTAAATCTGAAAGCGGAACTTTTTAGATTTAGTATGGAAATGTAGTAAAAATCTACTTATTTACTGGAGCATTCTTTATAGTTTTATAAAGGCTTTCACTCTCTTTAATTCTAGGAAAAGCTCTAGATTTTTTACCAAAAAATAATATAACCTCATCTGCATTAACAGTACAGGTAACAGTACCAAAACTACTAGTAGTGATAGAGCTACCTGAATATGACCCTTTTATGGATTTTTCAGTCAATCCTGACGAGTAACATATCGTATAGTAAACACTCCCTCTAGAAAAATAGTAGGTACGTATATCATTTTCAGCAGTTCCTGTCACCATTATAACTTCCTCAAGAGGACTAGCGGTGTTTCCACCGTTATTACTGTTGTTTCCACCGTTGTTAATGGTATTTCCTTTGTTACTATCCGGTTGAGAACAACCAATAATTAACACTACTGCACTAATTATTATAACTAATGCTACAATCATTGAAAGTACTTTTCTTTGTTTCATTTTGACCATCCTTTCGCAATATCTTTTCATTGCAATTATTTTATTTTTTACTCGAATTAAATTGTATAGGTTGGTTCCGCATAAGCCATTCTTGCAAATAAATAGCTTATCAACCTATTCCTTCGAGCTTTTATTTTTACATAATGAAAAATGGTATTTTTAATATAAATTGAGATGTAGAAAGCAGAAACACAAAATTTCTTAGTACCATGATTAGCACTATAAAATGAGAAAAAAGATCGTTTTTGTGAAAATATATTTGAATAAAGTTTACCTAATTGGTAATTGGTAATTGGTAATTGGTAATTGGTAATTGGTAATTGGTAATTGGTAATAAGATTGTAAGACCTAAAAGACTAAGTGTCAAGTTGATTATAGTTTTATAACAAAATTTATTACCCAGACCAAACATGTAAATTAGTATACAATATTTGTCGTATATTGACAAGAGATGCGATGCTTTGTCAAAAAGAACTTATTGGCTAAAATATTGTTTAATGATATTCTAACCAAACTTCATATAATTTATGTCCAGTTTTTGGAACCAGTCAATAAATCTTTAGAGTTTCTCTTTTATTATCATGCAAACTAAAAGCTTCAACACCGAGAAAACGCCAGCATTTTCCGCCTTCTTGCACGGCACTT
>JBQNBK010000028.1:0-17630 GCA_052169975.1 Treponema sp.
TTCTTCAAGAAGCAGAAGAAACTTGGCCATGTGGTGGGCGAGGTCTTATAGGAAATATAAAGTGTGGGGATCAGATGTTGATTCTTATTAGAGTTAAAGATGGTAAGATTGAAGATTGCCGATGGAAAACCTATGGTTGTGCCAGTGCAATTGCTTCCACTTCAATTCTTTCTGATGCAATTAAGGGAATGAAGTTGGAACAAGCATATAGATTAAAGCCACAAGACATTGTTTCCCGTCTTGGTGGGCTACCATCACATAAGATTCATTGTTCAGTTTTAGGTGACAAAGCCTTACGTGCCGCTATTGATGATTACCTTCAAAAAAACTCTCTTCCATCACTATCAGGTAGCGAAGAAGTTGAATACATTTGTACTTGCTTAAATGTTAGTGATAAGGACATAGAAGAAGCTTTTAAGGCAGGGGATCGCACTTGGGACGACTTACAAGCACGCACAAAGATAGGCACTGCTTGTGGTTCTTGTAAGACTCGTGCGTTGGAACTTCTCCATCAATTAGAACACTTGTATGGAGAAGATTAGTGTTTTATAGAGTCTTGGAAGAATATCTTTCAAGACTCTTTTGTTTCTTTTACAAAACCTTTCAGCTTTATATCTTTAATATTTATTTTTGCTTTTTTGTTATGTGTTATAGCTTCATCTGCTTGAATATATTTTCCTTCAGCAATTAAAGTGCTATTTTGAATGTTGATTTCTCCATCATTAGCTTTTAATGCAATTGCAAATAAATGTGCTAGTATATTGCACTGTATGGCTTCAATATTTAAGAAAGAATTAGAAGAGTCTATCGCAACAACAAAACGCCCCTTGCAGTTGAATGTTGTGTCTTTAATTGCAACATCTGATTTAATTGCTTCTATCATATTGCAATATCCATTTTGGTTTGAATTAAGAATACTTGCCTCTATCTGTGCATTAGATTCTATAAACCTAAAAAGAGTGCCACCTTCTTTTGCAGTTATTGTTATGTTTTTCATTTTAACCAGTGAATTGGAGGAATACAAAACAGGGACAGAACGAGGTTCATCTATAAATTCTTTTCTTGAAATGCTACATTTTTCTATAAAAAGGTGAGAAGATGTAACCACAAAACCAGCATTTTTCTCAAAGTTTATATTAGAAGTGGCATCTTTTACAGCGGGATTATCAAGCCCTACAATTTTAGTTGGTATTGTTATGATATAAACATTTTTAGCTTTGAAGCTTCCTTTTATGTATATTAAAGCTTTTATTGTTTTTAGCTTTTTCTTTGCACCACTTAAATAAGTGAAAGCATCTTCGATTGTCTTGAAAGGTGCCTTCTTACTTCCATCAAATTTCTTCTGTGTTTTAGTAGTGTTGCCTACAAAAAGAACTATTTCTTTTCCAGTTATGTTCTTCCATTCAACATCTTCAATATTAGTGATTTTTTGTTGTGCTTGTAGTAGGCAAAGTTTAAATAGGATAAAATAAATAAAAAAAAGCTTTTTTAGCACTTCACACCTTCAAAAACTTTTCTTAAAGAAGGATTATTCTTAAAGTAATGTTCTTCTAGTTCTTGTTGAGTAAGCCCTACAAGCTCATGGCTCATATAATGAATCCAAATATCATCTTCTTCAGAATATATTTCATGTTTTCTGCACCACCAGTTAGGCACAACTTCTAGTTCTTCTTTTTTGTTATGACGGCATTTATAATCGTGAACCGCAACTTTAATGTTGTTTTTGTTAAGTCCTTTTTTTACTAGGTCTCCAACCAAGAAATTTATTGTTTCACCTGAATCAAAGATATCGTCTACTATAAGAATCTGCATATCATTTTTTAAGGATTCGGGAGGATATGTCCAACCATCTAATACAATTTTAGAACTAGTTTTAACTCCAGAATAAGAGTGAGCTATGACAGTGGAATAGAGTATTTTCTTTTCTCCGTGATATGCTACCTTAAAAAACTCACTAACAACATTTCCTAAATAGGCACCACCACGCATAGAAGTGTATATTATGTCTGGGATATAGCCTTCATCAATTATTTTTTTTGCAAGAGTGAAACCATTGTCACGAACTGTAGTATATTGTAGAAATTCTTTTTGCACCATAAATCATCTCCTATCAATCACTATCAAATAAAGCTAAAAAAAGCCTTTCCACTTTGGTTGAAAGTGGCAAGGCTTTTACAAAAAAATTAAAATAAAAATAAACTATTTTCTTAAGTTTCTAAAGATAACTCTTTTTTCAACAGTAGTGTTTTTAGCCCCAATAGAAGCAGCTTTTAAATCTTCAATTTCAACACGTGCAAATACATTGTCTCTCTTATAATTTGAAAGGAATTCATATATTGCTTTTTCTGTTGATGTTTCGTCAAAACTTCTATTTGGTTCTTCATAAACTAAATAGAATTCAACCCAATATTCATTTTTATATATTTCTGTCATTTTAATAACAGCATTCTTTCTTCCTTGAACTGGATACTCCGTAGTTTTAGGACTAACTTCTGCAAACAAAGAAAAACTAACTAAGGCAAACATAGCTACAATAGCTACACATAAGCTCTTTTTCATAAAAATCTCCTTAAAGCCTTATATACAAGACTAAAATAATTTTCAAAGATATATTAAATATACCTTCATACTTCGATATCATACTTAAAACTAAGAATTTTGCAATACCTTACAAAAATACTATTAAGTTTCTGTTTTTAATAATTCACTCATAATTAAGTGCTTTTTAGATTCATCTTATGGGGCAGTATGTTAGGACTGAAGTGGACGGAGCTATTGGATGCTCTGATGTGGAAGTGGAAACAAAAGATGCAATCTATATCTTTGAGTTTAAAGTGGGTGGCATGCCTTTTAGTGCCATAGCCCAGATTAAAGAAATGCAGTACGCAGAAAAACACAGTGCCAAGAGCAAAAGCATCTTTCTTATTGGTGCCTAGCATCAATAAAAACAAACATACTCTTGGCAAATGGTTAATTGAAAAAGTGAAATAATTAAAAATAGATGAAAAGCTATTTTTAATTATATAGAAGCAATTTTACTAAAAGAATCGAATTTCAATGCTGCTCCCCCAATTAAACCACCATTTATATTTGGCATGTTAAGTAAGCTCTCGGCATTGTCTTCTTTCATAGAACCACCGTATTGAATGATAAGCTCGTTTGCTATTTTTTCATCATATAGCTTTTTAAAACAGCTTCGTATAAAAGCATGCATGTCGTCTGCATCTTTAGGGCTTGCACTTTTACCCGTGCCAATTGCCCATACAGGTTCATAAGCTATAGTAATATTTTTTATATCGTCTTTAGAAACTCCATTTAAGCCTTCTTTTATTTGCTTTTCACATACTAATTCTGCTTTTCCTTCTTCTCTTTCACTTAAAGTTTCTCCAACACAAAGAATTACTTCAAGCCCAAGCTTTAATGCAAGTAAAACTTTTTTGTTTATCATATCATCAGTTTCAAAAAATATATGCCTTCTTTCTGAATGCCCTAAGATTACAACTTTCACTCCAACATCTAATAATTGAAGTGGAGAGACATCACCTGTGTATGCTCCTTTTTCTTCAAAGCACATGTTTTGTGCACCTAAAAGGATTGAAGAACCTTTCAATACTTCTCCAACAGATTGAAGAAGTGGATAGGAGGGAGCAATCATATATTTGTTTTTAGTGTTTTTAAGCCCATCTTTCATATTTTGGGCAAGCTTGATAGCTTCATCTTTTCTCAAATTCATTTTCCAATTTGCTGCAATGTAATAACCTTCCATAATATTTCTCCTAAAAAATTAATAATAAAAAAATAGTTTTTGAATATATTTTTATATGGGCTCTGCATGGTAAGAGCTACGCACTAAAGGACCTGAATTCACACGCTTAAAGCCTAATTCTAATGCAATTTCTTTATAGCGATTAAATTGCTCAGGTGTAACATATTCTGTAACTTGAATATGCTGTTTTGTAGGTTGAAGATATTGACCTACTGTTAACATGTCGCAATCAACTTCTCGCAAAGCCTTAAAAGCCTCAACTACTTGCTTTTCTGTTTCACCAAAGCCTACCATAATTCCTGATTTAGTCTTAAAACCTTTCTTTTTTGCATATCCTAACACTTTAATGCTTCGCATAAAATTAGCAGCAGGTCTTACCCTTGGATAGAACTCGGGAATTGTTTCTATATTATGATTTAACACATCAGGATTTGTTTCTAAGATTATGTCAATTAAATCTTCTTTTCCTGACATATCAGGAATGAGAAGTTCCACTGTGGTTTCAGGATTATATTTTTTTATTTGACGCACAATTTCTGCAAACTGATTAGCACCTTGATCTGGTAAGTCATCCCTTGTTACTGAAGTTACCACAGCATGTTTTAATTGCAATGTTTGAACAGCTTTTGCAACATTTTCTGGTTCGTTTGGGTCAACAGGATCAGGCTTGTTTCTTGTGACATTGCAAAAGGTACAATTCCTTGTGCAATTACGCCCAAGTATCATAAAAGTTGCAGTGCGTCTTGCAAAACATTCCATACGATTTGGACAATTTGCTTCGTGGCATACAGTGTGTAAGTTTAAGTTTCTAATTAAACTTTTCACATGTAAAGTGTTGCTATCCCCCTGCACATTAAGCCTAAGCCATGCAGGTTTTTTAACAAATTCCTTCTTTTCCATTATTGTTTGCCTCTATCAATTTCATAATATCTTTGATGAATGTTTGTTTTTCCATTCCTTTAATATATTTTTCTAATTCTATTGTGTTGATAGCTTTTGTTAATGCTTCTAAAGAACATTCAGTGCCTTCTAATTGCTTGCATAATGAGGCAACACCAAGTTCGCTAAAGAAGTCTCCTTCAATATAGATTTCTTTTATTTTATTATTTTGAATATCAAGGGTAATTTCAACAATGCCACATGAATACTTTTCTGCTTTTTTTCTTCCTTTTAAAGAGCCTTTTCCATAGTTCCATTCATCTAGTGCAAATATTTCGTCTTTAATTTTGTTTATTTCTTTTAATTCTTCATCACTAAGCACTGTGGTTTTTGAAATTCCATAGTCTTTTTTGATAAATTCTTCTATATAAGATTTAAATTCTTCTACGTTCATTTTAATAAAATTACTGATAAAACCAATTCGAGAGGCAACTGATTGCACAGCCTTATCTTTAAACTTAATGTCTCTCACCTTTAAGGCATGCGAAAGATTATACGTATTTGCTTTGAATAAAAGAGTGCCATGGTGAACAATCTTGCCGTTTCTATGAAACTGAGCATTACCACTAACTTTTAATCTATTAATTAGAATGTCGTTTCTTCCTGTAAACTCTGCATCAAGACCTAAAGACTGCAATGCTTTAACAACAGGTTCTGCAAATTTCATAAAAGAATTGGAAATGGAAGTTTGTTTTGTTATGAAAGTGTATTGCATGTTGTCTGTGTCACAATAAATAGCCCCACCACCCGAAAGCCTACGCACAACATCAAGACCATTTGCTTTGGTAAACTCAAGATTCACTTCCATATTTATGTTTTGATACCTACCTATTAGAATGCAAGGTCTGTTTCTCCATAACATAAAAATGTCTTCATCATATTTATCCATCACATATAACTCAATTGCATGATTTAATGCTGGGTCTAAGTTATTGTTTTCAATGAAAATCATTTGTTTCTCCTAATCCGCTATTGTTATTTTATCACTTTTTATCATTTAGGTAAGTATCAATTAAAAGAAGTATTTTGCATGTAATGAGTATGCTTTTTGTGCATTGAAAAATGTGCATATTTTGATATCGATTACATGCGGGTTTGCATGCCGTTAACGTACATTCTCGCTATGCGAAAACGTACGTTAACGAGGCCAGATATATGATACTTTTAGGTAGTACATTAGCTAATGGCGAGGCATAACATTAGCTAATGTACAATCGTAACACTAGCTAATGTACAACTATGACATGGGCTAATGTACCATTTTGAAATTGAATGTTTTCTTGAATTTATTGTGTATTGTTTGATTTTTAAGATATGGAGTGCATTTATAACCATTTTTCTAAGCCCTTTAACTTTTTGTACAGATATAGTACCATACAAAATTATTCATGTGTATATATTTTTCAATTTTAATGTTAGAGGATAGGAAATGATTAAATCACAAAAATATGTTGTTAATATTCTGCTTAGCGTACTTTTAAGCGGTATATTTGCATTTTTTATGATCTTTTTAAGTCCAAGATTCTTATTTTTAGGAGAATTTTATTCTGCAAGAGACATGGCTGTTTCTTCAGTTCATTCTTATAAAATTCCTGAAATCACTTTTGTTCATAGAATGCTTTTAGGTTTTGCTTTGTTTTTAATTGAAGTATTGTTTTCTTCAATAATATTAAAATATCTTCACGATATTATAATAAAGCTAGAATATAGAAAAACATATAATAAATTATTTAACTCATTTATGGAAAACATGAGGTTTTGCTATACTAGGCAAGACTTAGTTAAGGTGATTGCAGATATACTTGAGAATAAGGCAGATGCCTCTGTAATGCTTTTTGATAACTTTGGTCAGATGCTTTATAATAGCCCTGCTTCTTTTGCTTCCAACCCAGAAACATTTGATTTATTAAAAAGCATAACTAAAGAGTTACCTGTTGGTGTTCACTTTTTTGATAGTGACTTTAATAGCACGCATCAGGCTCATGCACGCATGGTTGATTTTGTTTTGGACGAGATTCATCTTTTTGTTGTTTGGCCTGCAATAAAAGACGTGGATCAAGAATTTTTTCCATTACTTCAAGCTGAATTTAGTAGCTTTTTAACTCGTTCGGGTATTCTTTCAAAATTAATATATCTTTCAGAGCTTTCTCAAGAATGGAAGCAAGTTTCTCAAACACAGCTTTCTTTTTTGCCTAAAAACATTCCTAATATAGAAGGTTTGGATATTGGTGCATATTTTAAGCCTTTAGTTAATGTTTCAGGAGATTATTATAATTTTATTCAAGTTTCGGAAACTAAGACTCTTTTTGTGTTAGGTGATGTTTCTGGGAAAGGCTTGGCTGCCGCTTTGGTTATGGGTGTTATTGTTAACATAATTAAAATAGCAAAAGATAAGGAAGACTTAAAAAGTTTGATTCGCTTAATTGATACAGCTATTAAGAGAATGAACTTGTTGGATAAATACACAGTTTTGTTTTTAGGCTTAATAGATACTGAAGCTATGACATTAAAATATGTAAATGCTTCAATAGAGAACCCAATGATTTTGACAAAAGCTCATGATGGCTTAAAAATTAAAACTCTTGATTCTACGTGTAGTATTGTTGGTATTATTGACCTTGATGAAATTGAAGTGGTAGAAAGACCTCTCTATAATGGTGACGTTCTTTTAATTTTCTCAGATGGTGTGCCTGAAGCAATGAATAGTGAAGGTGTGGAACTTGGGGAAACTGATTTTTATCTTGATTCTATTAAAGAATTTGCCCAAACAAAAAACGCACAAGGAATTGTAGATTCTATAGCTAACATGGCTATTCAATATGTGCATGGAGAAAAGATGAGAGATGATGTAACTATTGTTGCTTGCAGAATAAAAGGGGAAGAAAGGTAGGGAGTCTTGCAATGGGATTAATTGTTTTTGTTTGGTTTTTTGCTATTATTCTTTTTGTTGCTTCTATTTATTGCCTTGTCATCAAAAACTCTTTTGCATTGGCTTTGTTAAGATGTTCTACAACTGCTTTTCTTGCAATATTTTCAATGGCTATATTGTTGCATATGTTATATTCAGTTTATGATATTAACACATTCATTTTTACAAAGGTATATATAGCCCTTCTTGTGTTATGTTCTGCCTTTATGTTGCAATTTGCTTTTGATTTTCCACTTTTTGAAAAGCCTAAAAAGAAAGATTTGTTTTTTAACATAGTCTATCATTTAATAGGTTTAGCTTTTATTGTATCATTTGTGGGTGAGTTTTATTGGAATGCTCTTTATGGTTTTAGAATTGCTTCTATGCCTATTATGGGCTTCCCTTCAATTCGCATTTTAATATTTCTTTTTATGTTTGTAACTCCTATTTTAATGGCAGTTATCTTTTTACATAAAATATTTTCATTGCAAAACTTAATTTTTAGACAACAATCTTTTTTGATGTTTATTTCTGTGCTTTTTGTGTTGGGTTATTGGCTTTTTGTGTATAAATTATTCGATGTTTTTTCATGGGCAATTATAATTCAACCTTTAGGTTATGGTATTTTTGTTGTGCTAACACTTAGGGCATGTTCTCTTAACATGACATTTGATAGAAAGCAACTTTTCTTTGGTTTATTACGATTTTTAGTTTTTAATGCTGTTCCTGCAGTTATTGTTGGGTTGTTAAGTGCATATATATTAATAAGCATACGTTCTTTTTATGTTCAAATCTTATTATTGATTATTACTGCTAGTATTTCTTTAGCAGTTGCTATCTTACTCTTTTATCGTTTTAGAAGATTATTGGGGGACACAAGAGAATATAAAGAGCTTTTGTTTAATGCTTTACAAAATATTGATTATACATTAGGAGGAAAAGAAACTGCAAAAGACTTTTCAGAAATTATAAAAAAATATATAGGCACTTCCAGCATTGATATCATGGTTGTGAATGATGATAATATTTTGGAAACAATATATTCCAAATTAGATAATGACTATTCATATGACACAAGAACTAGGATATTTGATTTTGTTTTAGAAGAAAATATTTCTATATTAGTTAAAAACAATGTTTTGGTTGATGCACAGTTTCAAGATTATAGAAATGACTTTTTAAGCTTTTTTAACAAGACTCTTGCAGAAGTTATTGTGTTTTTGCGAGAGGGGAATAAGGGAATTGGGATTGTTTCTTTAGGAAGAAAATCAATGCATGCTGACTATACTATATATGACCTTAATATGCTTAAAGAAACATATTCATACTTTTTTTTGATTGTGTATTATCTAAAGAATATAGCAAAAGAAGATGTTGCGATCACTGTTGACAGAGAAATTGAAATGTCTAATCAGATAATAGGTTCAATCCAAAAAAATATGGATGTAATAAAAAATAGAAATATAGAAGTTGCAAATATTTCATATTCAGCACATCAACTTGGAGGGGACTTCATAGACTTTATTAAACTAACAGAAGATAAATATTTCTTTTTGATTGGAGATGTTTCAGGTAAGGGCTTATCTGCGAGTATGTCTATGGTTATCTTAAAGTCGACTTTGCGTACTTTTTTGGTTGAAACACATGATTTTAAAGAATTGATTGTGAAGGTTAATAATTTTATAAAAACAAATTTACCAAGAAGCACATTTTTTGCAGGGCTTTTTGCAATTATAGATTTAGCTACTAGTACTATTTATTATGTGAATTGTGGAATTCCTCTTATGTCTATGTTTGTGGATTCTTATAAAAATGTTATTGAGATTCAAGGAGAAGGAAGAGTACTGGGCTTTGTTAAAAACATTGCTCCATATATAAAGGTAAGAAAAATCACTTTAAACCCAAATGATGTGATTTTCTTAACAACAGATGGACTTTTGGATTCTATAAATTTGTGTAATGTTAAATTTGGTAGTGAACGTGTAAATAGATTATTGCTTTCGCTCAAAAACAAAACAGCCCCTGTAATTGTTGACACTATATATAAAAACTTAACGTCATTTATTTCTGCAGAAATAGAAGATGATGTTACTATGCTGGTGTTTAAGCGTAATTCTTAAATATTTTTGCTATATAAATAGGAGAAAAAATGGATAATTTAAAGATCATTGGAACAAACAGTGCTAAGTTTCAGCTTCTAAAAATTTCAGGAGCCATAAATTCTTATACTTTTGGTGAGTTTGAAACAAAAATATTTGAGGCGGTGAAAATATCGGATGTTGTTTTGGACATGTCATCTGTTTCTCATCTTTCTTCTTCAGGCTTAGGTGTTTTGATGAGTGCAAATGAAGAAGGAGAAGAAATTGGACATAAGATTTATATTTTGCAAGCATCTAATGCTGTTAGATTAGCAATAGATTTTACAGGCTTTTCAGATATGTTCAATTTTATACATTCCATTGAAGAGGTGAATAATTAAATGCAGCGTTTTATATTTTTTTGTTTTCTGTTTTGTAGCAGTTTTATTTTTGCTCAAGAGCATTTGCACCTTCCTAGAGCAATTGGTCATATCCCATCTAGTATGTTAAAAAACATTGAAGCAAATGAAGTTCAATTTGTGCATGATTTGGAAGAAGTGCTTAAAGAAGGTTCAGATGAGCTTTTTACTTTAGTGGATAAGGAGCATCTTCTTTCAAATACTTTTGTTCCTTATAAGCTTATCGAACTAAAAACTGGTGCACAATACACAATTAATAGGAAAGGCTTACTTTTGACTCCTATTGCAGAGAGTGCACTTTCTACTATGGCAAAAAAAGCAAGAGTTGATGGTGTTACATTATTAGTGAGTTCTGCTTTTCGCTCTTATGAATATCAAAACAATTTGTTTAATAGGTATGTAAAACAATATGGAGAAAATGAAGCTGATCGTTTTTCTGCACGTCCTAATGCTTCTCAACATCGTTTAGGCACAGCAGTTGATTTTGGCTCTATTGATGATGCTTATGCTGAAACAAAGGCTGGTAAATGGTTGGTAGCTCATGCAGAAGACTATGGTTGGTCTCTTTCATATCCAAAAGGATATGAAAATATTACAGGATATAAATGGGAATGTTGGCATTATCGCTATTTAGGAATTAAAACATGTAAATTGCAAAAAAAGTATTTTGGTGATATTCAACAATATATGCTGGAATTCATTAATTATTGGCAACATAGAGCTATTTAGTTTTGGAGAAAGACTTATGGAAAATCCTTTAGTTATTATTATAATGGGCTCAATTAAAGACAAAGACCATGCAGAAAAGATTAAAATGCAATTGGAAGAATTTGGTGTTGAAAGTCATTTGCGTGTTGCCTCTGCTCATAAGACTTCTAACTATCTTTCTAGGCTCATATCACATTATGAAAAGGTTGCACGTCCTAAAGTTTATATAACAATTGCAGGACGTAGTAATGGTCTTTCTGGTGTTGTAGATGGTCTTACTTCATCTCCAACAATTGCATGTCCACCATATTCTGATTCCTTTTCGGGAGCTGATATATTTTCTTCTTTAAGGATGCCTTTAGGCATTTGCCCTGCTGTTGTTTTAGAACCACAAAATGCTGCTTTTCTTGCTGTTCGTATTCTTTCTTTAAGTGATGCAAGCTTAAAAGAAAGAGTTATGGCTTATATCTTGAAGCAACAAAAGATTGTGTTAGAAGGGGATGTTGCATTAAATGGAGATAAAAGTCTTTTAACTGATGAAGAACTTAATCTTTTAAAGTAATGAAAACTTATTTTCAATATAATAATCTAGCATTAAAGCTTTTAAATAAAGACTCTTTTTATGATGACTTATACTCTCTTTTTTGCAAAGAACTTATTTTTTATGATGCTACATGCAAAGACTTAGTGGAAGGTTTTGCAACTCATTATTTTCTTGAAGAAACTAAATTAGAAAAGAACGAAGCTATTGAAGCTTCAACTAATCTTTTTGCTTTGATCACTTCAAGTTTTTCTATTGAGATGGATTTTTCAAATGAACAATGGGATTTTATTAGAGAACTCACTTTAGCATCTCAAAATGAATTATCAATAGAACTGCTTAATGTTATTTTGAATGTTTTAGTGGAAAGGAAAAAGATTGCATTTTAAAGAATATGATTCTTGTGTTTTGTGCCCAAGAAATTGTCGTGTAAATAGGAATACTGGAAATGCTGGTTTTTGTAGGCAAGATGGTAGGCTTTATGTTGCATGGGCGGGGCTTCATTTTGGAGAAGAGCCTCCAATTACTGCATCTGGAGGTTCTGGAACAATCTTTATTACTGGTTGCAATTTAGCATGTGCTTTTTGCCAAAACTATCAAATTTCGCAAGAAGGAATGGGGATTAGTGTTGAACCAGATGATTTTGCAAACATTTGCCTTACTCTACAAAAAAAAGGTGCAGAAAACATTAATATTGTTACAGGCTCGCACCATACATTGCCAATTTTAGAAGGGCTTAGCATTGCAAAAAAGAATGGGCTTATGCTTCCAATTCTTTGGAATACTTCTTCTTATGAAAAAAAAACTGAAATTGTTAGACTTTCTAGTGAAGTTTCTATTTGGCTTCCAGACTTAAAGACTCTTGATTCTGCATTTTCTTCTTCGTTATTTAATGCAAAAGATTATCCTCAAGTTGCAAAAGATGCAATATTAACGATGGCTCAAAACTCTCCTTTGATTTATACTACTGAAGGGGATAAATTACTTTCTGGTGTTATTGTTCGTCATCTTGCATTACCTAATAGAATAAAAGATACAGAAAACATTATCAAATGGTTTAGTAATAACTTAAAAGACAAGGCTTTACTTTCTGTTATGACACAATATACACCTATAAATAGAAGGGAAGCTACAAAAGCACCTGATAGATATATTTCAGATGAAGAAGATGATTTTTTAAAAGACTTACTTTCAAAATATGATGTGGAAGAAGGCTTTTTTCAAGAGCTTGTGCAAGATTCTTCTTGGCTACCTGATTTTAATAAGCTGCAACCTTTTTCTTCTAGTCTTGCAAAACCTGTATGGCATTGGTCATGCGGATTTGTTTAAGTGGTTATTATGAATAAAGCTATAAGTTTATAGTTAATCTTTTTTCCCTCTTTCATACAAACCTAATTTTTCCTTTAACTATTTTTTCTGCAACACCGATAAACTATAACGAATAGTCTTAAAAATACCTTTAAGATGCTTGTTGCTATGGAGATGATATGAATGTGAAAACAGAAACTAGCCAAGAAATAATTGGGCTTTTAGAAGCTGAAATAACTGTGATTTCTCGTATATATGATGTGCAAAAGGCTTTACATGATAGAGTTATGGAGAGGGACTGGGACGAGATGAAAGATGGACTTCTTCAGATTAATGGGCTTGTTGCGGAGTTTTCTCATTTAGACAAAAAGCTTGATGAGTTTGTTGCATCTTATGGGCAAGATAGTGTTTTTTCTTTGGTTCAATGTGCAGAAGAAAAAAAAGATAAAGAAAAGCTAAATGCACTTTGTGCAAACTTAAAAAGAAAACTTACTCTTTCAAAATATGAAAATGAAGCTTTTAATAGTTATGTTATGCATGCACAAAATCTTGCAAGAGGGGTTGTGGATAGCTTACAAGAAGCAACTTCAGGTAGTTCATATTCATATAATGGAAGCAAAAGAAGATCTAATAATTCAACAGGTGGATTAGTGTTAAATCAAATATTATAAAGAAATAAATGCAAAATAAGGAGAGATAAGCATGTCAACATTTGCGTCAATTGAGCTTGGAAAAAGGAGTTTGCAAGCTCATACACAAGCTGTTCAAACAGCAGGTCATAATATATCAAATTCTTCAACCAAAGGATTTACAAGGCAAAGGGTTAATCTTGATTCTTTTCATCCATTATACCGCCCAGATCTTTCACGCGAAGAACGACCAGGTCAAATTGGACAAGGTGTTTCTATTAGCTCAATTGTTAGACTTAGAGATGAAATATTAGATGGAAGAATCATAGGGGCTGTAGATGATAAAGGTTTTTGGGAGACAAGGGATAAGTATATAGCTAGCTTAGAAAGCCTTTATAATGAACCAGAAGAAACATCTTTAAGAACTCGCTTTGATGAGTTTTGGGATGCTTGGCAAGAGCTTTCACTGTATCCTGAGTCAACTTCTGCAAGACAAGTGGTTAAAACAAGAGCAGAAACTTTAACAGATACAATGCACCTTCAATATAAGGGCTTAAAAGATGTTAAAGACATGTTAGAAAGCGATATTGTGGCAACAGTTAAAGAAGTGAATGACTTAGCTAGAAAAATTGCTTTATTAAACCAAGAAATAACTAAAGTTAAGGCAATGGGAGATTCTCCTAACGACTTACAGGATACAAGAGATGTTTACACAGAAAAATTGGCCTCATTGATTGATATAAGTGTTGATAAGAGAGATAGTGATGAGTCTTATGTTATCCATACAGCAGGCCTTGAGATTGTTCAAGGTGGGCAATGGAGGACATTTGATATTAAGTCTTCGCCAAATAGAGAAGGATATTCAGATGTTGTATGGAAAGATTCTGGAAATGATGCTCATTTTTCTTCTGGTAGGCTTGCAGCATTGATAGGTTTGCGTGATGGGGATGTGAGAGACGAGATTAGAGCTTTGGATACAATTGCTGTTAACTTCTTAAACCTTGTAAACGATGTGCACAAAACTGCAACTAGTCTTAATGGCAAGACAGGAATTAATTTTTTCACAGAAGAATATTTTATTGACAACACCGTAGGTAACTATGATGCTTCAGGAGATGGTGTTTATGATCATTCTTATATTTTCAAAATTACAGGAAATAATAAGCTAGATATGAAGCAACAAATAGGTTTGCGTGGTGTGATGACTTTTTCAGGTGCAGATGGAAATGTTGAAATTGCATACAATCCAACTGATAGAGTGGCTGATATAATTGAACGCATTAACGCATCTGGGGCTGAAGTGAAGGCTTCTTTAGACAATGAAGGAAAGCTTAATCTAAAGGCTTCAACTAGCCAAGATATGGATAATCCTGACTTTGTTATTAGGCATATTTCTGATAGTAGTTCATTCTTAACAAGCTATGCTGGTCTTCTTAATGGTTCTGGTGAAGAAAATGCTTATAGATGGGATGTGGCAAATGCAGTTGAGTCTTTAAGAGCTAGGAACTATGATGTTGCTCCTATTGCTCACCCTTCTGCATGGATGGAAGTGAATCCAGTTATTTTAAGTGATGTGCAAAATATTGCAACAGGATATGCTGGAAGGACAGGGCTTCCACACCCAGCTGATAATAGGGCAGCTGTTGCAATTGCTAGCATAAGAACACAGTCTGTTATGGTTGCAGGATATCGCACTTTTGATGAAGCTTTTGCTCAATCTGTGCTTAATATTGGGCTTAAAGGTGAGCAAGCAGAAATTGCTTTAGATGTGCAAGAAGCAATTGTCAAAGAACTAACAGATATGAGAGATAGTGTTTCTGGTGTTAATATTGATGAAGAACTTTCTGATATAGTTAAATTCCAGCATGGATATAACGCTTCTACTAGGTTTATTGCTATTGTAAATGAAATGTTGGATACTGTAATAAATAGAATGGGTGTGTAAAAAACACTTTTAATATTATTATAAGGGACTTGTGTATACAAGTCCCTTTTTTATTGAATGCAAGCTTTTTATCTTTCTCTTACATTTTTATTTGTTTATTGTATAATAAAGGTTATCTTTATGATGAGCATATAAATACATTTGTTTTTGAGTGCTTTTGGAGGTCTGTTTTATGAAAAAAAACACTTTACCTTGGGATTTTCTTGATGAATTTAGAGGAAAGAAATTTGATGGGGAGTGGCCTACTTTGCCTGAAATGCTATCAATTTCTGCTATAAGATATCCTAATAGAAATTGTCTTACAATTTTTGAACCAAATCGTATAACATTAACTTATTCTGAAACATTAGAAAAAATAAAAGTTTTAAGTTTTTGGATGATTGAAAATGGAGTTAAAAAAGATGATCATGTTGCCGTCACAGGAAAAAACTCTCCAGAATGGGCAATAGTTTACTTTGCTACTCTTTTTGCAGGAGCTGTGATTATTCCTATTGATGCAGGTCTTCATGTTGAAGAAACAGAAACATTGTTGAAAACTGCTCGTCCTGTTTTGTTGTTTTGTGATGAAGAAAAATATTCACACTTCGCCAAAATGGAAAATGCAGAGTTTGGCAAAGTATATGCTTTGCATCCACAAGAAACAAAAAGATATGTTTATAATCTAAAGAATAATACAGAACACACTTTGCCAAAAACTTCTGAGACAGAGGTTGCAGCAATATTATTTACATCTGGAACTATGGGCACTCCAAAAGGTGTTATGCTAACACATAAAAACTTAGTTTCTGATTGCTATATAGCACAAACACATCTTACACTTTATCCAACAGATGTTTTTTATGCACTCTTACCTCTTCACCATTCTTACACAATGCTTGCAGTTTTTATTGAAGCTATGTCTTGTGGTGCAGAAGTAGTTTTTGGAAAGACTCTATCAGTTTCAAAAATGATGCATGAGCTAAAAGAAGGCAAAATCACTATGTTGCTTGGTGTGCCTTTATTGTTTAATAAACTTCTTGCAGGCATTTTTAAAGGAATAAAATCAAAAAGTAGAATTATTTTCTATATAATAAGACTTTTAATGTGCCTCTCATACTTTATAAAAAAAGTCTTTGGTGTGAATATTGGAAAGAAACTGTTTAAGTCAATCTTGGATAAAGCAAGTCTTTCTTCTGTTAGAATTGCAATATCTGGAGGTGGTACTTTGTCTCCAGCTGTGTTTCGCTCTTTTAATGAGTTTGGAATTGACTTTGTGCAAGGTTATGGACTTACAGAAACTTCTCCAATCATTGCGTTGAATCCAAAAGAGCATTTTAAAATTGAAAGTGTTGGAAAGTATTTTTATCCACATATGGACATGAAGATAGTAGACCCAGATGAAAATGGAGTAGGTGAAATATATGTTAGAGGACCTATGGTAATGAGAGGCTATTATTTAATGCCTGAGGCAACAAATGAAGTTATAACTGAAGATGGTTACCTAAAAACAGGGGATTTAGGTTATTTGGATAATGAAAAATATTTATATCTTTGTGGACGTGCAAAAAATTTAATTGTTACATCTGGTGGTAAAAATGTATTTCCTGAAGAAATTGAAAACATGTTTCAAATGTATTACAACCAAATAGACCAAATTACTTCAAAAGGATACCATGCAAATAAAGATGACTTAGATGAATCTGTTGAAGTGCTTGTCTACCCTAGTGAAGAGCTTTATAAATCTTTAAATCTTACAAGGGGAAAAGCTGAAGATGATGCTATTGTGCAAAAAGAAATTGCAAATATAATTTCAAGTGTTAATAAAAAATTACTTTCATATCAGAAAATTACAAAAACTACTTTCTTAAAAGAACCATTAGAAATGACTACTACCAAAAAAGTCAAACGACATAAATAATCATGTGCTAAAACCTCTAAAACTGCTATTTTTAGAGGTGGCATTTTTATTAAAAATCAATTTTTTATCAGTTTTTAGATATTGAGGAGCGAATTGGTGAGCATAAAAGAAGAAAAAGCAAAGTTGAGAGCTGATATTAAGTCCATTATTAATTCTCCAGAAGGAGAGAAAATTATACAAAATGCTCATTTATTGCAAGAAAATGAAAAATATTGTATTGATTTTCTAAATAATATGTCTTCATATAAAGAAGCTAAAACAGTTTTTGCATATGTTTCTATGAATGATGAGTTTCCAACAAGCAACTTACTAAAAAGAATTATTAAAGATGGCAAGACTCTTGCACTTCCTGTAGTTGATGGAAAAAAATTAATTTTTAGGGAAGTAAAGCTACAAGGTGATGAAATTGTTCCTCTTCAAAAAGGAACTTATGGTATTTTAGATCCAAATAATGAAGCCACTGTTTTATTTCCAAATGATTCAAAACTGCTT
>JBQNBK010000029.1:0-16744 GCA_052169975.1 Treponema sp.
ATGACTATGATTTAGACATGCAAGTACAAAGAGAAGAAAGCTATAATGCTGGAATGCAACAGGGAGAGGCACGAGGGTTTTTGACTACTGCCTCACGTATGAAAAAAGCGAATTGTGAACTTTCTTTTATTCAAGAAATGACTGGGCTATCTAAAGAAGAAATTGAAAAGCTATAACTTTTGCTTATCTAAAGGGTATCTACTCGCCAGAGTGGAGAAGGTATATTCGCTTGAGTCTATGGTGCATAAAAGAATTCGCCTTGCTTTTCATAAACTTTAAGAAGATTATCTTGAAAGGTTTGCTATTGCAATCTTTATGATACAGGAATCCCTGTCCCTAATAAGATATAACTAGAAACTACTAGGCGTTTTCACGCCTAGAAAGAAAAACTTTGCCTATAGGCAAAAAAATATCAAAACTATACTTTTCTATTATAAAATTGTTATAATGTGCGTGGAGAACATTTATGGAAAATTTTATACTAGAAAAAAAAGAATATATTTCTGATATTGACTCTATAGTCAGTATCTATGTTCATAAAAAAACAAATGCACGCGTCCTTCATTTTTCAAACAAAGATGATAATAAACTATTTAACATTTCTTTTTATACACCTTCAAAAAATGACACAGGAGTGTTCCATATAATAGAACATAGTGTGCTTTCTGGTTCAAGAAAATATAGGACAAGCGATCCTTTTATGGAATTGTATAGTTCTTCGCTAAACACTTTTATGAATGCTATGACAACTATGGATATTACCATGTATCCATTTAGCACTAGGAACACCGCAGATTTTTATAACTTAATGGATATGTATCTTGATGCAGTTTTCTTTCCCTTAATATATGAAAAAAAAGAGATTTTTTATAAAGAAGGTTGGCATTATGAAATTAAAAAGAAAGAAGATGAACTTAAATATACAGGTGTAGTTTATAATGAAATGAAAGGGCTTTTAGCTGATAGAATTGCTAAACTTTCATATTTTGCATTTAAGACTCATTATAATAACCATCATTATTCTTTTAATTCAGGCGGAGAGCCTTTGTTTATTCCTAATTTAACTTATGATGAGTTTATTTCAACTCATAAAAAACATTACCATCCATCAAATTCTCTTACCTTTTTATATGGGGATATGGATATAGAAAAAAGCTTAAAAATGTTGGATGAATACTTTTCTCAATTTGAAAAAGGGAGCTCTCAATTAGATCAAGAGTATGAAAAAGATAAAACTAATAAAAACCGTTTAGTTGATTATTATTCTGTTTCTGAAGATGATGAGCTATCCCTTATTGCACTTGGTTATAAAATAGAAGATAAAACTAATCTTTTTAATGCTTTTGTGTTGGATATTTTGCAAGAAGTTTTGTTTATATGCCCATATAGCCCAATACGTTTGAATATCTTAGAAAATGGTTTGGCAAAAGATATTTATTCAATGCCAATTAAAAGAAAAAGAAGTGATTTTTTTATTTTAGGTATTGATGTAGAAAAAGAAGATGAATTTATTCTTACAGTGGAAAATGGATTAAAAGAATTAGTTAATAAAGGAATTGATAAAGAATTATTAGATGCTAGCATTAATCTTTTAGAAATTGAATTTGAAGAAGCAAATTATAGTAATTCTCATGGGCTTTTTTATTTATTTAAACTTTTAGATTTTTGGTATTATGGTATTGAACCTTTTGAATTCTTTAATATTAGCTTGATAATTAAAGAGTTAAGAGAAAAGGCTAAAACAAACTTTTTTGAAGAGTTTATAGAAAAGCATTTTTTACAAAGCTCTTTTAAGTCTTATTCTTTTCTTTTGCCAGAAAAAAATCAGATAGAAAAAAAAGAAATAGCTTTAAAAGAAAAACTACGTCTTTATAAAGAATCTTTAAGCATAAGTGAAATTGATAAACTTATAAAGTTAAATGAAACACTTGAGCTTTATTCAAATGTAAAAGATAAAAAAGTTATACCAAGATTAAAACTAGAAGATATAGATAGAAAAATATGGAACTGTGAATATCTTATAGAAAAAAATAAGGATTTTACACTTTTACATGTTGATATGTTTTCTTCTAATATAGTTTATTTTAACTTTGCATTTGAGATTTCTAATTTTAATGAATTATGCACTATTTCTTTTTTAACAGACTTACTCACTCAATTAAACACTAAAAATTATTCATATGTTGACTTAAACAAAGAAATTGCATTAAAAACAGGTGGATTATCTTTTTTTCCAGAGGTGATTGAAAACAAAAATACTAAGAAAATAGATTGCAGGATAATCTTAAATGTTAAAGTGAATGTGGAAAACTATCAAGCTTTATTTTATATCTTGCATGAAATTGTTTTCAACACTGTGTTTGATGATGAAAAGAAAATAAAAGAGGTTTTGAACACTACGATATTAAGGATGGAAAGTGAGTCTCTTATGAGGGGTAATGTAGTGGCAAGATCTCGTGTGGCTTCATATTTTCTCCTTACAAGTAAGTATGCAAATCTTTTAGGAGGATTAGATTATCTTTGGTTTTTGAAAGACTTAAAGCAAAACTATAAGAGCAAAAAAGAAGGGCTAAAACTGAAATTGATGGAGCTTTATAAAGCATTGTTTCATCGGGATAATTTAGTGGTTTCTATCACAACATCTTCTAATAATTTAGCTTTAGTTAAAGAAAAGTTAAATGAATTTGTTGAAAGCCTTCCAAAAAGAGAAAAATTGAATGAATCATCTATAAATGAATTAAAAAAACTAAATGAAGGAATAATATGTAACACTGATGTTATGTATGTGGCAAAAGGCTATGATATAACTAAATTAGGGTATAAATATTCAGGAGAACTTTTAGTTTTATGCAACATATTAAATAGTGGGTATTTATATAATCAAGTTAGGGTGAAAGGCGGAGCTTATGGGGTTAACATTGGGGTTCTTTCAAATAAATCATTAATTGCAACATCTTATAGAGACCCACACTTAAAAACTACCTTAAAAGCATATAATGAAATGTATAAATATCTTTCTAACCTTAGTCTTACAAAAGAAGAATTAGATTCTGCAATTATAGGCTCTGTAAAAGATTTTTATATTCCTATTTTTCCTGAAAGTGAAGCTATTCGTGCATTAAGGTTGTTTTTAAGTGGTAGGACAAATGAAAACATAATGAAGACAATAGATGAAGCTTTGTCTACATCTAAAAAGAGCTTAATAGGGTATGCACCACTTTTAGAAAACTTAATGAAAAGTGATTTTTTATGTGTACTTGGAAATGAGAAAAAGATTAAAGAAAATAAAGAGCTTTTTGATAATATTGTTCCATTAAAATAATTGTTTTGGGTTTGAAAACATGGAAAAATGCAAATCTCTTTTTTTTTGATTCGATTTAGTCGATAAGGGGGAATGATATGTGCTTTAAAAAGGTATTAGTTATATTTTTGATTACTATCTCTTTTTTTTCTTGTAAAAGTGGATTAACTAGGGAGTATATTCAAAATACGAAATATAAAAGTGTTTCTAAGATATTACAAGAAGCAAAAGATGCAGATATTCATCTTGATAGGCATGCTTGTAAGTTACTTATTGAGCTTTTCTCCCAAAGAAGTGCATCAGAGATTTTAACATTAAACGATCAAGAAAAAAATGAAATCTTAAACATAGCAATAACTGCTTCAATTGATATCATTTCTTTTGTTAATGCTGTTAAGTCTCGCTTTAATGAAGGTAAAACAGCAGATATTAAAAATGACAAAGAATTAAAAAAAGAGCTTTTACAAGGTGTTGATGTGGATATAAAATTTGAAGTGATTAAAGCAATTCTTTCTGATAGTGAATACTTAAAAAAAGGAGCTATTGATAGCGTATTGTTTGGAATGGCAATTATGCTTGGAAAAGCCACAAAACTTGTAGGTTATGATGCTACTGAAGGAGCATTAAAAGATGGAACTAGTAAAGATCTTATAGACTTAATTTCTAAAACTAATATTGAAGTAGTTCTTTATAGTTATGGTGTTGTGAGTAAACGAGATGATATTAAAAAGATTTCTTTTGCAGGGGTTAAGTTAATAGAACTCCTTCCTGATATGAAAGTGAATTATTAAAATGTATTTTAAGTGGAGCTTTTTTTTAGTTTTTTCCTTTCTTTCCTTTAATGCTTTTGCAGATTTTGAAAAGCCTCGCTTAATATATCCTGAAGTTATTTTGCCTTCTTCTGCAGGTTTTGGGGGCAACTATTCAACATATTATAAGGATGATTCCATCCTATTTTCTAATCCTGCTCTTTTTGCTTTTGCAGAAAAAAGAAGCTCTGCAATGTCGCTTAATTTTAGAATAGATTCACTTGCATATTCTGCATTAAAGTATATTCGCTCAAAAGATCGTCAATCTAATTTATTAAACCTTTTGACTAATACTAGTAGCTTATGCACAAACGCTGCTCTTACAGGTCCTATTTCTTTTTCTTTTATTGATAAGAATTTTGGTTTTGGCATGTTTAATACAACACGTGCTATAGCATTATTGCCCTCTCTTTCATCTATTTTTTCGCTTATTGGAGAAGATGTCGTAATTACAGGTGGTTATGGAGCAACTGTTTTTGAAAAAGAAAACCATTTAATTTCTCTTGGCGTACAGATGAAAGGCTTTTTTCAAACATATGTTTATATAAATAGCACATTATTTGGTTCTGTTTATACAATTTTTGAAAAGCAACTAAAAGGTTTGCCAGTGGTTTTACAAGCAGGTTTTGGTTTTGACTTAGGGTTTGCCTATAAATATAAGAATATCCTGACAGTTGGGCTTACTTGTAAAGACTTATATAGTCCAGTTTTTTTAAGCTATTACGAAAACTATACAGACTTTTTTAATAGTAAGCCAAAAGATAAGTCTACATACAAGACTTTTACACCAACTATTAATTTAGGTCTTAGTGTGCAAGCTATTCATCCAGGATATTTTAAGAATGTGTGTTCCCTCAACTTTTATATGGATTTAAGAAATATGTTTTCTTTTATTCCATCTATTAGAAAGAATTATTTATTAAACTTTGCCTTTGGGGGTGAATTAGTTTTTCATAGGGTTTTATCTGTTCGTTTTGGTATACAAGAGTTATATCCACAGTTTGGTATAGGCTTGGATTTTACTTACTTTGATTTAAGTTTTTCTGTTTATGGAAAAGAATTAGCTTTAGACCCTTGGAAACGTCCTTTGATAAATATTGAAATAGGGATACGCTTTGATATATAATAAAGAAATTATTATAATTTAGAATGTTTTCTAAAGAAAAAATACATTGAATATCTAAAGAGGTATTTATGCCATCAGCTGAAAAAGAGAAATTGATTACATTACCGTTAAAGGTGATTTTGACGCAGGAAGGTTCCACTTTTTTTATAAAGAAAAAGAGAAAATTATTAAAGTTTAAACTTGCAGGAAATGTAGAAGAGTATGGAATTGCATTGGAGCAATTTGACCCTAGCATCATTCAACGATTAATTCTTATGGACTATGTTGCAAAGATTGAAGTTTCTAAGTCTGAGTTTATTACTTCTAGGCAAGAAGTGATGGACCTATCAAAGCTAGTAGTCTTTTCTGTTTTATACAATCAGTATGATGAGTTTGTTTTTAACCAATTAATTAATTCTGCTATTATAAAAAAATGGAATAGGCAAAATCCTGCGAACATAATAGATGAAAAAACTCATATAAATGAAAAGATATTGGCTAATGTTTTAGAGAAAAACCAAGAAGAACTTCATAAAACAAAAAAAGAAATATTAGAACCCTTACATGATTTTATAATGAATAATGGTTCATTGGAACCAGCAGAAAAAAACATTCAATTGTTTTTAAGTGAAAAGTTTTTAGACCACATTCGTCCATTCACTTGGTTTATTATAACTAAGTTTAAAAAATCAGAAGAGCAGTTTGCAGAGCTTTTAAAGACACTGCGTACTAGCTTAGTGGAATATATGGATAAGACAAAAATTGCAGAATATATTTCGCTTATGTTGATGGAACTTGTTATTAATGCAGAAAACACAAACTTAAAAAAAGAAGTTGGCATTCTTTTTCCTGATATGCAAGATACTCAAGAAGCCTTGCTTGACCCTGCAATTAGAAAACGCCTTGTGTTAGAGCTTGAACAAAAGCAAGAGCTTGTATACTTAACTTGGAAAATAGGAGGCGGTAATGCTTCTATGGGGGCTACGGGAAAGATTCAAATCACCTTGTATACTAAAAATGAAGAAGCAGAACGTGTAAAGGCAAGCTTAAATGATGTTAAAAGTAGTGATGCAGAAGAAAACACTCTTTTAGATTTTTATAAGAAATCTGAAGAAGGTGCAGATCCTGGAAACATGGGAATGTATTACATTTCATATTTGAGTGAGGCATGCGAAAAGGTTAATGTTCGCTTTGAATCAAATGTTAATCAGTTTGCAGATTCAGATCTCACTGTTATGAATATGTTTTTCATGTTCTAATCTTTTTATGAAGTATTTTTATTCTTTCATTTTAATTCTTTTTTTCTTCTCATGTTCTGTCAATAAGCCCACTGTGAATGGCATTTCTTGCAAAAGAGTAATAGTGGAAATGGATAATGGTAAAGTAACAGAAAGACTTTCTGTTTTTATCCGTTTTACTGATGAAGATGGTGTTAATGATTACGATTCTATGACTCTTTTCCAAAAAGATATGCAACTTTATTGGCATATAAATAGGAGCATATCTTCTTTTTTTAAAACTGATTATGAAGATAAAAACTCATTTTTAGTTGGCACTAATAAAATAGCTCATCCTTTAGGGAAAATACCTTTGGGTGAGTATGAAGTGCAGGTTCTGGATATGCAGGGAAATAAGGTTGTTCGCTTTTTTAGTATTGATGATGAACTTAAACTTTCTCATCTTAATGCTTCTTTAAAAATTGAAAATGAAAGATGGGAAGTGAAGGTTGGGGATGAAACATTATTTACTCGTTTTTATCTTCTTTTATTAGGAGCTGATAGGCAGCCAGTGTTCTTAAAGACAATAAGTGTTTCTACTAATGGTGAAATTAGTGATACAGTTGAGTCTTTACAAGCTGAAAGTGGGGATGCTCGTTATGTGCAACTTTGTGCAGAAAACGCACAACGGAACAAAGGTTATTTGGCAAAACCAATTCAATTATATTAATCATTATGAATGAACAGATAGATCACACAATTCAAACATTTGTTTGCCGTTCGGGAAGGATGACACATGCTCAAAAAGAAGCATATCAGAGGTTTTATTCTGCTTGGTGTCTTCCATATAATGAAAATGAAACTCTTGATTTTTCAACTATCTTTGGAAATGAGAATCCAATTGTTATAGAAATAGGTTTTGGAACAGGTGAGGCTACTGCCTTAATTGCAAAAGATAATCCACAAAACAACTACTTATGTATTGAAGTGTTTAAAGCAGGTATTGCAAGTCTTTTAGGAAAAATAGAAGAGTATGGGCTTACTAATATTAGGATTATGGAAGGAGATGCTGTTAAGATACTGGAAAAAATGATTTTGCCTTCTTCTATTTTTGCTTTTCATTTCTTTTTTCCCGACCCATGGCAAAAAAAGCGACATAATAAAAGGCGTTTTATAAAAAGAGGTCGTACAGATTTATTGCAAGAAAAGCTAAAAAAGTTAGGTTTTATCTATATGGTTACAGACTGGGAAGACTATGCTTTAGATGCTTTTTTAAATCTTAAAGAAACACCGGGACTTGCTTCTATGTATGATGAGTTTGCAATTCCCCAAGACTGGCGACCAAAGACTAAGTTTGAAAGAAGAGCCTTAAAAGAAGGAAGAAAGATTTTTGAATTACTTTTTCAAAAAATTACAGAATAAACTTAGTCATTTCAGAAACTAAACCATCAATAGCTTTTTTATTTCTTTGGCTAATTTCACTAATTCCTTGCACTGCTTGATTAATTTGAATAGCACCTGTTGCCATTTCACTCATGCTAGCAGAAATTAAAGTGGTAAGGTCTCCTAGTGTTTTCATTTCATTGGCAATAGTTTCACTTTGTTTTAACATTTCGCTAGAGTCTGATGAAACTTCATTTGCTACCACATTCATTGTGTTGATGTCTTCAAGCACTAAAGCATTTCTTTTTTCTTGAGTGATCATTGTTTCTGTTAATTGTTTGCTTGCTTCTTTTAATCTTTGTGAAAGAGTAAAAATAGAATTAAACTTGTTTTGTGCTGTAACAGAAGCTTCTCCTAGTGTTGAAAGCTCGCCAGAAAGGTTTTTAAGTGTATTTGTGATAGTTTTTCCTTGTGTTGCAGAGTCTTCTGCTAGTTTTCTAATTTCATCAGCTACAACAGCAAAGCCTTTTCCCGCTTCTCCTGCATGGGCTGCTTCAATTGCAGCGTTCATAGCTAATAGGTTTGTTTGGCTTGCAATGTGCTGAATTACAGATGAAGCTTCCATTAATGCTCCTGATTCTTCTGTAATTTTCTGTGTGATAGCATTAGAATGAGCTAATGTATCTTTTCCCTCATCTGTTCGAGATGAAAGTTCCATAATCATATCTTCTGTATTTTGCAATGTGCTTGTAATCTTAGAAATATTTTCTACTATTTCTTTTATTGAAGAAGAAGAGCCTTGAATACTCTTTTCTTGTTTTTCAATACTTTTGGAAAGAGTTTTTATAGTAGAAATTATTTCTTCCACAGTGGTTGAAGCATGGTTTACACTATTTTGTTGGGTTCTAGCTTGTTTCTTTACGCCTTCAATATTTCCACTAATTTCATTCATTGCACTAGCTGTTTCTGTAGTTTTTGTGGATAGGTCATCTCCTACAGAGCTTAAAAAGGCAACCATTTTATTAATAGAAAAAATAAGGTTTTTCATGTTTTCTGCAGTGTTATTAAAACTTTTTACCATAGTGCCAATTTCATCATTTCTTGTTGTTTTTATATGGACTCTTAAGTCTCCATTACCAAATGTTTCAAATGTAGAGGCAATGTTTCCTACAGGCTTAACTATATTTATTCCAATATTGATTAAAGATATTATAATCCAAAACATGAGCACTACCATCATAGCGATTGTAGTAATAGCAGCTAAATTAAGACGGTCTATAGCCCTATCAACTTTCTTAGTCATACGAGCATCAAGTGTTAACAAAAACTCTTCTATTGGTGCCATAATAAGATTTGCATGCTTTACATAATTATCATCATAGACAATGCGTAAAGCAAACGTCCTTAATTCTTCTTCAGGGTTCATAGAAAAAGGACCTTTAACATATTTTCCACGTGTAATAGAATCCATTGCTTGGTTTTCAACACTTACCAAAGCATTAGAAAAGTCTACTGATTTTGAAAGTAAGTCTAGTTCTGCTCGTGAACATCCTAACTTCTTTAATAATTCACGTTGGCTAATCATAACACCGGGTGAAAGTAAGTGGTGCACATTGGATGGGCGAGGCATGTTACCATTTCTCCAAGCAACAGTTTCTTCGTATTCTTTTTTATATTTATTATCACCTGTTGCAACAAAAGCACGACAAAAATTGGTTAATTCTTTTGATGTTTGTTTCATTTCTTCTGCCATTAATAAAAGAATAACTTGTTGCTTTTGAGCTTCTACTAACTGGTTTTTCCTTGTAATTATTCTTAAAACGAGGACAAACATAATCGCTAAAAAAGCCGTAGTGAAAAGGGCTAATCTCGTAAATTTGAAAGATAAGGATTTCCAGTTGATTTTCATATAACATCTCCAAAAAAGACTTAAGTAGAATTGTTTCTATTTAGATGTTATTAAATTATAAACCATTTATAAACATTTGTATACAATTAGTTATAAAAATATTTTAAATTGTCAACGATTACTTATCTTTTTTATATGCTATAGCATATTTTTTATTCATTGGATATAATGAACTCATTATTATAATATGAATACAAAAGAGTTGGATCTTTATTTTAAACAATTGCTAAATATAGATGAATTTTCTAGTCTTGATATTTCAAAAAATGGTTTACAAGTGGATAATGATGGTAGTGCTGCCATAACTAAGATAGCTTTTGCAGTGGATGCATCACTTGAAACTATAAAAAGAGCAAAAGCATTAAAGGCTTCTTGCCTTTTTGTGCATCATGGCTTTTTTTGGAAAAATATTGAGATGATTAAAGGTGCTCATTACAATAGAATTAAAGCTTTGTTTGATGGAAACATTGCTTTATATGCTTGCCATCTACCTCTTGATGCTCATCATATTTATGGAAACAATGCAGGCTTAGCAGATAGGATTGACCTTGAACAAAGGAATGCTTTTGCGTTCTATCATGGAAAGTCATTAGGCGTTGTGGGAAACTTAAAAGAAGAAAAAACTATAGAAGAGTTATGCTTAAAGCTTTTACCAAATGGTGAAAAACCATCCCATATTCTTCCGTTTGGTAAAGAAAAAAATAAAAGTGTTGCAATTCTTTCTGGTAGTGGAGCTTCAGAAATTGATGAGGCAATTGAGCTTTCAGTTGATCTATACGTTACAGGCGAAATTAAACACGAAACATATCATAAAGCTTTAGAAGCAGGCATAAATGTAATTGCTGCAGGGCATTATAATACAGAGACTGTTGGTCTTTCTCTTTTAATGAGAAAGACAATGCTTGATTTAAGCATTGAAACATGTTTTATTGATGTGCCTACAGGTTTATAAGATTTAAGGAGATTATATGAAAAATAAAAGGGAAGTATTGTTGCCATTTATATTGGCACTTTTTGTTATTTTGCTTGACCAAATAACAAAAATAGCTGTTGTAGCCTATGCTCCACCTTCTCGTCTTATCTCATCTTTTTTTGGTGATTTTTTGCAAATAATTTTAGTTTACAATAAAGGGGCAGCTTTTAGTTTGGGTAATAATTTTGCTCCTATTTTAAGGTTTGTTGTATTAAAACTTTTACCAATTCTATTGATTATTGCTTTTCTTCCAGTTTATTTTAAGTCTGACTTTTCTAAATTTGAAAGATGGGGTATTTGTGCCATAATTGGTGGTGGGCTTGGAAACTTAATTGATAGGTTTTTTAGACCTGAAGGTGTTGTGGACTTCATTGATGTGAAGTTTTATGGGCTTTTTGGTTTAGAACGCTGGCCAACATTTAATGTAGCAGATATGGCAGTTGTCATTTCTTTTGTTTTATTACTCTTACACAATTTCTTTAAGAAAAAGCAAGGAAACAATAGCTTGAAAAGAAAAAGAATTAAAAAATCTCATTTACAAGGACTTGCTACAAGTGACCTTGTAGATCTAGCAAATACTTTAGAACTCTTTGTTCCACCAAACTTTTCACGTGTTTCTTTAATCAAAGAGATTTTATAATTAAATGCTGAAATTGAAAGCCTACCCATACAACATTGCTAAGATGTTGCCTTTAGCTGATGAAATAGATGATTTACCTATTTCGTATGGAATGACAGAAATCAGATTGCTTCTTAGAGACCCAATGTGGTTGTTTGCTTTTTGGGATATAAATGCTAATAAGCTAGAAGAATTAATTAAAGAAGACCCACAAGTGTCTATATTTTTAAGAGTGATGAGTTTTAAAACTGAAGATGATGAAAACTATTATGCTTTTGAAGATATCAATGTAAGAAAAGATGAACGCTCCTTATATATTCACACTTCCATCAACGAAGAAGTAACACAAGTTGCCCTTTGCTATAAAGCAAAACAGAAAACAGAAATAATGGCTAAATCCAACTTCATTTATATGCCTCGTAAAAACATTAAAAACAATCTTTGCATTGACCAAGATGATATAAGTGAAATTATGGAACTTTCAGGTTTACGGTATTTGCAACAATGGCATTTTCAACATTACAAAGGTCTATTTGAAGAAAATACTTTTTCAAAAGAATAATATTCTAAACTTTTAAGGAAATAATAATGAAAAAAATTGTATTTATTTTAGAAGAAAATACATTGTTTGTGAGCCCAACTTCAGATGAAAAAAGTGTAGCAGAAAATCGGTTTTTTGATATGATCACTTATAGACTTATTCCTTTTCTTAAAATGTGTGATAATCTTATTAAAGATGGTATACCTTTTAAATTAGGGCTTTCAATTTCTCCCATTTATTGCCAGATGTTAAAAAATAAAATACTCACTTCTCGCTATAAAACCTTTTTAGAAAATAAGATTGCTTTTGAAAAACAAGAAGAAAAAAGATTAGAGAATAATGAAACATTAATTTCTATATTGCATCAAAATATTGAACTTATAAAACAAACTTTGCAATACTTTTTAAGCATTAAAGAAGATATAGTTTCTCGCCTTTCATATCTTCAAAAAAAAGACTATATTGAAGTGCTTGCAGCAGCTGTTTCTTCTGCGTTTCTGCCAGTTTATAAGAGAGTGCCTGAAGTGGTTCATGCACAACTTCAAATGGGGCGTCTTCTTTATGCTGACTATTTTGATGCAAAAAAGCTAAAAGGCTTTTTTCCACAGTTTTTAGGCTTTTTTAAAGGCTTGGATAAAATCTTAAAAAGCTATGGTTATGAATATAGCTTAGTAAGTAGCGGAGCATTTTTGCTTTCTAAAAAAATACCTAAAACTGGTGTTTTTGCACCAGCAGTTACTGAAGGTGGCTTAAAGCTTCTTTCCACAGATATAAGCACATATAATGACTTAATTTTTGCTCTTAATTCTTATGAAAAAAACGAAGCTTATCTAACAAATTATAGTGATATAGGTTTTAGCTTGCAGGATAGGGAATATCTTTTGCCACTTTTCGACTTAAATGAAGGAAGGCGAATTACAGGTTTTAGATATTTCACACATGGAAAAGAACCATATAATTATCAAAAAGCAATGGAACAAGCAAAAAAAGATGCCATATCTTTTGTTAGTGCTAAAAGAGAGCTTTTAGGCAAGGTTGAAACAAGGACTCAAGTGAAAGATCCACTTTCTTTAACAGTTTTCACTAGTAATTTTTTAGGATTTCGATGGTACGAAGGCTTTATTTGGCTAGAGGAAGTTTTTAGAGCAATTCACGAGATAGACGACATGGAAATGAGTTTTCCTTATGAGGTGGCAACTTCATTTGAAAACCCAGATAAAGTGGAATTGTTTTATTCTTCATTGTTGGATTCAAGCTATGCAGAAGAACTTTTTACAGAAGAAAATGATTGGATGTATCGTTACATAATGAAATGCACAGAACGCTTAAAAAATCTTATTAATATGTTTGGGAATATGACACCATTGAATATAAGAACATTAAATCTTGCAACTAGAGAAGTTACTATGATGCAAAATAGCTATTGGGCATTTTTTGCAAACAATAAGTGTTATAGGGACCATTCTATAAAGCATTTTAAGGAGATGGTTAAGTCTTTCACTTATATCTATGAAATGCTAGGTTCTACCAAAGATGAAATTAAATATTTAACAACAAGAGAACAAGAGTTAAATATATTAGAAAGCATTGACTATAGGTTTTATAAAAAAATGGATTAGGCTAATTTTTAAGATGCTCTTTAGCCTTAATTTCTTGCCAAAATTCTTCCATTTTGTGTACATTTTCTTTCTTTAATGGAATATGTTCTTCTTTCATTCTTTCTTCTACATATCTAAAACGTTTTTCAAATTTCTTATTTGCATTGTTAAGTGCAAGTTCAGCATTAATATTTAGTTTTTCTGCCATATTCACTAGCACAAAAAGCACATCACCTATTTCTTCTTCTATGTTTACTATGTCATTTTTTGCTATTCCATCTTTCACTTCTTGCACTTCTTCATCTAGTTTTTCCATCACACCTTGAACATCATCCCAATCAAAGCCAATTTTTGCAACTTTGTTTTTAAGACTAACTGCTTTTAATAATGGTGGAAGCTTAGGAATTCCATCAAGAATTGACTCTTTCTTTTGCAAATTGTTTTTTCTAGTTTCTTCTTTAATATTATTCCATTGAGATAGCACTTCTTTGGCTGAAAGCTGCTTTTCGTTTGTGAATATATGTGGTAGGCGGATAGTTAGTTTTTTTGAAAGTGAATCTATAACCTCTGCAAAAGAAAACTTTCCAGATTCTTCATACATATAAGAAATCATCAATATAATTAATAAGATGTCCCCTAATTCCTCTTTAACGTGGCTAGCATTTTCATTGCATTCTTCTATTGCATCTATTGCTTCATAAGTTTCTTCTAAAAGGTGAGAAAGCATTGTTTTGGGAGTCTGTTCTTTGTCCCAAGCATTTTCTTTTCTAAGACGCTTAATCATTTCAAATAAATTATTAAAAGCTTCTAAAATATCTTTCATAAAATAATCCTTTTTGAGTTATTTTTGCATATAGTTTAAGTTTTTTGTTATTGTTTTCCAAAACGCTTTTTGCATTGTTCAAATAAGTCTTCTAATCTTTCTTCTTCTTTTTCTTCGTCAACAATATAATATTTGATTAATTCTTTTGGGATTTCTTCAATAAACGGTGAAGGCTTACATTCTTTAACACCTTGAGCTTTTCTTCTTGTTTTGCAACTGGTTAGGAATAGCTTTTGCCTTGCTCGTGTAACAGCAACATAAAAAAGCCTTCTTTCTTCTTCTATATTTTCTTTTCCTTCTTCTATGCTTCTTTCATGTGGCAATAAACCTTCTTCAACACCTGCAATAAAAACTACTGGGAATTCCAAACCTTTCGCAGAATGAATTGTCATTAAGGCAACCTCTCCACCTTCTTCGTCATCATCTTTTGTCAAAAGGGTAATCCTATTAAGATAGTCATAGATTGAAGCTTTTTCATTATATGGATTGAGCTCCCAGCGTTCTATGCTTTGCAAAAAAGCTTCTATATTATGTACTTTGAACTTAGCTAGTTTTTCGTTCTTTTGAAACTCTTTTTCTAAATATGGAATATATTCAATTTCTTCTATTAAAGCATTGACTTTTGAAGTAAGATGTTTGCCTTGAAGAAGCTTACTTCTATGTGTGTTTATGATTGTAACAAAGGCTTCTAAGTCTTCAACACTTCTTCCTTTTAGAGATGAATCATGTGTGAGCAAAAAGTCTATAGCCTTCCATACAGATACTTTTTTTTCTGTTGCAACTTCAGAAATTGCCTTAATAGTTGTTTTTCCAATTCCTCTAGTAGGTGTGTTGATTATGCGAAGAAGATTTACGTCATCATCTGGGTTTGTTGCAACACGCAAATAACTAATGATATCTTTTATTTCTTTTCGTTGAAAAAAGCTAGTTCCACCAGTTACTTTATATGGAATATTTGTCTCTAAAAGGGATTCTTCTATGTTTCGAGTAAGGCTATTTGTTCTTAAAAGAATGCCAAAATCTGAATACTTTAAGCCTTCTTCTCTTTTGTAAGATTCAATCATTTCTGCAATGAAATCAGCTTCGTCTGTTTCTGTTTCTGGCATGTAAAACTCTATTGGTAAACCAGAATCTTTACTTGACCAAAGTGCCTTTTCTTTCCTATTGATATTGTGTGAAATAATTCCATTAGCTGCAGCTAATATGGTACCAGTGGAACGGTAGTTTTGTTCAAGTTTAATTTCGAGTAGGTTGGGGTAGTCTTTTTCAAACTTCCTTATGTTTTCAAAGTTGGCTCCACGCCATGAATATATGGATTGGTCATCATCGCCTACAACACAAATGTTTTCGTCGGCAATTAGATGAATAAAGTTGTATTGCTGCATGCTAGTATCTTGAAACTCATCAACCATTATATATTTATATCTTTTTTTGTATGCTTCTAACACTTCTTGGTGGGTGGATAAAAGCTTAATAGGTAGCATTATGAGATCATCAAAATCCACTGCATTAAATAGTTTTAATCTTTCTTGATATTCTTCGTAAAGTTCTTTGTAAATTTCTTCATCTTCTGCAAAGCCTCTTCTTTCCATTTTAATGTTTGAAAAAATATTTGCAATTTTATACACATCTAAGGCATCTTCAGATAATTTTATTTCTTTTGCACATTCTTTGATTAAGTCGTTTTTGTCTGTTTCGTCATAGATGCTAAAGTTTACTCTCCAGCCTAAAAGTTCAATATGTTCTCTTAAAACTTTCACGCCAAAGGCATGAAAGGTGCTTATGGTTAAATTAGGACATTTTCGCCCTAAAAGCTCCGAGATGCGTTCTTCCATTTCTCTTGCAGCTTTGTTTGTGAAGGTGAGGGCTAGTATATTGCTTTGTAGCACTCCTTTTTCCAACATATATGCAATTCTATGGGTAATTACTCTAGTTTTTCCTGAACCTGCTCCTGCAATGATGAGAAGTGGACCTTCGATTGTGCTTACAGCTTCTTTTTGCTTATCATTTAAGGCATCCAGCAATGACATTTAATCTCCTTTACCTTTGAATAAAAATAAATATATTATAATAAAAGAATATTCTTTGTTATAGATATTTCGGCAATTTTCACATCTCTTTTGTTTTATGGATTTTTGCAAAGTCTAGCTAGAAGTTATTCAAACTCTAGCTAGAGTTGAAAAAAACTCTAGCTAGAAGTGCTTTAAACTCTAGCTAGACTATGGTCGCGTTTCTTGTCGTTTTCGCTATGCAAGAACGTACGTTTTCGTTATGCGAGAACGGTCGTTAATGGCATGCAAAGTCGCATATAATCGAGGTTGAAAAACCATAGGTTTTTATTCTATTGCATAGGGGCGAAAGCTTTAATTTCTAGGCGTGATGACGCCTACCCATTTTATAAATTGCCATTTATGGACTGATACAGTAAAAGGGCAGTATGATAAGTTAGAAAGAAGTATAATAAAA
>JBQNBK010000030.1:0-16494 GCA_052169975.1 Treponema sp.
TATACTTTTAGGTAGTACATTAGCTAATGTACTACCATAACATTAACTAATGTACGAGTATAACATCCCCTAATGTACTGTTTTGACTTGAAAAGCCCGTAGGTAAAAAGCTTTAACATAAAGATTTGATTTAACCTTTGAAATAGCTCTTTTTTATAAGCTTGTTTTGTGAGGATAAAATGAGTAGTATTATATGGAAGAAAATGTTTCATACATAGGCTTAATTATAACATAAAATTAAGAAAAATTTTAGTTGTTTCTACGATGTTCTTACCAAAATTAAGATGATTAAATCTTATAGTTGTATTAGCCAATTATTTTTGTTAAACTAATAGCGTATATTACAGTAAAAATGTTCACTAGAAAAAAAATCTATCGTCATTATAAACAAAACTATATCATTTTTTCTCTCATATTATTGCTATTGCTCTTTTTTTTATTTGATATCAAAAAAGTGAAGGGTTCTTCTATGTTTTCAAGTATTAAAGAAAATGACTTAACACTCATATTTAGAGCAATGTATGGTATTAAATCTCCTTTTTCAAACAAGTATTTAATTAGATGGAAAAATGTAAAAAAAGGCGATGTTGTAATGTACAAAATCAGAGGAAAATATGTTATTAAAAGATGCTATGCAACAGATGACGATGTTATACATTTTTATCAAAAAGAAAGTGAATATTTTATGTATATAGAAGAAAAAATTTTTAAGCTTAAAAAAGCTTCATACCATAGATTATTTTTTAATTATTCTCCTTCTATGCAAAGTGGAATGCAAAAAGTGCCGGAAGGTTCTCTTCTTCTTTTAGGAGACAATGTTTCTTCTTCATTTGATTCAAAAGACTATGGATATGTTACACAAAACAGTATTTTAGGGAAAGTAATCTTATGGAATTAAATATTTCAAAAGGACGTTTTATCTTTTTTATCATTTGTCTTTCTATATTTACAACTCTTTTGTTAGGACAATTTGCAAAATACATGCTTTTTAAGGAGCTAAAACCAAAGCCTGCAAAAATTATTACAAAGCGTGGCAATATCTATGATAGAAACAAAAGAATATTAGCTGTGCAAACAACATTATACAACCTTTCTGCAAACAAAGACCTAATTGTAGACGAAGTTGAGTGTGCAAAAATTATTTCACCTATTATAGGCATTTCTGAAGACCAATTTGTTGAAAAAATTAGAAAAGCTAGTTCAAATTTTGTTTATATAAAAAAGCGTATTAGCGAAAATGAAAAGGAAGCAATTCTTTCTGCAATAGAATTAAATGAGCTTGAAGGTTTAAGCATAGACCCTATCTTTAATAGGACATATCCTGAAAACACACTTGCTTCCACAGTTGTAGGCTTTTTAGGAGATGATGGTTTAGGCTTAACAGGAATAGAATATTCATTACAAAAAGTGCTTTCTCCCCCACCTAATTCAGAAGGTTATGATGGTGTAGGCTATGACGTATATCTTTCTATAGATGCAAACATTCAATATATGATGGAAAAAACAGCCTCTAATGTTATGCAAGAAACAAATTGTGAAGGCTTAATGTTTTTAGCTGTTGAAGCAAAAACTGGGGAAGTATTAGGCTATGTAAGTGCCCCATCGGCTAGTCTTTCTAATTTCACATCCAGTAAGCAAGAAGAACGCTTTGACCGTCCTGCAAACTTTATATATGAACCGGGTTCTGTTTTCAAAATCTTTTCTATAGCTTCTTTTTTGGAATTAGGTAGCACACATGATGGTGAAGAGTATTTTTGTGATGGGCATTTTGACTTTGAAAACACAAGGCGTGGCGAAAAAGTGCACCCAATAACATGCTTACATAGGCATGGAAATGTAAGCCCACGCGATATTATAAGGCTTTCATGCAATGATGGCATTGCACAAATAGCAAACCAAACTGATAGCTCAGCATTTTATAAAATGTTAGTAGCTTTTGGTTTTGGCTCCCAAACAGGAATTAACTTACCCGGCGAAACCATTGGTATATTAAACACGCCTAAATATTGGTCAGTAAGATCAAAACACACAATTGCAATGGGGCAAGAAATAGGTGTTTCTGCTTTGCAAATTGTTCAAGCAGCTACTGCAATCACAAATGATGGTAAATTACTAAAGCTTTCTTTAATTTCAAAAGTGGAAGATAAAGATGGAGATGTAGTTTATTCACATTCTCCAACTGTTATTAGGCGTGTAATTTCCAAAGAACATGCTGACTTAGTGCTTGACTACATGCACTCTGCTTCAAAGCAAGGAGGCACAGGCTGGAGGGCATCAATAAATGGAGTTCCCATAGCTGTTAAAACAGGAACAGCACAGATGGCAAACAAAAATGGTTTAGGCTATAGCGACACTGATTTTGTTGCAAGTTGTATAGGTATTTTCCCAAGTGATGACCCAAAAATTATCTTATATCTAGCCTGTGTTCGCCCTGTCGGAAAGACTTATGGAGAGCTCATTGCAGCACCTGCAATTTCACAAGTTTCTAATGAAATTATTGACTACTTAGGTATGGCTAGAGAAAATGCTCAAACTGTAGAACATTCTGGCAAAGTGGTTATCACTCAAACAGAAGAAGATGTGCAAATAATGGAAATAATGCCAAACCTTATAGGAAAATCAAAAAGGCAATTATTAAATGCACTAAAAGAAAAGAAGTATAAGATTATCTTAAATGGAGATGGCTACATCTACCAACAAACACCTAAAGCTGGCACTAAACTTGAACAAGGAGAAACAATTGAGTTGTATCTTAGATGAAAGAGTGTTTGAAGACAATCTTTCTCATAATATCACTCTTTTAAGATCTCGCTTTTCTTCTCTTTATAATATTTTAAAGTTTAACCAATATTCCCCTCTTTCTCTTCTTAAAATGATTCCAAAAGAATATGAACTTCTTCACTCTCTAAAAGACGATGGTTTAACCTTAAAAGTTAATGATAAATATATACATTCTAAATATAACCCAATTTTAGAAGGTGAAAAGGTTTATTCTTATATAAAAGAAAACTATTGTTTTAATCTTTCATTTTGTTTTTTTGGTTTAGGTTTAGCCTATTCTTTGGAAAACTTTGTTAAAGAAAATAAAGAAGCAAAACTTATTTTAGTTGAACCAGATATTTTTATCTTTATCTTATTTTTATCTAGCAGAAAGTTAGATTTTCTTTTTTCTCATGCTTCTTTAATCATTATTCCTGCAACACCACCTACAGAAACAATAGCTATTTTAGAAAACATAGAAGCAAGTGAATGCAATACTTTTTATTTTCAAGTAGATTTGCAAGTAAGTAAAAATTGGTTTTTGGAATTTAACACATTAAAAACTCGCCACCATAAGAAAAATCTATTAAATTGCAACACAATGAAAAAGTTTTATTTAAGATGGCTTAAAAACTTTATTAAAAACTTTGATGTTACGTCTTCACTTCCCAGCATTTCAAAATTTAAAAATGCTTTTTCTAATATACCGGCAGTGGTTTTTGCAGCAGGACCTAGTTTAGATGAACACATTCAAATGCTTAAAAACCTACAAGAACAATTCATTATTATAGCAGTTGACACAAGCCTAAAAGCCTTGCTTGAACAAGGCATTAATCCTGATTTTGTGCTTTTAATGGATGGGCAATACTTAAACTATCTTCATATAGCTGGAGTTGATTCCCCATCTTCTATATTAATTACAGAAGCCTCTGTCTATCCTTCAGTATTTTATTCAAGATTTAAGGCTAAATGCTTAATTGCATCTTTTTTCCCTTTAGGTAAATATATAGAAGAAAAAATTAGAAACAATGAAAGTCTTTCTGCCGGTGGTTCTGTGGCAACTACATCATGGGATTTTGCAAGGTTTATAGGGGTTAACCCAATCATTATGGCAGGGCTCGACTTAGCTTTTACACACAAAAAGACACATAGTTTAGCTTGCAAATTTGAAAAAGAAGCAATAATTTTTTCAGATAGATTTTCGACACTTGAAAAAGCATCTTATAAAATGCTAGATGCAAAAAACACAGAAATAGCAGAAGGCTATAAAGGCAAAGTAATAACAGATTCAAAAATGAAAATGTTTGCATGGTGGTTTGAAAGTAAAATTGAAGAATATCCTAACATTCACACTTATAATTTTATGGCACAAGGATTAAAAATACCGAATATGCCTTCAATAGAAAAAAAAGACTTATTAGCTATGCTTTCAAAAAAAGAATTAAAAAACAAAAAAGACTTAATTGAACTCTTAATACAAAAAGAAAAAAAAGATGAAATGAGCTTTTCATTTGATAAGATATTATCAAGCTTTAATTATCTTTTGGAACTAGTAAATGAGGCATTACAAAGCCTAGAAACAAAACAAAAAAACATTATGCACCAGTTTCAAGACCTTAACGAAAAAGTAAAAAAAGATGAAGTTTATTTGCATAGTGGTTTTGACGTAATCTTAAAAAGCATAGAAGCAGAGCTTTTTAATACTAATCTTAAAGAAGGGAAAAATAAAAAGATATTTGAGTTTTACACCTTACTAAAAAATATTTTGATTGAAAGTATTGCTCTATTAAATAAAAGGGCTATTTAGTTTTTTGCATGGAGGAAAAGACATGATAGAAAAAAAAGCAATGGATTTATTTGAAGCATATTCACAAAACCAATTACCTTTGAATGAAGGCTATATAGTTTCTTCTTTTTTCAAAGATGATTCTGCATATAGCGTATATGAAATTGTTTCTTATTCAACAGTAAAAGATATTTATCTTTCACAAGATGGATTAAATTTTCAAACTAATGGGAAAAAATTATATTTATTAGCAGAACCTGCAAATTACACATATAAATCTATAGAGCCTGTGTTTAGAGAAAAAGATTATCAAGTGCCCTTACGCTTTAAGGAAGCAAATATCATCACTTGCAAAAACCTAAGTCATGTTATGTTTAATAAAAAACCTACAGAATCTCTTTCTTCTTTTACAGTTATACGCCCTACAGGAATAAACTTTTCTTTTATCTTTTATGTTCGCGACGATGTTTTTAGCTCTATTCAACTCTTTTTTGAAAAAACATTAAGCCAAGAAGCACAAATTCCCCTTAATGATGCAAAGAAAATTGCAAAAACTTTTGCAGAATTATGTTCCAAAAGCCTTATATGGAAAAAATAATCATGTATCTAATAAAATAGATTAATCATTTTATTATCATTAGTTAGCATTAAAAACGCTTTTAAGGGGTTTTATGAAATTAGTTTTTAAGTATTTTTTTATTTGCATTGTTTGCGTTTTGTGTTTTAATTGCAACACAACAAAAAAAGCAACAAAAAAAGAAAACATATCTCTTCCATCAAGAAGATTAGGAAAGATTACAGCAGCTATTGTCAAAAGGAGTTCTAAAGAGCTTTTACCACGCGAATACTCTTTTGTCTTAATCACTCAAAATGAAAAATTAAGGATTCATCATAAGCTATTAGGAGACAACATCTGGATATTTTTTGAAGACAAAGACAGAAAAACTTTGATTAGTGCTATCGAAAATTATTTGGAAAATTATAAGCAAGGTTTTAAGGGCAAAAAGCAAAAAGCATTCTTTGGAAAAGTTCCATCTCAAATGGTATGGGGGCTTTTGAATGCAGCCCACACAGCAGAGCCTACTATGAGGTTTGAATATGAATATCTAAAAAATGAAAAACCATATTTTATTATAGCAAATGCAACTGTGGAATCAATTAAAAACGATGCTAATTGCCCAGCAGTTAAAATTGCATTTTCTCCAGCACAATGCAAAAAAGTTTTGGAGCTTATTGGGGACGAAGCAATTTCTTCTATAATGCAAAACATTAAAAAAGATTTTGAACAATATGATGAACAAGATTTTGAACAAGAGATGGATGAAACAACTCTTTCAGATGATCAAGATTTTGAATAAGTTTTTTAAGAAAGCTAAGTGAATAAGTTTTCCTTGATACAAAATGTTTTTGTTATTTTAATTGTTTTTTCTGCGGCTTCTTTTAAGGAAGAATATACACCACTTTTATAAAAAACAATTATTGAATTGCCTAAGAGTTCTCCATCTGCATGATTTAGCAATGTGAAGGTTTTCTTTGTAACAAAAGATTTCATATTAATGTATAGCTCATTCTTTGCATGACCACCTGAAAGTGCATAGCTACCAGAAAAATTAGTTAGTTTTTCTAATGCTTCAAAAGAGGTTTTTAATGAGTTAAGAATATCTATAACAATGTTATAAACTTCTTCAAAATCTTTGTTTTGCTTTTTATGAAAATAGCATTCACTTACTATTTCCATCACTTCTTTAAACCGTTCTTCTAAGTCATTGCTTTTAGTTTTAATCTTTTTCACTGCATTAGAAAACCTAATTCCAGTATCGTTAAATAAAGCTGCAATTGTCCAAAGATTTGGAATAACTGATGGCATAAGCCTAAAATTAGGTGGAATATCTATAGGCTTTTTTTCAACTGATATATTAATACCTTCACTTGAACCTGCAATATCACATGCTGAAAATGGATGAAGTGTATTTGTTCCAATTAATGCTGCAACATAGTCTGGAGGACCTGCAAACAATGGAATATTTTTATAGCTACCTACCTTATAGCCTAATTCCACAAAAGGAGTGAGTATTTTTTTATTAAAGTCAATGGCTTCTAAGTCTTTTTCTTGCCAATAAAATGGTTCAAATCTTTTTTCAGGCAAAAGAGTAATGGGCTCTCCACCAAGCCTAAACAGCAAATATTCTACTAATGGCAAGAAAAATAATGTGTTATCATAATTAGATTTATACTTTTGTTTGAATAAGGCAAGGCGAGGTGCAAAAATTGAAAATGAATCTTTAAGTCTTTCACTTGCACCATCATTCCACATAAGGAGCTTATCATATTGTGTTCCAAGTTTGGAAACTGAAATAATGGAAGGGCCATTCCCAGAAACTGATATCCCTAAAGCAGAAAAATTATTATCAGTGCAATAAGTAATAGCACTTTCCAATGCTATTATAAAATAGTTATAAAGTGACGTGGCTGTTAGAACTACATTAAAAAAAGTTCTTTTATGAAACAAAACATTGCCTGAAATATCGATCACAGCAACTTTAATTGAAGAAGTCCCAACATCCAAACTTATTGCACACATTAGCTTTTTTAAGTATTTCCTTTTGTTATTCCTTTAATCATATGCCTATTATCCAAAAGGTCACTTATAGATTCGTTGTTGTATATTCTTATTATAACTTCTGCAAAAAAAGCAGAAACATCAGCTTCGATATACCATTCTCTGCCTTTTAGGTCTGTATGACGCACAGCATTTGTTCCAATTATTCTATAAAAAAGACCTGCTCTATAAGCTTTTTCAAATTGGTCAATTGCATCTTCATTAAAAAGTGGCAAACTAATTGCTGCAATAACTCTTTTTGCTTTGTTTTCTTTTAAGAATTCCATTGCCTTTATAAGAGTTCCCCCTGTTGCAAGCATATCATCTGCCAAAAATACATTCTTTCCTGCAACATCTCCTAATAGCTTTATAGATGCTATGTTGGACTTTTCAACATTTTCACTTACCTTTGAATAGTCTCTTTCTTTGTAAAGCATGGCAAGCTGTTTTTCAAGCTCAGCAGAATAAAACTTATTCCTATCCACAGCACCACTATCAGGAGAAACAACAATAAATGGATCTTTTTTATCATTTGTAATATCAACAATGTTTCCTAATTCTTTGATAATTTGATAGCTTGCATGAAGATTTTCTAGCTTTGTTGAAGAAAAAGTATTTTCTATTTCTCTTGAATGAATATCTAGGGTAATTATGTCTTTCACACCAAGTTGTTCATAAAAATGCCCCAAAAGACTTGCAGTAAGGCCCTCTCGCCCCTTCTTTTTATGTTGCCTACTATATGGGTACACAGGTAAAACTAAAGTTATTTCTTTGCAACCAGCATGCTTTACCGCATCAATTGTAACAAGCAAAAACATTAGATGATCATTTAGTGTTAATTGCTTTTTTTTGTTACCTTTGTTTAATACACACTCATTTCTATTTTCTACATCTTGAAAAATAAAAACATGCTTACCTCTAATGGACCCATTAATCTCTACTTTTACTTCCCCATTTGCAAAATAAGTAGCATCAACATCAACGTCAAACTTTGGAAGACGAATGCTATCTTTATCTTTTAGATATTCTATTTTTTCATTTTCATCTTTAAATGTTTTGAAGCAAGACATATCAGAGTAGCGATTAAAATCATTGATTAATTGTTCTTTTGAAACAGAATATTTTTCACTTAATACCTCAATATGTGATAAAAACCGTTTTTTATAGATGCTATCCAAATGTTTCACAACCAAATCAGCAAAAAACTTACCGCCTGGACAAGACACAATTGCCAAATTATTAGGAGCAATAAAGTTCATTTTCACCTTCCCATAGTAGTAAAATATTCAAAGCTATTGCAGGTCTGAAATATAACATTAATCAAAAAAAATAACAATTAGAAAAAATGAAGTAATGGTTTTGAAAGTACTTATTTTTTTGCTACGCTACGCTTAAGAAGTAGTAACGATTCTTTCGAAAGAGAATCACCAACTTCCAATTGCAATCTTTTAAACATTCCTCTTGGTACTTCAAGAGCATATCTAACAGACAAAGCACTTTCTATTGTTTTTAGGCTATATGGATTCATATCTTTAATTTCTTTTATCAGTCCGTTAGAATCTATAAAAGCAATGGATAATGGTGTTGGGGTATCTTTCATCCAAAAATATAACTTTTCATCTCTATCATAAAGAAACATCATACCAGTGCCTTCGGGAATGTTTTTTCTTTCCATAAAACCATGAGATTTTTGCTCTGGAGTAATAGCAAGCTCCACATTAATAGAAACCTGCTTATTTTCCAACTTACTAGCAATAAAAAAGATATCTTGTTTTTCAAAAGAAGGAGCTGCAAAACACGAAATAAGAATCAAAGAAAACAAAAAAGCTAGAAAAAAGCACTTAGAACGCACGTATAAAACGCTCCCTTATTTCTTCAGACATTGCCTCTTTTTTGTTTCTATTTTCTATGATTTCCTTAAAAACAGAAAGTTCAATATATTTTAGTGTTAAAGGACGCTCTAAAATAAGACGTACACGATCATCTTCCCAAAGAGATTTTTTTTGATCTATTGTTGTAGGCTCACCATATTTTTCAACTAAAGATGAATAAATTGAATAATAATCAATATTTTCCGGATTCATTTGTATGATAATAGTATAAAGCTTTTCATCATAAAACTGAAAAGAGCCCCGCTTAACAAAATGCACACCATTAGCTTCAATTAAACTTCTATTTTTGCTATTAAGAAGAGACACATCACGTTCGCCTCGATAAGCAAAAGAAGAATCATTTTTCAAAATCTCTTTCACTTCATCAATTGCCATGCCAAGCCCTATATCATGAAAATAATAAGGAAGGTCTTCTTGTTTGTTGCCTGAAGAAAGAAGAGCAAGTTCTTCTGCAAAGGCAAAACATAAAATAAAAACAAAGCTGAATAAAATTAAGTATTTTTTCATAATTACCAAAACACACCGTTTGCCTTAGAAGCCATACGAGATTGTTCAATTTCTCTCATCTTCTTTAAGTATGCAACCTGTTTCACTAATTCCAATTCATCTGTAACAAGGATTTTTGAACCATCATATCGAACAATAGGCTGTTTTAAGAACTTGTTTACAGAATCTGAAACAAGTTCTTTTGGAATGCCACACATATTAGCAAGTTCAATAGGGCCAAAATTGAAAGTATGCTGCCTACCCGAAGCAGGTGTAATTCGTGCTTTTTCTAATTGCAATGCAAGCATATCATACATTTTTTCCATATAGTCTTTTATGAGAGTGTTAGCAAGTTGCTTATACATTGCCCATATTCTATCTGCCAAAGTTGTAGTAAGCCTTGCAATTAGCTGGGGCTGCGTAGCAACCATTTGATTAAAGTTATTGCGATTAACAGCTAAAAGCTGACACCCATCTTCCATAACTATGGCACTAGCAGAGCGTGGCTTATTTTCCAATAATGCCATTTCCCCAAACATATCACCTTCTTTTAAGACTGCAAGCAATACTTCATTGTTGTCAACAATTTTTGTGATTTTGACATGCCCTTTTTGAATTATATAAAGCTCTGCTCCCGATTGGCATTCACAAAAAATCATAGCTTCTTTTTCATAGCTACGCACCATTTGATCAGTCTTTGGTTCCAAAGATTCTACAGGAACTTTCACCCCCATAGCTTTTATATCCATAAACCTTTTTTGAGCATCTTTAACATACATACCATTTGGCTTTTCTTTCATATAATGGTAATAAGCATATAAAGCTAAATCAAATTTAGACATTTTAAGATAATATTCACCAATCATAAAAAGATGGTTTGCACTAATTTCTATATTTTTCTTTAGTGTAAGACGTGTTAGCCATTCATCAAGATATCTCATCTTTTTAGAAAAAGAATAAATAATCTTCATTGCAATTGAGTTGTTTTTTTCTATTAATTGTGGGAATTGTGAATATGGAACAGCAATTAAAACGACATCAGTTAGTGCTACAGCAGTATCTATTTGACTATGGTTAGACATGCAAGAAACAACCCCTAAAAAATCACAAGGATTTAAAAGATTGCCCCCCTCTTCTGCAACAACTTCTGATTCTTTTCCAACTTGCACTTTGCCTTGTTGAATAATATAGAATTTATCAGGATTAGTTTTACCTTCTACGAGAATGTATGAACCTTTTTTAAAATTAACAAATGATAACTGAACCAATTACAATGCCCCTTACACAGTCTGCAAATTAAGTATATTTTGAATATTCTTTATTGTCAACCACAAAAATTAGCTTAATAACAATATATTATTTCTGCTTCTAGCGTTATGCCATATTTTTTTTTAATTTCTTCTCTTATAATTTGCATTAAATAAACCACATCTTCTGACGAAGCTTTCCCCCTATTTATGATGAAATTGCCATGCCAAGGAGCCACTTCTGCCCCACCCTTAGAAGCACCTAAAAGCCCTGCTTCACTTACTAATTTTCCTGTTGGAATACCAATTATATAATCATTTTTAAAAACACATCCTGCAGAAGGAAAGTCAAATTGCTTTTTTTGAACTCTTTGAGAATAAATTGCTTCAGCTTTTTGTTTAATATCTTCTTTTTTTCCCTTTCTCAAAGTTAATATACTATAAAGAATGATACTTCTATTTTCCAACATCTTAATTCCATCAGCATTTTTTTGAAACGGGGATTTTTTATATGCCCAATCTTTTGCATCAAAAATATATTCTTCAAACGCACTAGTATTTTTTGAAAGTTGCAAACAGAAAACAGAAGAAATAATATCTGATAGTGAAGAATCAAAACACTTTGCATTCATAAAAATAGCACCGCCTATAGAAGCTGGTAAGCCTGCAAAGTTTTCCATTCCTGTTAGATCGTTTTCAATACAAAACTGCAATAATTTTTCTATAGTAACACCCGCATCAACTTTCACAAGCACAACATCATCTTTTTTTTCAGTTATCTCTAATGTTTGAAAATCTAAAAGGCTAATTACAACACCTTTAATGCCTTCATCACTAATTAAAAGATTTGAAGCATTTCCTATAATTGAAATAGGAATATTTTCTTTTAAAAGAAATTCACAAAAGCTTTTTAACTCATCATAAGTTTTGGGAAAATAAAGAGCCTCTGCATTTCCACCTATCTTAAACAAAGCATAAGAAGCTAAACTCTCATCAAACTTAAAGTTTTTGCTTATTTCATTATATAAGGGATATTTTTCTATTTTTTCTTTAACTGACATAAGGTTTTTTAAGTATACAATTAATGACAAAAAAATAACAGTAGTACCTTTTAAACAAAAGGCATAAATAGCTTTTTCAATAATCTTTTTGTAACAATAACATTAAAACCTACAATTAAAAAAGAAGTTAAAAACGAAAACAATATGCACATTGCCTCAGTATATAAAGCTTTATAAAGATAGAAAAAGCTAAGAGCAAAAGTTAAAAAAGGCAATAGCACTATAATAAAAAACTGTAAGGCTAGAAAATTAAGGCGATATTCTACCTTTTGCCCTATACCCACTTCTGCTTTAGTTTTATTTAAAACCTTGATTGTTTTTGATAAACTAGCACTAAAAGAAGAACAGCCAGAACACGAAGTGCAATCATGCACAGTTGAATCATCCAAAGGTGCTTTTTCAAGACACTGTACCAAAGGCAAAACCTCTAAATATTGTTCCTTTTCATCATTAATTATTTTTATAACCATTCCTTCTTTTTTCATCTTTGCATTCCTCAAATACTCTTTCTGTCCTAATTGCAACACCTTTTTCATCAAACTCAATAAAAACACCTTGCAAGGCTAAGCTATTCCAACAATCTCTAGGATAATTTGGCAAACATGTTAGGTATTCTTCAATCTTATATGATGGAATATAGCCAGAAACAGAGTTATAACTTCCTGTCCTTCCTGCATCTGTAATGTATGCAGTTTTAGAATCAGATTCTCCATAAATATCAAGATCATTTGTAGCCACTAAAGTGCCATTACCAATTATAGCACTAACTCGCCCTTTTAACATAAAAAAAAGCGTTTTCTTTTCTGCAGTAGCATAGCTTACAAAGTCTATAATAATAGTTTTAGTTTTGATGTTATCAACCAAATCTTCTATTAAAGTGAAAGGGTTATTCACTAGCATTTTATACTGACCTATCATGCCTAAAACAGAAATGATTGTTGCATCTCCTTTTTGAATTACCCCCACACCGGGACTCATACTAGAAAGATTAAAAGGACGTAAAACATAAGGCATAAGCTCAAGTGATTCTACAAGATCTTTTTTTGAAAAAATATATTCCCCACCTGTAATAACATCAATTCCCATTTTACGCAAAGAAACAGCATGTGCTTTTTGCAATCCGCCTGTTCCACTAGCCATATTTGCATTTGCAATAATAATGTCAGGTTTATATTTTTCTTGTAAAGAAGGCAGAGTGTATTTAACAGTAAAAAGACCAGGTTTTCCGACAATGCTTGCAATATAAAGAAGTTTCATGATTGTGGAACAATGCTTAATATTGAGCTAATAATCTCATCAGCTGTAATATTTTCTGCTATAGCTTCATAAGATAGCTTTAACCTATGACGCAAAACAGGATAGCTAAGTCTTTTTACATCATCAGGCATAACATAATTTCTGCCTTCAAACATTGCTACCACTTTAGAAAGTGAATGAAGAGCAATTGAAGCCCGTGGAGATGCACCAAAATCAATATATGAAAAATATGGAAGTTTTTTAGTTAATTCCGGTCTTGTTGCACTAACAATTGAAACAATATATTCAGTAATTTCTTTAGAAACAATCACTTCGCTTGCACATTTCCTAAATTGCAAAAGTAAACTATTGGGAAAAATAGGTTCTAAAAAATCTGTATGCTTTGCCTCCCCTACCTTTGTTTCTATCTTTTTTTCATCATCAAAAAAAAAACTTTTTGATATTTCTTCCACAATTTTTATTTCTTGTTCATAAGTAGGATAGTTAGCTAACAACTTCATTAAAAACCTATCTTTTTGGGCTTCAGAAAGTGGGTATGTACCTTCTTCTTCAATAGGGTTTTCTGTTGCCAACACAAAAAAAGGATTTGGTAAAGGATAGGTTTTTCTTCCTATTGTTATCTGTTTTTCTTCCATTGCCTCTAAAAGAGCAGATTGCACTTTTGCAGGGGCTCTATTTATTTCATCAAGCAAAACAAGATTAGCAAAAAGAGAGCCCCTCCTAACAGAAAACTTAGCCTTGTGTTGCAAAAAAATAAGAGTGCCTATTAAGTCTGAAGGCAACAAATCAGGAGTAAATTGAATACGCTTAAAAGAAAGTCCCAAAAGAGAAGCAAAAGTCTTAACTATCAATGTTTTTGCAAGACCGGGAAGACCTTCAATTAAAACATGCCCACCAGCAATAAAACAAGCTAAAACATCTTCAATTAAAGAATCCTTCCCAACCACTTTTTTTGCAACTTCAGCTTTTATCTTTTCTAAAGCAAGCTTTACTGAACAAAAATCTTCCATAAAAAACTAACATGTTGAAGCGTTATATATTGAAAGAACTGAAGCTTTAAGAGCTTCATCAAATTCAGCATCACTCATTTTGTGGCTTAAGCCTTCGGTTAATGCCCTTGAAAAACTTGCAATAACACCTTTATTTTTTGCAAGAAGGTTGTTTGCCTCAATTCGAGAATAACCGCCAGATAAAGCTACAACACGCAACACTTTTTCATCTTTAGTAAATTCTTCGTATAGATTTTCTTTTGTTGGAATTGTAAGCTTAAACATTACAGTTTTTCCATCAGGTATCTTTTTTAAGTTTTCTTTCAATTCCTTTTTCAAAATATCTTCTGCTTTTTCTTTTTCGGGACAGTGAATATCCACTTCAGGTTCAATTATAGGCACTAGCCCTGCTTTTAATATCCTAAGAGCTAATTCAAATTGTTGAGCCACAACTTCTTTTATTCCATTTTCTGTTGCTTTTTCAATAACAGAACGCATTTTTGTTCCAAATATATGCTTAGAAACTGCCTTATTCAAACTTTCTTCAAGGTTAGGAATATCTTTCATAAGTCTTATTCCATTAGAAGATTCTTCTAAGCCTTTGTCAATCTTTAAGAATGGCACAATACCTTTTTTTTGCCATAAGAAATCTGCTGTTGGAATGCCTTCAACATTCCTATCCATTGTCATTTCAAAAAGGATTGCAGCCAAAATCTTATCAGAAGAAAATGAAGGGCTCTTTATAATTCTTGTGCGCATTTGATGCACTAAATCAAACATTTCATCATCGCTAGAATAGCTTTCTTTAGGAATACCATAAAGCATTAATGCCTTTGGAGTGCTTCCTCCACTTTGGTCTAGTGCTGCTATAAAACCTTTTGCATCTTTCATTCTTTCATACATATCCATAATTAAAGTCTCCTTCAAAAATGTATCCATTAAGATACTCTTAAATAATAACATTATTTATTTTAATTTTTCAAGGCAAAATTCTACAATTTGCAACTATAAAGCTTATAGCTTATAAAAAGTATACTATTTTCAAAACACCAGTATTAAGTATATAATGCACGCCTTAATTATGAATAATTTTATCGCATTATGCAGTGTGGGTTCTGAACCAATACTCACAAACGAACTAAAACTAGCTGGGTTTTCTCCATATAATAGAACAGTGGGAAGAGTGTTCTTTTCTTCTAAAGAAGCTCTTTTGCCTTCAGTATTTAAAGCTAACTATTTTTTAAGAACTACTGACCGTATTTTCTTATTATTAGCAAAAAAAAAGATAACTGATTTTGATAGTTTTTTCTCTTTAATTCATGACATAGAATGGGAAAAGTTTTTCAATAAAAACGCAAAGATATTACTAGATAAAGTTTCTGTTTTTAAGTCAAAACTGGCTTCAGAACACGCACTTCAATCTATGGCATACAAGGCAATTTGCACTAGACTTTGCAATAAGTGGAATATGCACACATTAAGCGAAAGTGGAAAAAAGCATATTGTAAGAATATACTTAGAACATGATGAATTATATGTCTGCCTTGACACATCAGGAGAGCCTTTATATAAGCGTGGATATCGTTTAAGTGGAGGCACAGCTCCATTAAGAGAAACTGTTGCAGCAAGCCTATTGCAATTTATGCAATGGAAAAGAAAATCTCCATTACATGATGCCTTTACAGGAAGTGGCACAATACCAATTGAAGCCACATATTTTGCTTGCAACATACCACCAGGTATCAACCGAAACTTTGCATTTGAAGACTTTGCTTGCTTTAATGAAGATGAGAAAAAAGAAGTTATTTCTATCATCAAAAATGAGGCTTTAGAAAATGTCCGAACTGATTGTTTAATTAGGATTACCGCTTCGGACATAGACCCATCTTCTGTTTCTTTAGCAAAGGCAAATGCAGAAAGAGCTTGCATCCTTGCAGGGCGAGTATTAACCGAAGCAGGACACCCTCATCACATTCCACGCCCCGAAATATTTCAATCATCTTTTAATGAGCTAAAACCACCTTATGATCAAGGCATGTTAATCTCAAATCCACCCTATGGTGTGCGTCTTCTTGACCAAGAAAAAATAGCCCCGCTTTACAAAGATATTGCTAAAAAGCTACAAGATTTTAGAGGATGGAAGCTAGGCTTTATAACAAATAAAGAAGATTTTGAAACAACCTGTTATAAGGAAAACAAAAAGTTAGACATTAAAACGCACCGCCTAAAAACTGGCAACATGCAAATGTATTTTTATGTGTTAAACTTTATAGACTCATAGTAATTTTGATACAGTTTTCTTATTATCCATTTCTTCTTCAGTTACCCAACAGATTTTGTATACTAAGTTTAATATATAAATAAGATGGCTTGCATACTTTCAGTTCACTCCTGTTTTTGACAGGAGTGAATAACTT
>JBQNBK010000031.1:0-16261 GCA_052169975.1 Treponema sp.
AAAAGTAAAGATAAGAAAGTCTTTTTCATTTTATTCTCCTTATAAAATTATTTTTAGAAAAGATGCTTTGCACCTCTCCTGTTTTAAGAATAACATGGTTTTTGCTTCATGTCAAACTATTTTAACTTTCTTATTTTCTAGTGTTTTAAAAATAATGGCTTTGGTATGAAAGTTCCACCTATAAAATTAAACGAAGCGTTATGAGGTTTAGGGAAAAAGTAGTGTAAAGTTCAGCACAAAATTAAATAAAAAATCTAAGTTCGCGTGTGTTGGTCATTTGTGAATGATAAGAAATAATATATACGCCAACAATTGAAGTAACAGCGTCTATAGCTGTGCCAATGGATGCTATGAAAAAAATTGCAGGGTGCAAAATTAAAAAGCCAGATTCAAAACCATTTCCGTATAAAGCACATACAGCACTAATTGCAATATAAACCCCTTCTTTTGCACAGTGAGAAATGCAAAAAGAAAGAAAAACTGAAATTAAGACAATATACATCATGTCTTTAAAATTATTCATGCCAAGACTGGAATATGAAGTCATTACAACTAAAAAACTTATAGTAATAACCATAGCAGAACCAGCTCTAGCAAAAGAAGAAAGAAGAGGAAGCACAAAGGAAGTCATCCTTCTTCTAACCCCAAGACTCTCATTTGCATGACGAAAAAGAACATTAAGTGCTAAGTTTGCATCTCCAGAAAAAAAGGCTGCCATCATTGGAGCAATGGAAGCATAAATAATTTTATATGGATTAATCTTTGGGCAACATATTTTTAGAATTATTGGATAGATCACCAACACCACCAGTGCACCATCAATAAATAACAATGTAATAAATCTAATAAAAGCCTTATTCAAAAGCAACTGCCTAAATGAAAGCATCCAATATGCACTTATGGCTATTAATGCAATTGAAAGCATATCCACAAAAAAAGCCATTATTGAATAAAAAAGCCTAGAAAGAGAATCAAACAATTGCAAAAGAGGTCTTGAGTTTAGCTTATCCACTGCACAAGATGTTCCAATAAATGCCGCAAATATACATATAGGAAGAAGAAACAAGTCTTCTGAAAATGCAAGAAAAGCATTTGGTGGAAATATCCTTAAAAAAGCATCTCTTATGCCAAGTGTTGCATTTAATGCTCCTTCTTCTTGAAATATTGGCACACGTGGGGAAGAAAAGAGAAAAACACTTAAAAGAGCAAACATAGAGCATAAAAATGAAATAGCTATAATAAAAACACTTGAAAAAAAAGCAACTTTGAAAAGAGAACCACTTTCTTTAAGCTTATATGTTCCTAATATAAGGGTAAAAAATAAAAATGGAAACAATGAATATTTTCCTGCTTTAATAGCTATGTCTTGAAGAAAACTAATAATACCATTTGCAAGCTCACTATCTTGAGGAAACAAAAAAGCAATAGTTATCCCTAAGATTACACCTATTAAATACTTAATCCATATTTTCATAAATTATACACTCATAATGTTTGATTTATCACCTACAAAAAGTTTTAAGCTAGACTTAATATGAAAAACTAGCTTTAATATTGTGAATCTGATATGCAATAGATGAATGTGGGGAGTATATTATTATTTATGATATTTTGCAACACCCACCAACATTCCTAAGCATTAGTCTGTGAATAAGTGCTTGATTGCTTGTATGTTTGGTAAAGCTTCAAAAAAATATGTTACTAATTCAGGATCAAATTTTGTGCCACTACTTTTTCTAATTTCATCCAACACTTCCTCTTCTTCCCATGCTTCCTTATAAATACGTCTTGAAGAAAGAGCATCATAAACATCTGCAATAGAAACAATCCTTGCAGCAAGAGGAATTTCTTGCCCTTTTAGTCCTTTATTTTTGCCTGTTGTGTAGTCTAATTTTTCAGCTTCACCTGTATCTTTGTTGATAAAGCCCGGATATCCTGAACCATCCCAATTTTCATGGTGGCGTAATGCAATTTCAACAGCAACTTCATCAACAAATGACGTTATTGGCTTAAACAAAGTAGCCCCTCTCCAAGTGTGTGTTTGCATAAGCTTAAATTCTTCATCAGTGAGTTTTCCACTCTTTTTTAAGATGGAATCTGGTATAGAAACCTTTCCCACGTCATGCAACATAGAAGCCACTCTAAGCGAATCACGATATTTTATTCTCTCATTTTCTGGTATGTTCTTATGAAAAGCATATCTATCATATATTTCAACACTATAACTTGCCACCCTATTGGCATAAGCACCTGTTTCTTTTGGGTCTCTCATTTCTGAAATCTTAATCATTCTCATAATCATAGCTCTTGTAAGATAGCTTCGCTCAAGTGCAACACCAGCACTATATGCAAAATGTTTAAGATAACTTTCATCATCCCTAGAAAATGCCTTTATGTTGCCATTTTCATCCAAAGAATTAAGCATCTGCAAAACACCAAGAAGAGTGCCATTTGGAGAATTAAGTGGAATAGTTAAGTTTGAAACTGTTTTATACCCTGTCTTTTTGTCTGTCTCTTTACCAAAAGTGTAAGGTTTTGTTTCGTCTATATTATAGACATCTGGCTCGTTAACCATTCTTCCCGTAAGAGCCACATAACCTGATATTGTTTTTGAATTAATTGGAAAAGAAAAAAAGACATAAGGCAACTTTTCACCATTAGGTAATTTCTTTTTTAAGCTATCGTTTTGGCTATATCTTATTGAAAGGTTATCCCCATCAACCACATAGATTGAACCTGCATCAGCATTTACAACCTTTCTAGCCTCTATCAAAATAATTTCTAAAAGAACATCAACATCCTGAACATTATGCAATGAAGATTCTATTTCAAAAATCTTTAATAATACTTCTTCTTTTTTAGTACTCATAATTGGAGTTTATTCATATTGAGCAGATAATTCTTCTATAGATTCTGTAACAGTTTTTAGAATATTTTGTAGTGTTTCTTTCAAAGATTTTAGTTTTTCTATCTTTTCTTCTATTATAGCTTTTTTTATATTTGCATTTTCAATATACACTTCACGTGCAATGGTATATGTCTTAAAATCAGGAGATGTAAATTGCAAAGACAACACTTCTAATTTGACCAATGTAAAGGCACTTTCTTCAAACTTTTTTTTGCACTTAGACTTAAAGTTTTCTATTGTGTATTCATCACTATGTTCTTGATAATAAGCAATAGTTTCATCAATAGAATTAGTAATTATTCCTTCAACTCTTTCATTTATATAGTGCTCAAGTTCTTCTTGTTCTCTTATATTATTAGCTTTAATTGTTTCAATTAATTTATCATGCCTTATATGCACTTTAAACTTTGTTGAAGCTTTCCATGCAAAGACTGCACCATTTGCCAAAACTTTAGAATATCTTTCTCCATTTTCAAGCATACCTTCTAAGTTTTTTTCTATTGTGATTGGGGATAGGTCAAAAGTTAAAACAACAGCATTTTTTGGGATAAGACATTCCCACTTCCATGTTAATTCATCGTACGAGATTAGCTTTTCATAATAGCCTGAAGATTTTGAAATTATAACTCCATATTTACCCAATGGAACTTTAAATTGAACATAACCTATAAAAAAGATTACAGCACTAATAACTAAAAGTAAGATCAACTTAAAAAGGAATTTGAACATAGTTTTTTTCATAATGTAATTCTCAAGGTAAGATAATAACATGTTTATTGGTGCTTTTCAAGGTAAGGCAAAATTTGGGAAGAAACACAATCATTTTATATAGCTTTTTTTATAAGCTTAACAACTTTTTTCACATTCAAGCCCTTTGTTTTCACTTTCATGCAATCTATTTTTTTTAATAGTGGCATACGTCTTTTGCACATCAATAGAAATTGCACTTTTGCATACCGAAATTGAGTAGCAAGATTTATATTTGATTTAATGCTAGGAAGTTTTAAGAAAGCTGGCATGGAATGTTCTTTTTTTGCTTTTTTTAACACTCTATTAAACAATATTTTAGGCTTATTATGCAAAAAAAATATTTGAATATTTGAAGCTTTTTGCAAAATTAGGCAAGCATTAGTATTTTCTATTAAGCCACCACCAGTGCTTATAATTGTGTCTTCATAAGATGCCATTTCTAGGCAATTTTTTAATACCTTCGCTTCAATTTCTTGAAATGCTTTTTTTCCATACTTTTCATAAAAAAGCCTAAAAGGCATGGATGTTTCTTTAGATATTATTTCATCAAGATCAATAAATTTTAATGATAAAGATTTTGCAAGATGCCTACCAATAGTGGTTTTTCCTGATGCTTTAAGCCCCATTAATAATATTATGCTCATTTTAGGCACATTATGATAAATTGGCAAAATAAATTCAACATTTATACTTGAATGTTTTTATATTTTTTATTATTATTCAAACAGTAATTGCTTTTAGCAATTGCTCATTTCATTTTGGCGTCGTACCCAAGCGGTAAGGGACAGGTCTGCAAAACCTTTATGCATCAGTTCGATTCTGATCGACGCCTTCCCTTTTATTCATAAAAATCAATTCATTAAAGCGATTGTAAGATATCTCTTGCCTTTGAACCATTTGCTGGTCCCACAACACCTCGCTCTTCCATTTCTTCTATTATACGAGCTGCTCTGTTATACCCAATTTTTAATCTTCGCTGAATATAAGAAGCTGAAGCCTTTCCTTCATGCAAAACAATATCCACTGCATCATCATATAAGGGATCACTTTCTTCTCCAAAGAATGAATCAGGTGTTTCTTCAACTTCGTCCATAAATATCTCATCATCAATATAGTCAGGCTCCCCAAACGATTTCACTTTTTCCACTACTCGCTCAACTTCTTCTTCAGAAACAAAAGCACCTTGTATACGTGTAGGCCATGGCTTTGCAGGGCTCACATAAAGCATGTCCCCTTTTCCCAAAAGTTTATCAGCTCCCCCATCATCCAATATAATACGACTATCAACCCTAGAAGCCACCATAAATGCTATACGGCTTGGTATATTTGCTTTGATAAGACCAGTAATGACATCAGCAGAAGGACGTTGTGTTGCAAGCACTAAGTGAATGCCTACAGCTCGGCTCATAGCACAAAGGCGAGAAACAGTGCCTTCAAGTTCCTTGCCTGTTGTTGCCATTAAGTCTGCAAATTCGTCAATAATAATAACAATGTATGGAAGACGTTCCATTGTTAAATTCTCTGCTCTTATCTTTTTATTATAAGTCTTTATATCTCTCACACTCATTTTGTCAAGAAAGGCATATCTACGTTCCATTTCACAAATGCAATACTGCAATGCCTGAAATGCTTTTTTTGGCTCTGTTATAACAGGAGTAAGTAGGTGCCCTATGTCATTATAAAGTTTTAGTTCCACTATTTTTGGGTCAACCAACAATAGTTTCACTTCATTAGGTTTATTGTTGTATAAAATAGAAAGAATAATTGAATTAACACAAACAGACTTTCCTGCCCCTGTGGCTCCTGCTATTAATAAGTGAGGTGTTTGTGCCAAGTCTATTGTTTGAGGCTCACCCGTTATATCTTTTCCCAAAACAATCGGAATTGCCATCTTTTTTGCATCTTTGTTTTCCACTTGAATTAATTCCCTAAAACCTACAATAGAACGCTTATCATTAGGAATTTCAATACCAACTGCTCTTTTGCCCGGTATGGGAGCTACAATTCTCACACTTTCTGCTGCAAGACGCAAAGCTATGTTATCTTGCAAAGCAGTTATTTTAGCTAGCTTTATACCCGGTGGGGGCAAAACTTCAAACATTGTAACCACTGGCCCTTTTCTAATACCTGTTATTTCAACATTAATTTTAAATTCATTTAAGGTACTTTTTAATCTAAAAGCAGCCTGCCGTGTGGAACTATCAATAATCCAATAATCATTTCCGGGATATTCGGTTAATAGATCGAACGGAATACTATAACCTTGAGTTTTCTCTTCAACATTGGCAACTAATGGTTTTATAGAAGTTGCCTCTATTGGCTTTTCTTCTTTATTATCTTTCGCCTCATTTTCATTAGAAGATAATAATAGTTTTTCATCTTCATTATTTTCTTCTTCGCCTTTATTTTCCTCAACTTGCTCTTCAGTTATTTCTTCATTTTCACTTTCAATAGCCTTTTCATGCTTAGATTCATCAATTGATTCTTTTTGCATAGAAGGCTCATCTTCTTTTACTTCACTTTTAAGTTCTTCTTGCTTAGTTGCTTCCTCTTCTTCAACATTGCTTTTTTGCTCTTCAATTACTTTTTCTTCAATAATAGATGTTTCAGTATTTTCTGTTGCATTTTCTATTGTAGGTTCTTTTAAGAATTCCTTCTCATTTAGTGTTGACTCTTCTTTGATAGCTTCTTCTATTATTTTAAGTGTATTCTCTATAGTTTTCGCAATTTCTTCTGTATCATCTTGGTATTCTATATTTTGAACCTTTTCCTCATCTTCGCTTTGCATTTTTTCTTCTATTATATGTGTAGGTGTTGCATCTATAACAGGTGTTTCCATCTCTTCATTAACTTTTTCATCTTCAAAATTATTTCAGATTGAGAAACAGGAATCTCTTCTTTTTCATCTTCAAATTTGAATAATGAGAAAAAAGTTTCTTTGGGTTCTTCTTTTTCTTGTTGCTCTGTTCTTTTAATATTCTTATTAAGTTTTTCTCCTGAATACTCATCTGCAATAATGTCCACATCACATTGATATGTAATCTCTTGTTTATAGTTTTTGAAAAATCTCATTGCAATAATATGAGAAATCATAAACTCAATACAAATAAGCAAAAGAGTAATTAAAACAATTGCCCATTGCACAAAACTTGCTATTGTGGGATTTTGAACAATAGGAACAAAAGTGTATAAAGAATATTCTCCTCCAACACTTGTAAAAAAACAAAAAGGACTTGCTAAAAGAGTTGCTTTTGAGTGTTTTGACCAACCTGGTGTCAACAAAATAATAGAAGCATAAAGCAAAATAATTGGTAAAAGAAATGAAGAAAATTTATATATTGCAACAATTGCAATTATCCATTGCAAAAATATATTTTGATTTTCGTAAGTTTCAAATACTGCAAGAGACATTGCAATAGTTATCACAACAGAAAGCAAAAAGAAAAGAGCAGAAAATATTAGTGCTATGATTCTAGTAATTTGCTTTGTTTTCAAAATGAACCTCCCATATTTGCACCTTAAAATAGATTGAAAAAATACACACCCAAAGAAATAGATAACGGTAATAAATAAAAAGAAAAATATGATATTTTTTTTGTTTTTAGTAGATTAATTAATAAAGTAAGAGCAAAAAAGCCCACAACAAAGGCAGTTAACATTCCCACAAGTATTGGAAGATAGTCAAGCGGTATAATAGAAGAACGCAATTCCAAAACCAAAGCCCCAAGTATTGCAGGAATAGAAAGAATAAAAGAGATTTCAGCCACTTCTTCATTTAAAAAGCCCAACATCAATAAAACTGATATAGTCATTCCCGAACGTGAAATGCCCGGAAACACACTAATTCCTTGTGCAACTCCCAATATTAAAGCTGTGCGAATGAGATTTGGCTTTTCTTTAAGGTGTGATTTAGAAGATATTAAAAGCATAATAGAAGTGATGATAAAACCTATAGGGATAGCTTTTATACTTAAATGTTTTGTTAAATCTTTTAATGCAAAACCCACAATTGCAGTAATAAAAGTAGATATTAAAATCAATGCTATTAAGCTAAGATTTTCTTTGTCATCAATATTATTTTTTCTCACCACAAATCGCAAAGCACAAAGAATAAGGCTAATAATTTTTTTCCTAAAAACAATGCACAAAGAAGCAAGGGTTGCAACATGAAGAAGAATATCAAAAACAAAAGGAGAATCTTTCATATTAGAAAAATATTTATATAACTCTAAATGCCCAGAACTTGAAATAGGCAAAAACTCACCCACACCTTGTATTATTCCTAACATAATAGATTGAAATATAGTCATACTACCCGCCCCTAAATACAAAAGCCTATATTAGCATAAAGATCAATAAAATATCGAGGGGATATCTTAAACAATACACTATCTTTATCAAGTAAAATGCTATATAATTAAAACAATTTTTCAGTAAATGTTTTTAAGGAGTGTGTACGAATAAAAGTATTATCTTTTCTCTATTTTTAATTTTTCTGATTTTTTCTTGCAAAAATGGAAACGGTAATTATAAGGTATTAGGAGATTCAACAATTGAAGTTTTTAAAAATGCTCCAGTACTTTATAATGATAAAGTAGTTCCTAATGGTTATAACGAACCAGATGCAAATGGCATAATAAGACTTGCTAATGGTAGAGTCATATTAAAAAGAGTGGAACTTCCAAAATACGAACGAAATATTGATTTAAAGCTTAAAGTACGATTGGTTTCTAATGGAGAAGGATATGATATTTCTGGTTCAATCTTTATTATAAGTGATTCAAAAAAAGGTGTTAGCCCAATTAATGTTGCAAAAGGCGAAAGCTATCCTTCAATGAGTGGAAAACTAAACGAATATCCTGGCATAATAAGAACAGATGAGTATGAACCTTGTGTGGAAGCAATGAGTTTTATGACTCCATTCGGTGTTGGGCATTTTAATGATATTCCGTTACCTCAAGGAATTGATAAATGGGAAGAAGATGTAAAATGGGAATGCGACATTTCTCATTTATATTCGTTATTAGAAAACGGTTCTTACATAGGTTGTTGGCTTGATACATGGAATAAAGATGGCTTTTTAATCGATGTAAAACTAGAAATAACAGAAAGCAAAGAAGATAAACCTATGGAAAAATATAAGGTGCTTTCATTAATAAATACTTGCCCATATCTTGGTCAAAAATATCCTGATGTTTTTGCTCATTTAAAAGCTGGAATAGGAGTAGATTCTAATATGCAAAACCAAACAATCACTGAAGCAAAATTATATTACACAACAACAGGACATGGTGGTCAAGCTGATGGGGATGAGTTTAATAAAAAACAAAATATTATCTCACTTAACGATCAAGAACTAAAGAAATATGTTCCATGGATTGAGAGTTGCGAGGCATATAGAAAGTGGAATCCAAATTCAAAAAATAATGTTCATGGTGGTAATAGCTCATCAGATTTAGCACGTTCTAATTGGTGTCCCGGTAGTATGGTGCCTCCAATAATAATAGATTTAGACATAGATGCTCTAAAAACAGACGATGGAACATTTAAGTTTGCTGTTCCTAAGGCTAAAGAATCAATTGGAAAAAACTATAATTACTGGCTTATTTCTAGCTATATTATTTATAAGTAATGTTTTTTAATTTTCAGAGCGTCTTTGAAAACTTTTTAAAGACGCTCTTTTATCTTTTTATAAGATTAGTTCTGTAATAGGGTTTCCTTCTCCCTCTCTTTCATCTATTTCACCAATAACATAAGTTTCTTCATTTATAAGTTGTTGCAACTTAGGTACATTTTGTTGTTCCACAACTAAAACAAAAGCAATACCCATATTAAAAACTCTATACATTTCCTTTTTTGGAACATCTAACCTTTTTTGAATCAACTTATAAAGAGGCGGAACTTCCCAACTTGAAGTATCCACTTTTGCAACAAAATGACTATTGCTACCTTTTGGTAAAACCCGTGGAATATTTTCTATAAAACCTCCACCTGTTATATGTGCAATGCCTTTTATTAAATCAGGCTCTTTTTGCAATATTGGATGCACTAAACTAAGATATGAGCGATGTGGAGTCAACAAAACCTCAGATAATGGCTTACCCAATTCATCAAACACTGTGTCTAGCTTAACACCTTCAAATGCTTTTCTAATAAGAGAATATCCATTTGTATGAGGACTATGAGACTTTAACCCAACTAAAACATCACCTTTTTTTATTGTCTTTTTAGGTAGTATTGCATCTTCTTCCACAACTCCCACAATAGTGCCTGCAATATCCATTTCTCCTTGCAGATACACATCAGGCATCTCTGCTGTCTCACCACCAATCAAGACACAACCAGAAGCCTTGCATGCAACTGCCATTCCTTTCACCACTTCAGCTGCAATTTCTGGCTTCAACTTAGATGTTGCAAAATAATCCAAAAAGAAAAGAGGTCTAGCCCCTTGCACTAAGATGTCATCAATACAATGGTTGACAATGTCTTGCCCAACAGTTGAAAAAACACCTGCTTCTGTTGCAATTTTTACTTTAGTTCCCACACCATCCGTAGAAGAAACAAGAACTGGTTTTTTCATTTTTAATAGTTCATTTGCACTATAAAGCCCACCAAAAGAGCCCAACTCAGAAAGTGTAGACGCATTAAACGTTGTGCGTACATGCTCTTTCATCATCTTCACAGCTTCATTACCAGCATCAATATTCACACCTGAATCTCCGTAAGCACTGCTTTTTTTATCTTCAGCCATTTAAAACTCCTAATACTTATATAAATTCAGTATTTACTTTGATGAATGTATCACAAAAATAACAAAACATTCAACTTAAAGCTAATTTAAAGTTTTATTTATATTCCAAAGAGGTTGAATCAATTTAGCTTTTTATGATTTTTAGTTTTGTATGGAAATCATTTTGCTAGTTAAATGTTATAAAAAACACTAAAAAATTAATTGTGGTGATCTATTATTTTTTATAATAGAAAATCATTTATACAGAATATACATCAAAATGCTTTTTACAATTTTCAATATCTTCTTGTGCTTTCCATTGATTACTTACAATATTTTTCATTATCTCAGTTATTTGACTTAATTTTTCCAAAGATGTTGGTAATGGTATTTTCACTTCCTTCCATCTATCTGCGATATTAGGTAAGGTAGTATCTATGAAAACTTTATTCTCTGATTCTTCAGCAACTATCTTATGAGATAAAGCATACATTAAATATTCAGGTGTAATTTTATATTTATTATTCAAATCAATTACACGAATGACTAAAATTTCTCTAGTCAATATACATTTTAAATTATAAGGCGACACCATAGCAACACTACCAATACGATAACTACCTCGTCTTACATATAAAATATCTTTTGGCATAAGTTGCTTTTCCATTTTATATAAACGATTATATTCGTTTTCTGGAATCAAAGCCGTAACATCAGTATAAACTTGCCAATTTACTATATCCTTTACCCTAATATAAGGTATATCACCAGTACCTTTAAACTGTGCTTGAGGGGAACCATTTCCGTCAAAGCATTTTATTATTTTTTCATCTATAAGTTGTTGAATAGATATTAATTGCAATTTTTTTTCTTTTGCTTCATTTTCAAGTAAAATTTCTTTTTTATGCCAATAATATCTTGGAACTAAAATACCTTTTTTAATGACTTCATTCGATTCAACTTCAAATATATATTTGTTTTCTAATCTTTTTCCTTTTATTTCATCTATAATAATATTCACATCATCCCAAATTATATTAGTTTCATTACCATTTTCATCAATTCGATATATAGTTTTTCCTTGATGGTCATGCCCCATTTGTTCTGCAACTGCCATTATAATGTATTTTTGTTGAGGTTCTCCTTTCTTAAGAACAAGAATAATACATTTTGCGTTATTATACGGTCTGAATGTATTATGTGGCAAATCAATTACATGTGTTACATTGTTATTTTTGAAGAAAAAATTAAATACTTCTTTTTGGCTAGGGGCATGAAAATATGTTTCTGGTAAAATAATTCCCAATCTTCCGCCTTTTTTTAATAACTGCAAATTGCGTTCAAAAAATATAGTTGATACATTTCCTTTGGTAAGTATTTTTATTTTTCCTTTTGAATCTGTTTTATGTGCCAAATCATATTGCATTAATTTATTTTCACCAACAACTTGAATATCTTTACCAAAAGGCGGATTCGTCATTATTACATCAAAAGAATCTAATTTTATATATGTTTGAGTTAATGATTTCCAATTCTCTGGTCTTTCAAGAGAGTCCTCACAAAAAATTCCACCTTTACCATCACCAAGAATTGTCATATAAGATTTTGCAACTTTAGTTAAAAATGAATCTTTATCTAAACCTCGTATTAATTTAATACCAGCTTCTTTTTTTTCTTCACCGATTGCTGTTTCAGACCAATTTAATTTTTTTGCCTTTATATCAATCTTTCTCCAAATATATCTTAAAGATTCAACTAAAAAACCTCCACTACCACAGGAGGGGTCAATGATTAATTCATCTGTATCAGGATTAATAATTGCAAGCATTAATTGTATTACATTTTGTGGAGTAAAAAACTGACCTTGCTCCCCTTTTAACGAGTAACCTATAAAAACCTCAAATGCATCTGAAACAATGTCTCTTTCACATTCAGTTACACAATACTTTTGCAATTTACCAACTATATGTTTCAAAGATTTTGGGTCAAATTCAATTTTGTCTGTTTCATCCAATACATCTCGATACTTAGCTTTCACCGACAAAAATAATTCTGATATTCTATTAAAAACTTCAATTTCATCATCTTCCAATGTTGTTCTGAATTTCACTATATCATTTGGTGCTGTAAATCTTTCATCGTAAATTTTACAAAGTATTATGTTTATTATTTGTTTTGCTATAAATTCATCTCTTGTTGTACCTGTTGCGTTACCTACAAGAAACCCTCTCATATCTAAAAAAACATCTTTTAAATTATGAGTTTTTTCTAATTGATTTCTGCGATATTTTCCAATTTCACTTAATGATTCTTTATACTGAGGAATTGAAGCCATTTCTTCAAATGTAATATTTCCCGACTTTTCAATTTTTCTTAAATAAAGACTTTCATTACCATTATACCAAACCCCAATTTGTGCATTACAAAATTTAAGATATATTTCTAATTGTTCTCTACCATCTTGTCTCGTAGGTTTTTTACATTCAACAATCATTTTTAATTTTTCGTTTTTCGTTCCTCTGTTTTCAAAAACTGCAATATCAATAGGGTATCCTTTTGTGTCTGACGGACATGATTTTACAGTATATTGAGGATGAGTCTGTAATTCATTTTTTGGATAATGATAATCATCTACAAGAATTTTTGAAAACGGCTGTACTGCTAATACTTCTTCTTGTTTTCCATCAACTTCTTTACCCGATACATAATCTATAATTCTATGACTGCTCATTCATAATCTCCCTAAATTATATAAAATCATCATCACAACAATGGAATAACACTCCTTTTTCTAATATCCTTACACAAGACTTTCTTTTCAGTAGCAAACGCAAAATCAGTAAATATGTTCTTCTCAGTCCAAGTCTCCTTAAGTATAATTCAGAATGTTGTTCCAAATGCCCACTGCATATCATAGAGTAAAATAATGAAGCAACCTTTTTTCGTACAGAGCCTAATTTTTAAGGAGCAATTCCAATTATTAGTAATAGAGGAGAGATGATGATAAGCTTTACTGTGTTCTCTGGTATCGTTTTCACAAAATCATAACATGAGCCATTATGAATAATTGCTTTAGCATTTTTCATATAATGTGATGAAATATCTTTGTTACTCATTGTTAATATATTCATATATTCAAATTAATTCTCATTTAGCAATATCTTTTCTATACTGAGCATTTGGAAAGGTAATATGCTTAATTTTCTCATAAACGCTTCTTTCTGCCTCTACTAGTTCTTTTTTGCAAGAGGTAACACAAAGTACACGTCCTCCTGTAGCATAAAGTGTTCCATCAACTTCACTAGTGCCTGCATGAATAACCTTAACACCATCTTCTTCAATTAAATCTTCTTTTTTCAAAGGTACAGGAACTATTTTTCCTTCAGGATAACCTTCATTTGCCATCACAACAGTTATAGCAAAGGCATCTTTCCATTTTGGAAGATTATTAGACAAATTGCCTTCGCTACATGCAATCAATATGGGAACAATGTCACCTTCAAAAAGTTCCATCAGCACTTGAGTTTCTGGGTCTCCTAATCTACAATTATATTCCAACACCTTCACCCCGTTTTTGCCCACCATAAGACCTGCATAAAGCACTCCTTTATAAGGAGTTCCCCTTCTTGCCATCTCTTTTATTATAGGCTCAATGGTAATTTTAGCAAAATCTTCAATTTGTTTTTTTGAATAATTAGGGTGAGGAGCAAAAGCCCCCATGCCTCCAGTGTTTGGTCCCAAATCCCCATCAAGTAAACGCTTATGATCTTTACTTACGGGAAGAACTGCCATCACATTTCCATCAGAAAAAGCCATTAAAGAAAGTTCTTCGCCTTCTAATCTTTCTTCAATAATAACCTTGCTTCCAGCTTTACCAAAGCTCCCATCTTTCATTATAGATGTAAGTATATCTTTCCCTTCTTCGATAGTTGAAGGAAGGAATACTCCCTTTCCACTAGCTAAGCCATCAACCTTTGTAACAGGAGTACTTTTAAAAGAAGAAAAGTAAGTTAAGGCACTCTCATAATCTTGAAAACTTTCATACTCTGCTGTTGGAATGCCCAAACTTTTCATCATGTTTTTAGAAAAATCTTTAGAAGCTTCCAATAATGCACATTCTTTTGAAGGACCAAAAAAATGCACTTTCTTACCTAGTTTACAAGACTTTTCTTTAATAATATTTTCTAAACCTAAAGACAAAGGCAACTCACTACCAGCAACAACCAAATCAATGTCTTTTCGAATAGCAAAATCTGATAAAGAAGCAAGATCATCAATCTTTATTGAAACATTTTCAGCAATGGCAAAAGTGCCTGCATTGCCTTCTGCCACATATAAGTGTTTCACAAGAGGAGACTCTTTAATCTTTAAAGCAAGAGCATGCTCTCTTCCGCCATTGCCAACTATAAGAACATTCATTTATTTTATTTTGTCTAATGCTTGTTTTAAGTCTGCAATTATATCATTAGGATCTTCAAGACCAATAGAAATACGTATCAAGCCTTCAGCTATATCTGATGCTGCTCTTTCTTCTGGTGTGTAAGGAGAGTGTGTCATACTAGCTGGGTGTTGAATTAAAGTTTCTGCATCCCCTAAACTAACAGCAACAGTAGCAAACTTAACAGAATTTATTAACTTTTTACCTGCTTCAAGCCCACCTTTAACAGTGAAAGCAATCATAGCACCGGGTAAGGACATTTGCTTTTTTGCTAACTCATATTGAGGGAAAGAAGGCAAACCTGGAAAAGCAATAGAATCAACTGCTGGATGCTTTTCTAAGAATTCTGCAACTTTTTGTGCGTTGCTACAATGTTTTTCCATACGAATATCAAGAGTTTTCATACCACGCCCAATTAAGTATGATTCAAAAGGTCCTAGTGTAGCCCCTGTCATGTCTTTAAGACCTACAAAGCGAACTTGATCCATAAACTCTTTGTTTTTTCCCACAACAAAACCTGCAATAACATCACCATGTCCATTCAAATATTTAGTTGCTGAATGAACCACAACATCAGCTCCAAGTTCAATAGGGCGTTGTAGATATGGAGTCATATATGTACTATCAACCACAACAATACATTCAGGATTATAGTCGTGTGCTATTTTTGAAATTTCTTGAATATCTGCCAAATACATGTTTGGGTTTGCGGGAGTTTCTATATAAACCACTTTTGTGTTTTTCTTCATAGCTTTCTTAACATTTTCACTATTTCTCATATCAACAAAAGAAAGCTCAACACCAAAACGTGTAAGCCCATGATTCATAAATGCAAAAGTGCAACCATACAAAGTTTTTCCTGCAACTACATGGTCTCCAGCCTTTAAAGCTGTCCAAAGACAAGAAGTGATAGCCCCAATACCAGAACTAAAAGAAACGCAAGCTTCTGCTCCTTCCAAAGCTGCAAGTTTTTTTTCAACAACAGTAGTAGTTGGGTTGCCAAGTCTTGTATAAATATACCCTTCTTCTTCCAAAGCAAAACGCCTACCACCTTGTTCTGCAGAGTCAAACACAAATGTAGAAGTTTGGTATATAGGTGTTGCCAATGCACCATATTGATTTTTATCTTGACCAGCATGAATTTGTTTTGAAGCAAATCCTAAATTTTTCACATCATCCATAAAATTATCTCCTTATTAATATAAGCATGTATGAGTGTATCCATTTTTATAAACATCTGTCAATTACTACTAATTTATGTGCACAACACACCAGCTGAAAACTATAAAAAGAGCTTGCAATATGCGAAGCTATTGGGATTGGGAGATTGTGAATGTGCTCTGGATAGATATGGTAGTCGCCACCACGCCTAACATCTAAAAGATGGCTTGCATACTTTCAGTTCACTCCTGTTTTTGACAGGAGTGAATAACTT
>JBQNBK010000032.1:0-15716 GCA_052169975.1 Treponema sp.
AAAGTCTTGAACGCCTACAGGCATATATCTTTGTTGCATAAGGCAATTCTAACATAAAAAGAGGAGTTCTTTCAAATGCTACTAGCGTAGTTAGGAATTAAGCCCCTTTCTATAATCTTATTTCTTTCACTAGAATAGCATTAACATGTTTTAGTGTCTTTTAAATATCCTTACTTTTATTACAATATTTATAATGCTTGAAAGCCCAGCAAACTGTAATCTTATCTATTGCATATATTTTTATTTTATGATATTCTTGTACCCGTAAGTATTGAGACTTAAACGTCTTAGACTTTGAGCGATTAGTGCCTATGAGATTTTGAAGGAGTCGTTAAAACGACTCCTTTTTTATATTTATTTGATTTTTCTAGGCTTTTGCCTTGAGAATATAGGCTAGTTTTGCTAATCGTTTAAGCTTGGGGTTACCTAAAGCTTTATCTAATTTCAAGGAGATTTTACGTCATGGCGGACAATATAAGTGAAAGTTTAAAAGCATTTGCCCTAGAAAAAGGTTTGGATGATGATTTAGTTATATATGTTGTACAACAAGCATTAAGAGCAGCTTATAAAAAAGAATTTGGAACAGATAGCAATGTTGTATTCAAAACTGAAGAGGGTAATGTTTTGATGTTTTCAAAAAAGACTGTTGTTGAGCGTGTAAAAGATCCTGCTTTTGAGATTTCTTTAAAAGAAGCTACAAAGTTCACAAATATGGCAGAAATAGGGGATGAACTTACTATAGAAGTTGAACCTATGAAGTTTAAGATGATGGCAGCTCATGCTGGAAAACAAAGAGCTTTGCAGTGCTTGCAAGAAATACAAAAAGATAGCCTTTATGCTGAATATAACGCAAAATTAGGCGAGATTATTATAGGATATTTTAATAGAGAAATTAATGGAAATATCTTTGTTGACTTAGGCAAAGTTGAAGGATTTTTGCCAAAGAAATTTCAGTCTCCACTTGATAAGTTTGGGCGTGATGGAAGAGCTGGAGAAGAAAATAGAATAAAAGCTTTAATTAAGGAAGTGAAAAAAAATAGGCATACAAACATTGTGCAACTTTTACTTTCAAGAACATGTAGTGATTTTGTAAGACGCATACTAGAGCTTGAGGTGCCAGAAATATATAATGGCATAATTGAAATTAAAAATATTGTTAGAGAGGCTGGTTATAGAACTAAAGTTATAGTAGCTTCGACAAAAGACGGAGTTGATCCTGTAGGCTCTTGTGTGGGGCCTAAAGGAAATAGAATACAGCATGTAATAGCAGAATTGGGTGGTGAAAAGATTGATATTATTGAATATACCGATAATGTCAAAGAATATATAGCAAGAGCTTTATCACCTGCTGATGTTGATGATGTGGTGATTATAGATGAAGAAAAGCGTTCTGCTGTGGCTATAGTGAATCCTACACAATTATCTTTAGCTGTTGGTAAACAAGGTATGAATGTTAGACTAGCTAATAGACTGGTTGACTGGAATATTTTGGTTAAAACTGAAGAAGATTTTAAGGAAATGGATGTATATAATGATGCTATTGATGCTGCAGAAAGATTATTTGTAGACAACGAAGAATCAGATGTAATAAGTGCAATACATGAATTACCGGGTATAACTGAAGAAATTGTAGCAGCTTTGGAAAATAGTGGAATTACAGAAATTCAAGATGTTATATATATGACTGAAGAGCAAATATGTGCTATAGAGGGAATGACAGACGAAATGGTAGGCACTTTGCTTGATATTATTGCTAATACTGTTGAAATTGAAGATGAGGAAGAAGAGGAAATAGTTGATGATAATGAAGAGGAAGTTGAGCAAGAGAGTGAAGAATTGTTATGTCCTGAATGTAATGAACCTATAGAGATTGGCATGTCTGAATGTCCACATTGTGGAGTTGGACTGACATTTGAATATTATGAGGATGATAAATAGGAGAGCTATGACAGAAGTAAATAGTGGAGAAAAGAAGATGAATTATGTTCTTAATAAACAGTCATCTCAAAAAGAGGATCACTCTGACGTGGCAACTGGTGGTAAGGCGTTGTCTGGTGGGGCTACAAAGTCTAATGTAGGAGCTAAAATGCGCGTTATAGTGCGAAAAAAAACAACATCTGAAAAAGATGTTGACAAGAAAGCTCAAGCTTCTAATGAAAATGCTAAAGTGCGTGTGCTGAGTTTGCGTAGTAAGGTTCAACCTCCTAATGAGGAAGCTTTAATTCAAGAAAGTTCACCATCTATTCAAGAAAGTGAACCACAAGAAATTTCTTTGCAAGAGAATAAAGAGCTTTCTACTACTGAAATGCAATCTAAAGAAGCGGTTGCAGAGGCAATTGTTTCTGCTCCTCCTATTAAGGAAGAAAAGAAAGAAGTTGAAGTTCCTGTTGTCAAACCTAATATTGAAACTAAAAAAGAAACTTCTAAAGTTGTAGCTGAAAAGCCTTTGAAACCTGATATGCCTAGCTCTTGTATTATTAAAAAGGCTGAACCTACTCCTGATGCTCCTGCTCCAAAAAGATATGGAAGTATTGATGAGCTTAATAAAAGACCAAATATAAAAGCTGGTAATTTAAGTGATAATTCAAAAAAATATAGATTTAATGGAAATAAAAAGCCCCAAGATGCAAGAACAAATGATGGAAGAAATGGGGAGCGACAAGGGCAGTTTGATAGGAGAAGGAAGGACTTTTCTGGGCAGCGTAACTTTGATGGCAAGCGTTTTGGTAATTCTGATCATAATGATAGAAACGATAGGTTTGGAAAAACTCAAAATAATAGAAAACCATTTTCTAGCATGTCACGTTCTATACCTCAACCGATTCCTATAGAAACAAATAAACCTTCTAAAAAGCTTAGGACAGTAAAGAAAAATGAATATTCAAGAAAGTCTAAAGAAGAAGATTTTTTTGAAGAAAAACAAATACAACAAAAGAAAAAAGTTAAAGAAAAAGTTAGTGCTGTTCCTAGTGAGATTCAGATTTTGGAAAGCGTTTCTGTAGCAGAGCTTGCCAAGAAAATGAATCTTAGGTCTTCAGAGATTATAGCAAAGTTGATGGCAAATGGTATGATGGTAACTGTTAACCAGTCAATTGACTCTGACACAGCTCAAATTATTGCTTCTGACTATGATTGTAATGTAAAAGTTGTTTCTTTATATGATGAAACTATTATAGAAAGTGCTAGTGATGAAGGTGTTGAGTTAAAACAAAGACCTCCTATTGTTACTGTTATGGGGCACGTTGATCATGGTAAAACTAAAACTCTTGATGCAATACGAAGTGCAAATGTTGTAGCTGGGGAATTCGGTGGAATTACACAGCATATTGGTGCTTATACTGTTTCTTATAATGAAAAACCAATTACCTTTCTTGACACTCCAGGACATGAAGCTTTTACTATGATGAGAGCTAGAGGAGCGGCAATTACTGATATTGTTGTGTTGGTTGTTGCAGCTGATGATGGTGTTATGCCTCAGACAATTGAAGCTATAAACCATGCAAAAGATGCAAAAGTCCCTATAATTGTTGCAATAAATAAAATTGATAAACCTGAAGCTAACCCTGATAAGGTGAAAAATAGACTTTCAGAATTAGACCTTATGCCTGAAGATTGGGGTGGAAAAACAATGTATGTTGAGATTTCTGCACTAAAGAAGCAAGGTATTGATGACTTACTTGAAGCCATACTTTTGCAAGCAGAAGTTTTAGAGCTAAAGGCTAATTATGAGTGTAATGCTGAAGGAAAAGTTATTGAATCTAAAATTGATCATGGGCGAGGTGTTGTAGCTACAATCATTGTGCAACGTGGTATTTTACATGAAGGCGATCCTTATGTTGCAGGTATTTATGCAGGACACGTAAGGGCTATCTTTAATGATAGGGGGGAGCGTATTCAACAAGCTTTGCCAAGTATGCCAGTTGAAATATTAGGCCTTGATGAAATGCCAAATGCTGGGGATCCATTTCAAGTTACTTCTAGCGAAAAATTGGCTCGTCAGATTTCTGATAAGCGTTGTGAATTAAAGAAATTTGAAGATGCACAAAATGTTAAAAAAGTTACTCTTGAGAACTTATATGATACTATCAAAGAAGATGGTGTGCTTGAATTAAAAGTTATTATTAAGGCTGATGTTCAAGGTTCTGTTGAAGCATTAAAGCAATCTCTTGAAAAACTTTCTACTCAAGAAGTTAGATTAAAAGTGATTCATGCTTCTGCTGGTGCAATTAACGAATCTGATGTGTCTTTAGCTACTACTGATTCTAATGTAATTATAATTGGTTATAATGTTAGACCAACTGTGAAAGCTAAACTTTTTGCAGAAACAGAGAAAATAGATATTAGAAAATATACAGTGATTTACCAAGCAGTGGAAGAAATGAAACTTGCAATGGAAGGAATGTTATCTCCTGATAAGAAAGAAGTTGTTATTGGTAATGCTGAAATTAGAAATGTGTTTAAGGTTTCTAAAGTGGGCAACATTGCAGGTATTTATGTGCTTGATGGTACAATTAAGCGTTCTTGTTTGGTGAATGTTGTTAGAGAAAGTGTAGTGCTTGCAAGTTCTTTAAAGATTTCTTCATTAAAGCGTTTTAAGGATGATGTGAAAGAAGTTGCTAGTGGTTTTGAATGTGGCTTGGCTCTTGAGAATTTTAATGATATAGCTATTGGTGATAATCTTGAATTTATAGAAGTGCAAGAGGTTGCTCGTAAGTTGACACCTAAAAAAGAGGAATAAATGAGTGAGCATCGTATTGAAAGATTACAAGAACAATTTAGACAAGAGATTTCTAATCTTATCACTTTGCACAAAATAAAAGATAAAAGAGTGGACTCTTTTCTTTCTATTAATCGTGTGGTTATCTCATCTGATTTGTCTTATGCTAAGGTGTATGTTTCTAGTTTTATGGATGAGCACGTTACTAAGCAAGGAGTTGTAGGTCTTGAACATGCTAAGGGTTTTATACGCTCTTCGCTTGCTAGTATTTTAAGAATAAGAAAAACACCAGAGTTGTCTTTTATATATGACAAAAGTATAAAAGAAGGGCAGAATATTATAAGGATCATTGATTCTCTTGATATATCGCCAGAAGTTGATGAGGAAAAAACTGAAGAATAGTTTTTGATTATGGGTGATAACAAAGACTTTATTATTCCTTTTGCTAAACTTTCTGGAATGACTAGTTTTGCTTCCTTATCTAGTGTTAAAAAGTTACTTGAAACAAAAAAGATAGGACATACTGGAACTCTTGACTCTTTTGCTGATGGGCTTCTTGTTTTAGTAGCTGGCAAAATGACACATTTGGCTTCATATATAGAAGCTAAAGATAAAGTATATGAAGCAATTATTTGCTTTGGAAAAGAAACAGATACATTGGATACTCATGGATCTTTTGTATGCGAAAAGCCATTACCTAGTTATTCTGATGTATTGAAAGCATTAAAATTATTTGTTGGTAAGATTATGCAGGTTCCACCTAGTTATTCAGCATTACATGTTGAGGGAAAACGTGCTTCGGATATTGCACGAAGTGGTGAAAGTGTCTTTCTTAAATCTCGCGAAGTGTGTGTGAATGAAATCACTTTGGAAAGAGTGTTTTTTCAAAATGAAAATACCTTTGTTAAAAATGAAGTTGTGGATTCTTTTTGTGACAAAAAAGTGTTATTTTTGCATGTGAGAGTTGCATGTTCAAAAGGTACTTATATTAGGTCTCTTGCAAGAGATATTGGCAAGGCTTCTAATTCTTGTGCTTATCTTGTTGCCTTAAGACGTTTGGCTGTTGGTTGTTTTAATGTGGAAAATGCTTTTGGTTTTGACTTATTGCCAAGTTTTGGTAAAACTATAGAAAAGACTTTGCAACCATCTTATATTAATTATGAGAAAAATATAGATAACTATAAGGTGCGTTTTGATAAAAAACTTTGTAATGATTTAGATTTTGCGTTTTTAGAAATAAGACAAGATTTTAGAAAGAGCTTTTTGTGTGGCAAAGAGATAAAAATGGATTGGTTTTCTGATTTTGATGAAAAAAAAGATGAGTTGTTAAAAAGTGGGGTGGCTTTTGTTTTTGATTTTGATTCTCTTTTAGGTGTTATTACATATAATAAAGAAGGTTTTAGATATAGGTGCGTGCTAAAAGAAAATGAGTGATTTTTATGTAATAGATTGGGATGCTATGTTGCCAACTTTTGATACTGAGTTTTTTAGCAAAGGTTCTGCTATTTCCATAGGAGGATTTGATGGTTTTCATTTAGGTCATGTGTCTTTGCTTGAAAGACTTAAAAAAAATGCAAAAGGATTATTAAAAGGAGTGCTTACATTTTATAGTCCCCCAACTTATATGTTAAGTAACTCTTTTAAGCATGGAACTATTTCTACATTGAGATTAAAAAAAGATAAAATTAAAAGATTAGGTTTCGATTTTGTTGTATTAGTTGACTTTTCTTCGGATTTTGCTAAAATGAAAGGCGAAGATTTTGTAAAATTATTGAAAAAATATTTAAATCTAAAATATCTTATTGTTGGAAATGATTTTAGATTTGGACAAAATCGTTCGTGTTCTATTGAAGATATGCAATGTTTTTCTTCAAATTTGTCTTTCACTTTTGAAGCATTATACCCAGTATTGATTAATGGAAAAGAACAAAAAATTAGTTCTAGTAGTTTACGAGCTTCTATATATGATGGAAATATCAGATTGGTTAATTCTCTGTTAGAAGAAAGGTTTACTGTTGATCTTTTAGATTTGGCACCTTGTGTGTTTGGTGCTAATAATGAGGTTGGCTTTAGAAAGAAAGATATAATGCAGGTATTGCCAAAAGAAGGTGAATTTGATGGCATTGTTTGTTTTAGAGATTCTATTCCTGAAGCAAAGGTATCTATTTCATTAGATGAAGATTTCTTAAAGTTGCTTTTTAATAATGTTGATATAAATAAGGTAATGCCTTATTTTGATATATTAAAATTTATTTAGGTGTTAAGGAGTAGGTATGGCACTTACAAAAGAAAAAACAGCATCAATAGTTAAAGAATTTGGTGCAAATGAAAAAAATACTGGTTATATTAATGTTCAAGTTGCTATTTTAACTGAAAGGATTAAAAAACTTACAGAACATTGTAATAAAAACCCAAAAGATGCAAGTAGTAGGCGAGGACTTTTAGGACTTGTAGGTCATAGAAAGAGTCTTTTGAAATATTACCAAAGAAAAGATATTGAAGGATATCGAAGCCTTATACAATCTCTTGGTCTTAGAAAATAAGGTTTATAAGCAATTTAGTTGTTTATTAAGTTATTATATATAAGGGATTCTTTTTACCTCTTCTCCCTTACCTGATAGTTGCATTTTCAGATAAATTGAGTGAGCATTAGCTGTGTTCTTTATAGTTTCATTTTAAGGAGTTTGAATTGAAAAAACGGTTGACCTATAAGATAGGTGATGGTGAATTAATTTTAGAAACCGGATATTTAGCAAAACAAGCTAATGGTGCAGTTTATGCTGAATATGCTGGAGTGGCTGTATTAGCTACTGTGTGTGCTTCAAGTTCAAGTCAGGAAGGGCTTGATTATGTTCCGCTTACAGTTGATTATAATGAAAAGTATTATGCTGCAGGTAAAATACCAGGTGGGTTTATTAAGAGAGAGGGGAGACCTAAAGATAAAGAGATTTTAGTTTCACGTTTGATAGATAGACCTATGAGGCCTCTTTTTAAAAAAGAGTTTGGAAGAGATATTCAAATTGTTCCAACATGTGTGTCTACTGACATGGTAAATCCTTCTGATATCATTGCTGTTGTTGCTTCTTCTGCTGCTGTTACAATTTCAGATATTCCATTTGATGGACCAGTTGCAGCTGCTCGTGTAGCATTTAAAGATGGAAAATATATTATTAATCCCACATTTAGTGAAATTGAAAGTTCTGATATGGAAATTGTTGTTGCAGGTACTAAAGATGGGATTACAATGGTTGAAGGAGGAGCTAAAGAAGTTTCTGAAGATGTGATGCTTGAAGCCTTGGATAAAGCTCATGAAACAATAAAAGAACTTTGTAAATTGCAAGAAGATCTTAGAGCAATGTGTGGTAAAGAAAAATTACCAGTTTTGAACTTTGATGTTACTTTAGAAAATAAAGATGCAATTTATTCAGAAATGTATGAAGCTCTTTCCAAAACTCTTTATCTTTCTTCAAAAGTTGAAAGAGCAAATGCTTGTGCAGAGGTTAGGAAAAACATAATAGCTAATTATGCTACGCAGTTGGAAGATGATATCCAAATGAAGCTTTTTGATTCGCTTTTTGAAGATGTTAAATATACTATAGTTAGAAAAAATATACTTGAAAAAAATATTCGTCTTGATGGACGAACCACTAAGGATATAAGACCTATTACTTGTGATATTGGTGTATTGCCTAGAACACATGGTTCTGCAGTTTTTACTAGAGGAGAAACACAAGCATTAGGAGTTGTAACTTTAGGTACTGTTGCTGAAGGGCAAATATATGATGATATAGATGGAGATCGTAGCGAAAACTTCATTCTTCATTATAATTTTCCACCATTTTCTGTTGGGGAGGTTGGTAAGCTTTCTACAGGACGCCGAGAAATTGGACATGGGAATTTGGCTCATAGGTCTTTATATCCGATGATGCCTGATAAAAATGTCTTTCCATATACTGTTAGGGTAGTTTCAGAAATATTAGAATCAAATGGTTCTTCTTCTATGGCAAGTGTTTGTGTAGGTACATTATCTATGCTTCATGCTGGCATTCCAATGAGTAAACCAGTTGCAGGTATTGCAATGGGGCTTATTACAGAAGACGAGAATAAATATGCAATTCTTTCTGATATTCTAGGTGAAGAAGATCATCTAGGTGATATGGATTTTAAGGTTGCTGGAACTAAGGATGGTATTACAGGCTTTCAGATGGATATAAAAATTGCAGGAGTTTCTAGGAGTATAATGGAGAAAGCTTTGCTTCAAGCTAAAGAAGGGCGTCTTCATATATTAGGAATTATGAATGAGACTATTTCTGCACCTAATCCAAATAAGTCTAAATATGCACCTACTATCGAAACATTAAATATTCCTGTTGATAAGATTGGAGCTTTGATTGGTCCTAGTGGAAAAGTTGTTAAGTCAATTTGTGAAAAATGCACTGTAGTTATTAATACTGATAATAATGGTGTTGTTAGCATATATGGAAAAGATGAAAAAGCTGATTTGAAACATGCTATTGCTATGATTAAAGGAATAGTAAGTGAACCAGAAATTGGTAGTGTCTATAGCGGTGTAGTAAAAAAGATTACTGATTTTGGGGCTTTTATTGAGATTTTGCCTGGTAAGGAAGGACTTTGTCATATATCTAAACTTTCAAATAAAAGAATTAATAAGGTGACAGATGTTTTGTCGGAAGGGCAAGAGATTAATGTTAAACTAATCGATATTGATAAAATGGGACGTTTGAGCCTTTCATATATTGATGCAATTGAACATACTGATAAAAATAATCAATAAATGGAAGTTTTTGTTAAATTATTGCCCGGTGCTGTTATGCCAGAATATAAAACAGATGGAGCAGCAGGGGCTGATTTATGTGCATATATTACTGAAAGCTTAAAATTAAAACCAATGGAAAGACGCTTAATTCCTACTGGCGTTTTTGTGGAATTACCTAATGGTTATGAATTGCAAGTGCGTCCACGTTCTGGACTTGCTCTGAAGTATGGAGTTACTGTCTTAAATACACCTGGTACCGTTGATAGTGATTACAGAGGAGAATTGCAGGTTTTATTGATTAACTTTGGTAATGAAGATTTTGTTATAAATCCTGGAGATAGGATAGCACAAGCTATAATTACCAATGTGAGTCGTGCAGATTTTACTATTGCATTTTCACTTTCTTCTACAGCTAGGGGGGATAGTGGTTATGGTTCTACTGGTGTTTAATGTGGGAGCTCTATTGTCTTTATGAAATCGCTACTGAAGTTTTTAAGTTTGCTTAATAGAAAAACAAAGCTAGGTGGCGGAATTATATTTAGATATATCTTTAAAGAGCTTTTTTTGTATTTTATTGTTTGTTTTTTATTTTTCTTTTTTATATTTTTTGTGAACCAGATACTTTTAATGGCAGAGGAGATTCTTTCTAAGAAAGCTCCATTAAAAGATGTGGCACTTCTTATGTTTTATTCACTTCCATTTATAATTGCAACAGCAGCTCCGTATGCGGCGTTAGTTGGTACGCTTATGGGGCTTGGACGTTTTGTTAGTGATCTTGAATTTGTATCTATGAATGCATTAGGTATTTCGTCATTTTATATGCTAATTCCTGTTTTTGCATTGGGGCTTTTTATATCAATTATCTCTTTCATAACAAATGATATTTTTCTACCTTGGGGTTCTGTTAAGTTTAATGAAGTATATTTTAACTTAGCAACGTCAACTCCTGCTCTTGAACTTGAATCTTTTTCTATTAAAAGGGGAAGTAATACTATAGTAATAGCTGGGTTGATTAAAGATAATGTTGTGAATAATATTTTGATAGTGGATAAAACATCAGATGATGAAACGAAGGTGTTGGGTTCTTCAAAAACTGTAATTGAAAAGTCAGATAGTCCAAGTATAGTGATGAAGCTTAATATATTGAATCCTCGAATGCTTAGTTTAGACTTGCAAGATAGGACAAAATATGGTGCAGCTTATGGGGAGTGCATAACTTATAATGTTCTTGCTGAAGATATTAAGTATAGTTTTGCTGGTAGTATGGGACCGGATAAAATGACTTCTTTAGACTTATATAGAGATATTAAAAATAAGATTAAAGAAAATGCTTCAGAAAGAACTTTAAATATTTATATGATGGAATTTAACAAAAAGTTTTCTATTCCTTTTGGTGCATTTTTTTTTGTTATGCTAGCAGCTGCAATAAGTGGTGCTGGAAGATTACACAACCAAAGTGTTGGCTTTGTGTTGGGGCTTTTGATTTCTGTTTCATATTGGGCAATCCTTATGGGCGGGCAGACTTTAGCCCTAAATAGGAACTTAAACGGCTCTCTTGCTATGTGGTTGCCAAATATTATGCTTTTTAGTGTTGCCATTTTCTTTTTTATAAAAAAAGTGTTTCAATGAAAATAATACATCGCTACTTATTTCAGCTTTTCTTACCAGCTTTTCTTGTTGCATTCCTATTCTTTATCCTTCTTTTGGAATTGGGAGAAGTTTTTGGTTCTTTAGTGCAATTCTTAGAAAATAATGTTTCTATAAACCAGATAATGAAAATTATGTTTTTATATCTTCCAAAATGTATTTCTTTTTCATTACCTTTGGCAATTCTGTTTGCTGGTTCTTATACCATGGGCAACATGTATGCAAAAAATGAGCTAATATCAGTGTTTTCTAGCGGTATGTCATTAACTCGTTTTACTATTCCATTATTAATTTTTGGTTTTGTTTTATCTGTTGGAATGATTTTTTTTGAAGATTATATTGTAATAAAATTTTACAAAGCAAAGAATGAATATAAAAACGAATTATTAAGCACAAAAGAATCCCTAAATACTTATGATATAGTAATCCTTTCTGAAGGAAGTAAAATTATCTATATATCAGACTATTATGATGATACTGAAAAAAAGTTAATAGGAAATATATTAGTTATACGAGATGAAAGTGGCAACATTAAAGATGTTTTGCGAGCTTCTACTTTGCAATGGAACGGAACAAATTGGTCAACATCAGAACTTTACACATATACTTTTGATGATGAAAACAAAGTTACAGCAAAAGATAATTTTGACTTTTCTATTCTTACAGAACCACCAGAAACATTTCAGAAAAATATAATTTCTGTTGAAGAAATGTCTTTTTATGATGCAAAAGTTTTTATAGATAATTTGAAAAAAACAGGTCTACCATATTATGAAGAATTATCAAAATATTATAGAAGATTTTCTTTTCCTTTCACAATATTTATTGTCTTGTTTTTTTCGATATCACTTGGTGGAAAGTTCAAGAAGAATATCTTATTGATGAGTTTATTATTTAGTCTTGGGGTTGCAACCCTATATTACATAACAGAAATGCTTACAATGCTTGCTGCAAAATGGGAATATATAAACCCACTTTCTGGTGCTATAACTCCTGTTATTCTTTTTACAGCCTTGAGTACATACCTATTACGTCATGCTAGGACATAATATGTCAAGCTTTGGAGATATACTTAAACAATTTGAAGGTTCGCAAAATAAAAAAGCTAGTAAGAAGAGTATTCATGATAGTATGAATACTTACATGGATAAGTATGGTGTGTTTGATAAAGATATAATTGAAGAGAAAAAAAATACAAGGGTGAGTTATAAAAAAACACCTACTGATGACACAATTGATTTACATGGGCTTTCTGCAAAAGAAGCTTTAGACAAATTAAAAATATTTTTTGAAAATGCTATTAAACATAAGTATAAAAAACTTTCTATAATTCATGGAAAAGGTAAACATTCAAAGACTTCTTCTGTTTTATATGGAGTTGTGAAAAAATTTTTAGAAGAAAATAAAAATGCAGGAAAAATGGGATTTGAAAAAAATAATAAAGGTGGGACAGGAAGCACATGGGTTATGTTAAAATATGATGAATAAGTTTATTTTAGCCCTAGAACTTTTTAAAAATAAAAATACCTAAAATCCCTCTTTTAATTATCCAAAAAATACTATATAGTCAATTATCTATGGACACTGTAATTTTACGTATATTGGATATAATGGAATGGTTAGATCGTCATTATGTTTTTTCTATCAAACAATTATTTGATGATTTAGAAATAAGAAACACAAAACTAAATAGAGAGTTTTGTGAAAATATATTTTATCATAATAAAATTGCATATAATATAGAAGGAAAAGATTTGTGGATGAGTAGAGCAAATCTTTTTAATAATAAGTGTTTTTCAGTTACTCTTACTGAATTAGAACACAAAAAAAAGATTCTTATTCCAGGTTCTAGATTTATACCATACACTAATCATTTTTTTAAGTATCGTCAGATGCATATTGAATATCATGGCAAACGTATTAAACAAAAACCAATAGGAATTCCATTTAAAGAATTAAAAGAATATTACTATTTATGTTCTGAAAAAGAATTACTTTCTATATTGGAATCTTTTAGCATGAATAATGTGGTTTTGCCAGATGAATTTGTAAATGATAATGATATCTTCTATGTTCCTGCATACAACATATCACCGTTTTATAATGACATGTCTTTTACTGATGAAGATCAAATAGTTTTAAAAGTGCTTGATTGGGGGCATGTGAAGTTGGATCTAGTAACTAAAACTCCAAACACCATAGATAAAAAATATAAGACAAAATGGGAGACTGAATTTAAACTACTATTACGACAGGCTGTAGTTGAACATATATCAGAAAACTATTTAATTGAAGATATCATTGCATTTATGGTGTTTTTAAAGCCAGAGCTTTTTTTTAACGATGAATGTTTTGTTTCAGTAGAAAATAGTATAAAGGATATGGATATAATTGAAAGCATTGATTTTGGAGTTAAAAATAGATTATGGGTGAAGGAAGCTCCAATTATTTTATCAAATGAATGGTTTCATTATGTATATGGAATCCCAAATGTTTTGCAAGTTTTAAATAAAGAAGATGATTTTTTGTGCACCATAGGTTCGCCTGTAACTATGAATATAATTAGAGTTGCTGTTTATAAGTTTTTAGATGAAAATTATATGAAGTTGGATGATGATGGTGCAGAAATGGAATGTGTAGATATAATTCTTCATGAGTTTTTTAGAGCTAAAAAATGGGTTAGTCATCATAAAAAACTTACTACGATGATTAAAAAAGAATATCAAAGATATGTTGAACAATATAGTCCTTTCAAAAATAGAGAAGGAATACTTCTTGCTTTTGCTTTATTTCAGTTATTTAGCAGAATGTTTTTTATTGTTTCATACATAGATGACAAAAGGCTTTTGCCAGATAAGATTGAGATTTCTATTGTAATTATGTTAAATCAATTTGCTGAAGATTTGACTCCTCTTATTAAAATGATGGCAGAATTTCTTTATGATGAACATGATGTTAATATAAATCAAAAGAAAAGAGAAATTGACATGCTGTGTGAAAAATTTAGTAGTTTTTTAGACAACATTGAAGAATATATATTCTCATCTTTTTAATATATAAAGTCTAATAAAAATGCAGTGTTGTTTATTCTCTTGTTTATTTAATTTTGTAGATAATTTATAGTTTTAAGAAAAATTATCAATAAACTTAAATCCATATTTATTGCTATACTCTTTATACTTTTCTTTTTCTTTTCCTGTAGTAGTTAAAACTACTTTTTTGTCGTGGTTTTTACAAGGGCTTAAATCTAAGGTATGTTTAATTACCCCTTCTAATGAATCTACTATATTAATAGAAAGATTATTTCCAGCTTTAATAAAGATATCACGTAAATGCAAGAAATGAGTGCAACCTAAAATCAATGTATCACAGTTTTCTTTTTCAAAGGAAGTAATAATAGGCTTAATTACTTCAAGTTGCTTTTCTTCACTTTCATATGCTAAACCATTTTCTATTTTATTAACTAGTTCTGTTTCAGCTTTAATAATAAAGGTTGATTTAGGAGCAAATTCTTCTATAAGTTTTTGGATATAGATGTCTTTTGCAGTCCGTTCTGTAGAAATAAGACCAATTCTATTGTTTTTAGTTATTAATGTTGCAGGCTTAATGGCAGGAACTGTTCCAACAAATGGGAAAGTAAATGTTTTTCTTAAAGTTTTTAATGCAGAAACTGTCATTGTGTTGCAAGCTAATATAACAATTTCAAAAGATGCTAAACCCGATATTTTTTGGATAATTTCTGATGTGAAGTTAATAACTTCTTCTTGAGTTTTTTCACCATATGGAAAATGTTTTGTATCAGCAACATAAAGGCATGAAGCTTCTGGAGCTAGGTTTAATAAATAATTTAAATAAGGAATGCCACCAAGCCCTGAATCCAAGAACACATACTGAAACTTTTCCATAATCTTATAACTTTAAAAATAAAAATGGTGCACTCTACTAAGATTTTTCTTAGGTATAGAGCACACCACTTCAAAGCTTAAAAACTTACGTCTAGCTTATCTTAACAAGCTCAACACACTTTGTGTTTGTTGATTTGCTTGAGCCAACATAGCAGTACCAGATTGTGTAAGGATTTGATTCTTTGTGTATTCAACCATTTCCTTAGCCATGTCAATGTCTCTAATGCGTGATTCAGAAGCTTGGAAGTTTTCTGCTGTAATGTCAACACCTACAACAGTGAGTTCCAATCTGTTCTGATAAGCACCGAGGTCTGCTCTTTGCTTATTGACTTTCTTGAGAGCTTCATCAAGAATACCAATTGCACGGTTAGCTGTTTCAGGATTTTCAATACTTAGAATTTGGTCATCACCAATGTTTCTAACTCCAAGAGCTGCTGCTGTCATTGTGCCAATATAAGCTCTTGTTCTCTGATCCATGTTAGCACCGATATGGAACCACATAGAAGCTGTAACTGTGTTTTCTCCAGTTTCTCTAGCAAATCTTCCTGTAAGTACGTTCATACCATTGAATTGAGCATGACTTGCAATTCTATCTACTTCAGCTACAAGCTGTGAAACTTCAACCTGAATGTAGAGGCGGTCTTCTGCTGTGTAGATACCGTTAGAAGAT
>JBQNBK010000033.1:0-15704 GCA_052169975.1 Treponema sp.
GATTGAACATCAATCAACTATAAATGAGAATATGCCTTTAAGATGTCTTTTATATGTAGCACGTCTTTATGAAAAAATTGTAAAGGCAGAATATAGATATTTAAGACAATTAATTAAAATTCCATCTCCTAAATTTTATGTCTTATACAATGGAAAAGAGCCATATCCACCACATTGCACATTACATCTTTCCGATGCATTTATTGAACAAAATGAAAAGAAGGTTTTGGAACTTGATGTTGAAGTTATCAATATAAATCAAGGTCAAAACACGCAATTTCTTAATTCATGCAAAATCATAAATGAATATTCATTATTTGTTTATTATGTAAAGCTTTATTCTGAAAAGAAGGGCATAGATGGCTTTAAGTAAGCTATAGAATATTGCATAGCACACAATATACTTAAAGAGTATTTAGAAAAAAATAGAAGTGAGGTGTATAACATGTTAATAGCAGAATATAATTATGATACAGATATTAGAATGCAAAGAGGAGAAGCTTATAACATAGGTGTAAGGGAAGGCTTTGAAAAAGGAAAGATTGAAAGCACTGTCTCTCTTGCTAAATCTTTTAGAAACATTGGAATACCATTGTATAAGATATCAGAAGCTACAGGACTCACGGAAGAAGAAATAAAAGCATTATAGTCTTGACTTTAAGCTAAATGTTATGTTAGAATAACAATAATGTGTATTCTCATACCACCCCCCCCCCCCCCGAAGCATTGTTTCTATTGAGTGTGGAGTATTCCTTAATGCTAAAAAAATCGTTTTTGTTTCATTGTTTTCTCTTTTTTTTATTGCTAATGGAGAAGAAAGTACTTTAAAATCTCCCAATAGCATAGAACAAGAAGAAACCAACACTTTCATTGAAGAAAAAGATGATAAAAAAGATATAACATCTGATTTTTTTGTTTATGCAAGCCTTCAAACTTTTATGGCAGTTTCAACTCTTAAAGATTACACCCAGCCAAAGCCAGGTTGGAGGCTTTCAAGTGGCTATACATTCTTTCATCAAAAAAAGCATTCTTTTCCATTATATTTTGAAATAGGGCATAGTGTAGTTTCAGGGATTAACCCATTAGTTAGGACATTTGATATTTTTCCTTTAATGATGAATATAGGCTATGAATGGTCTCCTTTTTCATACCTAACAATAGGGGCAAATGTAGGTTTTGGTATGTTTATTTCAAACATAAAGCATTATCCCACTTTACTTGACCTTTTGCAAAATAAAATTAAAAGCACAATAGGAGTAGGAAGTGCTTTAACTAGTGGTTTTAGCTTTGGTACCAATTTTTTAGAAAAGAATATAGAGCTTAGAGCTAACTTTTCTCTTGATGTTATATTAGAAAAGCCCCAAATAATTCCCTTACCAAGTTTTCAAATAGGAATAAGGTGCTATCCAAAGGGATTATATAATTATGCAAAGAGAAAAGGAAAGACAAAAATCATTGAAAGAATAGTAGAAAAGAAAGCAAAAGAAGAAGACTTAACTCAATATGAAACCATGTATGTGTATTTTTTACCTGAAAGTGCAGAGTTAGACATAAATGCAATAAGCCAAGTGAAAAAAGCAGGAGATAGGCTAAAAGAACATTCAGAGCTTTATATCCTATTTGAAGGCTCAACAGCACAATTTGGAAGTGTAATGGGAAGGGAAAAACTTGAGTCAGAAAGGGTAGGAAAGGTGACAGAATACTTACAAAAGAATTGTGGAATAGATAAGAGTCGTATTTTATACACACCAAAGATAAAAGAAGATGTCTTGAAAAAAGAAAAAGAGAAAAAGGGTGAATCTTATTACACACAATATAGATGGGTAAGAATGCGTTTTATAAGGATATATTTTAATTTTAATAGTGGGGAGAAAAATGTTTATGCAGAATAGAAAGCATTTGAAAATGATTGTTGGTTTAGTTATCGCTTTTATAACTATCTCTTGTAACAACACTTACAATACTTTAATTCCAAATGATGAGCAAAACATCTTAGAGTTTTCGCTTTCTTCAGAAGACCATAAAACAAGGTCAGTGAGTAGTGAAATAAAAGAAAACTACATCACAGTGAAAGTGCCCAAAGGAACTGACATAGCAAAACTTTTTCCTAAAGCAATGCTTCCAAAACAAGCAATACTTTTCCCACTTACATTAAAATATTTGCAAGAAGCTTTTCCACGCACTGATGTTTTGGATATGGCATTAAAGATTAACCCTGCAAAAAAGGGGCTAGAAAACTGGTTTTTAGGTCTTTATGAAGAAAATCCTGATTTTAGCATTCCTCCATTAGTTTTTCCAATTAATTTTTTATATCCTGTTAAGTTTGTCGTGATAGGTGGGCAAGGCGGAGTAGAAATATATACAGTGAAGGTTATCTATGATGATGGTTCTGCCCCAAGTGTTGAAGACTTACCTGACCCAAACCTAGATGAAAGCAAAAAAATCTTATCTTTTTATGTGCCAGATAAGCAAAAAGGAAGTAGTGTAATAACACACAACACAATTGAATTCACTTGCAATGCAGGAGTTGATGTTAGAAACCTTTTACCAGAAATTACAGTTGAAAAAGATGCAATAGCCATTCCTCTAACAAAAGAATATCTTTTTGAAGCTTCTAGCAAGCTAGGAATTGACCCACTTAGCTTTGCACAAGGCTTTATGGACGCAGCTAATAAAAGAGCTTATTTAAGTGGCATTTTAGCCTCATGTGACACTTCAAGTTTAAGTATTCCAATAAATAAGGCTATGGATTTTACCAATCCTATTCAAATTGTGGTGCTAGGCACTCTTTCTAAGAGCGTGAGACTTTACACTGCCACAGCAAGCCTTGATCAAGATGAAGCATATCTAAAAAGAATAGTTTTTACAAAGGCAAAAAATCCTAACTTAATAAAAGACTATATTGGAGAAGTTTTTCAAGAAGAAAAAACTATAGATTGCACACTTTATTATCCTGTTGATTCTTCCACTTGGAATGGAGAATTTAACCTCTTTCTTGACGCACAATACACAGGAACAAATATAAGTATTGAATATAATGGCGAAACATATCCCTTTAATAAGAAAATTCCATTTAAGCCTATTAAGACATCTAATGAGCACTATCTTTTAGGCACTGCTAGGGCAAAGGTGCATGTGGATAATGGGGCTGTGAGAAAAACATACACATTAAAGCTAACATTTAAAGAAGACCCAGACACAATAAGAAGCATAACAGATTTTCGTTTTGAAGCTAGATGGAATAAGATAAAAGCCACAGCAATTGCTAGCATAACACACCAAGATGATGTAGGCACGATTACAGCTACTGTCTTATATTCAGGAGAATTACCCGATAAGCTACTTCCTTCAATTGTAACAGGCGGGGGTAAGATATTAGTTGGAGGAAAAAATCAGTTAGGAGAGCGACATTCTCGTCGTAGGCAAGATTTTTCTAATCCTATTGAGTATGTTTGTGTTTCAAAAGATGGGAATTATGAAAGAGTTTACACAGTAAAAGTTGAATTCATAAAAGTGGAACATGCTGAAGTGGCCTTAAAATCTTTTAAGTTTCCTTTGCATTTAAACAAAGAAATTTCGCAAGATGCCATAGGAATTATTGACGAGGCACACAGTACAGTAAGTGTTGATGTCGTTTATGATGGAACAAAAAAACCATTTGAGCTTGTATCTGAGTTTTCTGCAACAGGCAGGGTGTCTATTGAAGGCATTACACAATCTACTGGTTTTAGCACACAAAACTATAAATATGATGTGTACCTTAAAGTGACAGCTTTAGATGATGAGAATGTGAATAAGACTTACAGAGTGCATGTAACTTATAAGTATTCAACAGAAAATAAGGCACAGCTTTTGCGTTTTTATTTTGAAAAAGAGAAAAACCCATCATTAAAAAGCTCAATAGAATGTTACATTAGCACTTCTTCTTATCATGTTTATGCTGTACTTCCTAAAGAATGTGATGTGGCTAATCTAGTGCCAAGTTTTGAAGCTGAAGGAAGCGTAAAAGTTGCAGGCGTAGAGCAAACATCTGGGGCATCAAGCCAAGATTTCACTAACATAGTGGAATATGAAGTGGTAAGTGTAAATGGGCAAAATTCAAAGACGTATAAGGTGAAAGTGCAAAAACGGGGAGACATAATTTACTTAGACCCGAATGCTAGAGGCAAAAACAACGGCACCACATGGAAAGATGCTTTTAGAAAGTTAGAAGATGCAGTTAAAGCGGCAAATAGAGCAAAAGGTTTATCAGAAATATGGGCTACAGATAAAGAGTTTTCTAATGTTAAAGCTAAATTAAAAAAGGCTGTTAGCATAATAGGTGGCTTTAAGGGCGGTGAAACTAGTAAAACAGAAAGAGAGGAATGGAGCAAAACTAGGTTTAATAATGTGAGCTTTGGTGGAAGCCATAGTGTGGAAGGTGCCCTTGTTTTTGATAGGATTTCGTTTTATGGTAATAAAGACTTATTTATTAATAGATATGATCAAGATGGTTTTAGCTGGGAAGAGGATACGTTTAGAGATAATTCTATAACTTTTGAAAAATGCCAACTTGAAGGTATTAGTATTTATCTTAGATTTGGAAGCTTCCAAAAGATTAAAATTAAAGATTCAGATTTTGGAAAAAGCGTTAATATTCAGACAGAGTTTGATTTTCCGCGTGGAGCTAACAATGCCTCATTTTCCACTCTTGGTTTAGAGATGGAAATTGAAAACAGTAAGTTTCTTTCTGATATAAATAATTATAGGTATAATGAGTATGAAGCTTATAGTGTCAACCTATTAAAAGTGAAAGATAGCACACTTTCAACTGGATTTAGGATGATGGCAAATAATGTGGAATTTGAAAATGTAAAAGAAGAAGATTCTCATGCAAAGGTCACATTGTATAATGTAAGTGAAAAAGCAATTTTTAAGAATGTTAAGCTTTCTAATTTAAGTATTGAATCTTACAAACGTGGAGAATATGGAAGTTTTTCTTTTAACAACTGTGAAATCTCAAATCTTAACTTTAATGAAGAAAATGAATATTCACCACAAGAATATAAAATTAAAGGAGAATTAGAGTTTAAAGACTGTGAACATACATATGTTGGTTTTAAAAGATCAAATACTGATAGCTATTTTAATAAGCTAACTGTAGAAGGTGGAGCTGGTTTTGGCGGTTCTGGCTTAAATGTAAAAGATATAAAAATTAAAGATGATAAATATGCCGGAAATATTTTTATAAAAAGTTGTGCAGATGGGAATACCGAAATTAGTAATTTAAAAGCTGATAAATTAGTGATTACAGGTGGTGGTAGTGGTGTTCAAAATATAAAAGATTCAAGATTTGGAGAACTTGAAATCGTGGCAGGAAAAGAAATATTTCTTAAAAATATTGAAGGTTATAAACATAAGGAAATTATTAAATGTGAATCAGATGTTATTGAGGCAAGTGGTATTAAAGAGTTTAAAAAAGGTTTCTTTTGTGCTAGAGAAAAAATTAATCTGAATAAATTTTCTATTGATAACTACATTGAAAGGCTTGATTTATTAGGGAAAAATGTTAGTTTAAAAGATACTGAAATAATACACAAAAATAGCGAAGTGCTAATACGGATTGCGGCATTAGAAAATTTTGATTTTGATATAGATGAAAGACTAGAAAAATCAACATTAGTATTACTCTATCCAAAGGCATATAATTTTAATGGAAAGAATTTTTCTCATTTGCAATTAGATGGTAAGGGATATTCTTATGGAGGCTTAGACTTTCCTGATCCTATTGAAAGTATAACTTTTACTAATTGCAAATTTTTTACTAAGCTTCATAATTACCGAAATAATACAATTATTGATTCATGTGAATTTATTGGAGAAAACAAAGTTAATTTTTATGAAGGTTCAATAGGGTCAGAAATAAAGAATGTAGAAAAAAAGCTAGGAAAGTTAGAGGTAAATGCTTTTGGTAATTCTCAAGCCAAAATATCTAATTCTCATTTTGAACACACAACATTTAATGTATGGGGAACTTTGTTTATTGAATCTTCTTCTTTTAAAAACATAGAAAAGTTTTCATCATGGGGACGTTTTGATATTTCTAATTGTCAATTTGAAATTGATGATGCAGTGTTAGAAACTGACATATGGTTTGAAGCAGAAAGTGCAAATATAAAAGATTCTACTTTTGAAAAAAAATATATATATGCAGAACACGCTAAGGCTCGTATATTATTAGATACTAAAGAATTAAAACTTAAAAATACAAAGTTTATTAATAGTAAAAGTATGTGTAATGTTTGTATTAAAGCATCTAAGTTTGAAAATGAAACAACAATAGAAGACTGTACTTTTGTGGATGCAGGGCGTATTTATGTACGTAGTTATAAAAACCTTTTAGTTAAAAATTCCATTATACATGGCACTATGCTAGACCTAGTTGTGATGGGAGATGATAATGTGAATTATACAAGTTCTAGTAAAACACTATTTGAAAATTGTGATTTTTTTGACCAAGCTAAACCTAGCATTATTAAGTTATCAAATTATATATCAAGCACTTCTGGTGGTAATGATTTTCATAATTATCAAACTGCTGTTAGGTTTGAATATGATATGAGTAAAATTCCAGCTGATTTACGCAATAAGATTGGCTCTCTTACACCACAACAAATTAGTAATATGTTAAAGCCTTTTATTACAGGCTCTACAAATAGGGTTGGCTATTTCATAAATTTAGGTAATGACGCACCTTCTAATTCTCATCCAGCTAAGTTTCTAGGCAATTATGACTAGGTGTTTTTTCGTACTTTCCCATTCCATTTTGGAATGGGGAGGAATTGTCTCTGTTATAGTTTTTCTATTTCATCATGGCTTAAGCCTATAAGTTTGATAATTTCTAAGATATCATATTTGTTTTGTTTCATCATTTTAGCCATTGTAGTTTTTGCCTTTCTTTCCCCTTCTTCCATGCCTTTTTCTATTCCTTTAGCCATAGCCTTTTCTTCGGTTTCTTTTATCATTGAAACTCTATCACTTTCATAACGCCATGCAGCTTGGTAGGCAGCTCTTTCTTTTTCATTTGAATAAAAGGTGTTCATTACAGTATTTGCTTTTGCTATCATTGGATTTTTCTCCGCTAGTTTTTCTCTCACTTTTTTGTCATCTGTTTTTAATAGTATCAATTTCAAGTTTTCAAAACTTGAAAAATAATAATTTTTTTCTAAAATGATATCTTCCAATATCTTGGCGTGAAATCTTTTCTTTAAATCTTATTGCAATTATTAGGAGTATTTTTTCTTTTTTTTCGACAAAAGAAAAAATACCCCTATAACCCAAAAAAAGAAAACAGCGACTTAGGGGGTATCCCCCTAAGAACCCCAAAATTGTTTTGATAGAATTGTGGAGACAACTTGTTATTCTCAATTCTAATATCATTAAAATCTGTTATTTTTATTCCAGTTGCGAGTGAAAGAAACTCTGTTAAAATATCTTTATTTTCTTCAGTTCCAAATATTTTCTTAAATGCATAATCATTTCGTGCTGTAAAATTTTCTGTTTCATCTAGTTTGTTAGCTATGTCGTTTTCCATAATAATGCCTCATTAATCCTAAGTCTATTATATATCACCAATTTGTCATTTCATAAAGGAATACTAACTACTGCAACTAAAATGAAAAAAGCTAATTTTGATATATCTACTATAACAGAAATGACTGGCCTTTCTGCAGAAGAAGTTGCAAAGTTATAATTTTCTATTTATCATTCATATTTTAAGCCAAAATGCAATGAAAAATTATAATTATCATAACATAGAGGTTGGAATATGAAAAATATTTTTTATTTTATTATCTTATTGTTTTTAGTAGTTTCTTGTAAAGAAAAAAATACAATTAGCTTAGTTAGTTATAATGCACAAACTTTTTTTGATCTTGTTAATGATGGAAGAGAATTTAAAGAATTTCAAAATAGAAACTGGAACGAAGCCAGTTATAACGAAAGAATTAATAGACTTTTAGAAGCAGTTAAAATATGTTCCAATGAATTGGTGGAAAAAGAAGACTTGCCCGATATTTTAGTGTTGCAAGAAATAGAAAGTGTTGAAGTAATAAAAGATATTTCTAAACGTCTTACTAATAACATATACAAACAAGCAGTTTTTGCCACAAAAGAAAACAATTCTCCTTTTAATACAGTTATTTTTTCAAAGCATAAAATATTACACGCAAAAGCTCATAATGTTTATTTTGAAGAGAAAAGTTTAAGACCAATTATAGAAGCTGATTTACTAGCTTTAATTGGAGGAAAAGAAATAAAAATGACAGTTTTTGCAGTGCATTGGAAAAGTAAGCGTGATGGAAATAAAAATATCAGAAAGATGCAAGAAGAATTACTGTATAATAGAATGAAAGAAAAAGAAAAAATATCAGACTTCGTTATAGCATGTGGAGATTTTAATCAAGGCTTGCATGAATTTTCTAAAATGAAAACTTTTAACAATGCTTGGGATTTATACAAAAAAGAAGTTGAAGAAGAAAATATTGATGCAGAATACGAAAGTGTTGAAGGAAGCTATTGCTATAAAGGTAAATGGGAAAAAATTGATCATATTTTTTATTCAAATAATAGTAAGTTAAAACCTTCTTTTTTTACTGTTGCAGCTAAAGCTCCATTAGTTTATAAAGACAAAATAAATAGATATAACATTGGTACAAAGGTAGGATATTCTGATCACTTGCCAATAGGATTTTTATTGGAGCTTTAGTATTTTATATAAAAAATAACTTATATTTATATAAGGTTCTTGACGTATGCTAATTAGTAACTATATAATCGGCGAATGGGATTTACAAAAGAATTTATAGATGGTCTTTCTATTGATGAAGCATCTATTCTAAATGAAACTGCAAGTTCTGCAGGTGTTTTGCCTTTTCAGGCAAGTGCGGTTATTTCTTTGCTTAATGAAGGGTGTACCATTCCTTTTATTTCTAGGTATAGAAAAGAAAAGCATGGAAATTTGAATGAAGTTCAAGTAAAAGATTGTGAGAAATTTCACACTTCAATTACTAATATGGAAACTCGTCGTATTGAAATTATCAAAGGTATTTTCAATGAAGGAAAGCTCACAGAATCTCTTTATAACAACATCAAAAAAGCTCATACACTAACTGAACTAGAAGATATTTGGCTTCCATTTAAGAAAAAGAAAAAGACACGTGGAATGCTTGGCATAGAAAAAGGATTATCTCCTTTAGCAGAAATTATAAAAACAGAAAATGAAGAAACTGTTCTTTTAAAAGCCAAAGATTTTATTAAACTTGATGCAGAAGATGAAAAACTTAATGTGCCAACAGTAGAAGATGCAATACAAGGAGCTATGGATATAATAGCGGAAGAAGCTTCACAAAATACAGAAAATAGAAAATTAATACTAGATTTTTTTGTGGATTCAGGAAAGTTTGTTGTGAAAGGTGTTGGAGATGAAGAAGCACAAAAAACTTCAGTATATCAAATGTACTGGGATTACACAGAGTCTATAAAATTTATTAAGCCACACAGGGTTTTAGCAATTAATAGAGGTGAAAAAGAAGGTGCCTTAACTGTTGAATTAGAAGTTGATTTTGAACAAGGAATTAAACTATTGGAAAGTAAAACCTCTATTAATAATAAATACCACAAAGAAGCTATTTCTGATGGTTTTTTACGTCTTTTATCTCCTCAGGTTTTGCGTGAAATTAGAGGTAATTTATCTGAAAGTGCAGATGTGCATGGCATTGGTATTTTTAGTGAAAATCTAAAAAATCTTTTAATGGCAAGTCCTATAAAAGGTACTAGGGTTTTAGCTTTTGATCCAGGTATTAGGACAGGAACTAAGTGTGCTGCATTGGATGAAACAGGTAAGTATCTAGGTTCTTTTGTTATATATCAAAACAAAACTGAAGAAGCAAGTCAAGCTATTTTTAAGGCAATTAAAGATTACAATATTGCATTAATAGCTGTGGGTAATGGAACTGCAAGCCATGAAGTGCAAGAATTAGTAAGCAATGTAATTAAATCTTCATGCCCTAATGTGCTTTTAACTGTTGTTGATGAAGATGGTGCATCTGTTTATTCAGCTGGAGATGTAGCAAGAGAAGAATTTCCAGACTTAGACCTAACTATAAGAGGTGCTATTTCTATTGGAAGACGCTTACAAGACCCTCTTGCAGAGTTAGTTAAGATTGAACCAAAGTCTATAGGAGTGGGATTATATCAACACGATTTAAATCAAAAAAAGTTAAATGAAGAGCTTTCTTCTGTTGTTTCTTCTGTTGTAAATAATGTAGGCGTAAATTTGAATACTGCTAGTGCATCATTACTAAAATATGTTTCAGGAATAAATTCAAGTCTTGCAAAAAAGATTATTGCAAGACGAGAAGAAAAAGGAATATTTAAGAATAGAGAAGATTTAAAAGATATTTCAGGAATGGGGGAGAAAACTTTTGAACAATGTGCTGGTTTTCTAAAGATTCCAGAAAGTGATAATCCTCTTGATAATTCATGGGTACATCCAGAAAATTACACTGTTGGAAAAGTAATTTATGACATTGTTTCAAAGCATGAAGAAGTTTCAAATGTTATTAAAGATAATCTTAAAACTGATTACAATGTAAGTGTTTCAACACTTGAAGATATAATAGAAGAATTAAAAAAGCCCAACCGTGACCCTCGTGAAGATTTTCCAAAACCAATAATGCAACAAGGTGTATTAAAGTTTGAAGACTTAAAAGAAGGAATGATGGTTAAAGGTAAAGTTAAAAATGTTGTGGACTTTGGTGCTTTTATTGATTTAGGTATAAAAGAAACTGCTCTTTTACATATTTCTGAAATGAGTGATTCTTTTATAAAAGAGCCTTTAGAGTTGTTAAAAGTAGGTGAAGTGCTAGAATGCAAAATTATTGGTCTTGATGAAGATAGAAGACGTATTAGTCTAAGTAGAAAAAAAGACGCAAGTGCTACAACAATAAAAAAAGAAAATGCAATTAAAGAAGTTAAGGGAGATAAAAAGGTATTTATCAAAAAGAAAGCTACTTTTAAAGATCAAAACGAAAAGAAAATTGATAAGAAATCAAATGAATTTAAGAAAGTTCCTAAAAATGATGATGGTACAAAGTATAATCCTTTTCTTTCTTTAATGAAAAATAAAAAATAATGAATACTTCTTCTCTTAGTTCTTCTATTTTTTCTCCTCATGAATTAAAAACATTGTTGCCAATTAAAAATAATGAGAAAGTTGAAGCTACAAGAGAAGAAATCAAAAAGCTTTTGTTTTCTAAAGATAAGAGATTTTTAGTAATTGTAGGACCTTGTTCAATACATGATGAAACAGCAACACTAGACTATGCAAAAAAATTAATCACCTTGCAAAAAAAGTATTCATCACTTTTTTATATTGTTATGCGAGTTTATCTTGAAAAGTCTAGGACATCGATAGGATGGCCTGGCTTTCTTTCTTCTCCTAATATTGCTGGAGACTTTTCTATAGAAGATGGATTAAAAAAAGGGCGTTCTTTAATGTTGCAACTCATTAATTTAGGTCTTCCAATAGCCTATGAAATAGTTGATCCATTAGTTACACCTTATTTTGAAGACCTTATAAGCTGGGCATCTGTAGGAGCTAGATCTAGTAGTAGTCAAATATATCGATATTTAGCCTCATCTTTGTCATATCCAGTAGGATTCAAAAACAATCTTTTAGGTGATATTTCCCTAACATGTGATTCAATTTTTTCTAGTCGTCAGCCTCATGCTTTTTTAAGTATTGATGATAATGGTCAAGTTTCTAATGTTTGTTCAAAGGGAAATATATTTAGCCATTTAGTTTTGCGAGGTTATAGAAAAGAAAACAGTAGTTTTTCTAACTACGATGCGACCTCTTTAATAAAGGCAAAAGATTTATTATTAAAAAAAGAATTACCCTTATCCATTTTAGTGGATGCCTCACATGATAATTCTAATAAGATTCCACAAGTTCAAGAAAAAGTATTTCTTGAAATGTTAAAAGCTAGATACGAAAATCAAAATGATATGATTAAAGGATGCATGCTAGAAAGTTTTATTTTTGAAGGTTCTATAACAGAAAAAGAATATTTAGAAACTAAAAAGTCTGGTTATTCAATTACTGACCCTTGCATGAGTTTTGAAAGAACTGAAAAGCTTCTTGATGTTGCATATGAAAAATATATCAACCTTTCATCTATTAATCCTGATATAATTTTATCTTTACCTAAAATAGAAAAAACTAAAACTAAAAAAATTGCTGTGTATACTGATGGTGCTTGTTCTGGAAATCCTGGTAAAGGTGGTTGGGCATTTGTCATTGTTGAAAAAGATAAAGCTATTTATGAAAAAAGTGGCTTTGAGCTTGAAACCACAAATAATAGAATGGAAATGCAAGCAGTAATTGAAGTATTAAAAGAATTGCATAGTCAAAACTTTTTGGAATGGGAAGTCACTATATACACTGATTCTAGTTATGTAAAAAATGGAATTACTGAATGGATAAAAAAGTGGAAGAAGAATGGATGGAGATCTTCTTCTAATGCTCCTGTAAAAAATCAAGATTTATGGTTACTTTTAGATTCTCTTGTAACATCTTGTTCCTCACTTTCTTGGAAATGGGTTAAAGGGCATGCAGGAAATAAATTTAATGAAATATGTGATTCTTTAGCAAGTATGCAAGCACAAGGGGAAAAAGGTAAGCAAGTCAATTTGCATTTTTAATTATGAGTGAAGAAAAAAAAGAAAATATTCGTTATAAAGGGTTGCCTTCTGTTCTAATTATAGGTAAGCCAAATGTTGGAAAATCGACTTTATTTAATAGGCTTTTGCATAAAAGACGTTCTATTACAGAACCTACTGCTGGGGTAACAAGAGAGCCTATAGAGCATGAAGCAGTTCTTGATGGAAAGCCTATAATACTCATCGATAGTGCTGGTTTTTCTCCTCGCATTTCTAAAGAAAGTAAATATAGTATCATTGATGAAATTGCACGTGAGAAAACACTTGAATATCTAAAAAAGGCTGATAAATTGCTTTTACTTTTAGATGCTACAAATTTTTCCAGTGAAGATGAAGAATTTATAGAAATATTACGTCCTTTTTTTAATAAGCTAATAGTTGCAGTAAATAAGACAGAAGGTGGAAGATACAAAGAAGAAGCATACAATTTCTTACAAAAAGGTTTTTCTTCAATAATTTGTATTAGTGCAGAACATGGTGAAAATATTGATGAGATAGTTCAAAATATATTGGAAGGGCTAGATTTTTCAAATGTAAGAATAGAAGATTTTGAAAAACAAATTAGAATTGCTATTGTAGGAAAACCTAACACAGGAAAATCAACTCTTTCTAATTTTCTCACAAAAAAAGATGCATCTATTGTTACAGACATAGCAGGAACTACAAGAGATATTATCGAAGGCAAGTTTTCTCATAAAGGTTATTTTTTTATCATACAAGATACAGCAGGAATTAGAAAAAAAGCTAAACTTAAAGAAAATATTGAATACTATTCTGTGCTTAGAGCATTAGAAAGCATAGAAAAAGCTGATGTTGTTTTTCATTTAATTGATGTAAATGAAGGTTTAACAGAACAAGACAAAAAAATATGCCATCATGCAGCAAGTAAAGGCGTTCCACTTATTTTTGTTTTGAATAAATGTGACACAATTCAAAACACAAGACATGTAAAAAAACTAAATGAAAAAAACATTAGAATTATGTTTGGAAAAATGAATTATGTTCCAATTCTTTCAATTTCTAGTAAGACAGGAGAAGGAGTTAAAGAACTTTTAAACCAAGCTATAGTTATTAATTCACAATTAAATAAAAAAATTGATACTTCTAGTCTTAATCTTGCACTTAGAGATTGGATCTCACAAACACCACCTCCTTCAAAGCCAAGTATGAGTTTTACCTTTCGCTATATTGTGCAAAAAAGCACAAAACCAGTTGAGTTTTTGCTTTTTGCAAACAAACCAGAAAATGTAACAGAAGCTTATTTAAGATATATTCAAAATAGAATTAGGGCAGATTTAGGTTTTTCATTCATTCCAATACTCATAACTGTGAAAGGAAGTAGAGTTAAATGGGAAGATAGATTGTAAAAAACAATTAAAAATATGGATAAAAAGCCTTTTTATGCTACATTTATAGAAAAGCCTCAAAGAATAAAAAAAACTAGTTCAAGAAAAGAAGAAAAGCCATTACCCGAAAAGCCTAAAAAAGCAAAAACACTTAAAAGAACACCAAACAAAAAAATTGAAATACAAAAAAAAACTCTTTTTAATAAATTAACAAAAGATGAATATAATATAATTAATTCATTTTTGCAGTTTGTTGATCCTGTTTTAATGTTAAATAAAAAACAAAAAGCTCAAACTTATAAAAATATTAAAAGCCTTTTTCATCAACTAACAGATGAAAGATCCAATAGATCTTATGATTACTTGAATAACCCAGTCAACCTTTCTTCATACATTTACTACTATCTTTGGTGGAATCTCTATCGATTAGTCATATTATTTAGTTCTCTTCAATTTGAACTTAAAGATAATAGCTTTGTTGCAGACTTTGGAACAGGACCATTAACTAGTATTTTAGCATTATGGATTGCAAAACCAGAATTAAGGGAAAAAGAGATAACCTTTTATTGCATTGATATTTCTGCAAAGGTTATGAATTTAGGCGAAGAGATTTTTTATTCTTTAGCCAAGTTCACCTCAAAAGAAAAGGTAAAATGGAAAATAAAAAAAGTGCAAGGTAGCTTTGGTATTCCTTTACAAAACAAGCTTTCATTATTTATTTCTTGCAATATGTTTAATGAGCTTCTTTGGAATGAACAACACCACTTAAAAAATGAAATTAGAAATTATGCAAAAACCATCAATTCATATTTAGAAGAAGATGGCTCTTGCCTCATAGTGGAACCTGGTTTCCCTATAGGTGGAGCTATTATTTCAAGCTTTCGCCAGTGTTTTTTAGAAAAAGGTTATAATGTAGAATCTCCTTGTCCTCATACAGCCTATTGTCCATTGCACGAAAAATCTATAGGTGGAAATAACCCCATTGCAAAAAACAAATGGTGTCACTTTGCTTTTTCAACATCAAAAGCTCCTAGCAATTTACTTCATCTTTCTGATAGTGTAGGCTTAAACAAAAAAATTGCAAGCCTTTCATACATATATTGCAGTAAAATGAAACAAAAAGAAAAAGAAGATTCTCTATTTTTCTCTTGCATAATCACTTCAAATATAATAAAACTTTCTAATAACAAAATAGGTAGATACGCATGTTCTAGTAAAGGCTTTTTACTTTTAGAAGGAGATGAAGATTCTATAGTAAAAGAATTACATTTTGGCTCATTGATTAAACTTTCAAATTCATTTTTTAATATATCTTTTAGAGATCCAAAAAGTAAAGCTGTAATTATTAGGCTTTAATTAGTCCTTATCATCTTAAAAAAATACTTTTCAAAATACAGAAGGCGTCTACGTTGTCATTACACAAAAATAAAGCCTCAACGTACATCAAGTACGCCTACGTTTTATTTTTGTTAATTCCTAGTATCCGCCACCTCTATTTTGAAAAATATTTTTATAAAACCCTAGCTAGAGTCGAAAAATACTCTAGCTAGAAGTGCTTTAAACTCTAGCTAGAAGCCATCTAAACTCTAGCTAGAC
>JBQNBK010000034.1:0-15630 GCA_052169975.1 Treponema sp.
CACATAAAACTCTGGCGTCGGTATTTTTACAAGTTTCTTACCATATTTACTTTCAGCATCTAAGATTTTTTTATACAATTCCACAACATATTCCAAACAACGCAAGGGCAGGAGTGTATCAAAAATATTTTTGATACACTCAGCGAGTATTTTATATATTCTTATACACATAAGAATATATAAAATACGTCGTAAGCAATTTGATTGTCGATTGATGCTCTATATCAGAACTAATATTTTTCCATTAACAATACAAGAAACATCATTTCGTAGCTTATGATACAAAACATTCATAAGGCGGATAAATTCAACATTTGTTGTTTCACTTATTTTTTCATCATGCAAGGCGTTGTATAATGAGATTATGTTATTTTTAGAAAATTCACCTTGCCCTGAAAATAAGTCTACAAAAACAGAATTTCTATATTCACGATTTGGTTTTGCCAGTTCTTTTTCCATGAGCTTATTATATCATCAACCTTATGTTTTATGAAGATGTAAGATTTCTTTTTCACTTAACCCATAGATCTTATACACCAAAATATCTATTTGAGCATCTAATGCTTTTATTGCGTTTTCTATTAGCAATTTATCTTGAGGTGTGTTAGCCTCTTTTAGTTTTGCGTGCAAAGCTAGCTCTTGTTTGGCATAGTCTGATAAAGCTTGCATTTCGCTAGGCGGAGCTATTGGGATTGGAAGATTGCGAATATGCTCGGGGTAGATATGGTAGTCGCCACCACGTTGAATAGAAAGAAGATGACTTGCGTACTTTGAGTTTAGAATAGCTAGTAGATAATGCAAATTGACTTTTTCTGATATCTCTTCCATTTCTTCTCTTGTATGGTGAGAGTACCTTTTAATACTTGCAGAAATACTTTTGTTTTCAACTCCTTTTAAATCTTTCCAAAGAGCTAAACCAATAAGAGAATGATTATGTATAAATTTATTACAGCTATCAAAAGTAGCTGTAATATTTCCCAAGACATTTACAAATATCTTATGTATTTCATACCATTCGTTAAAAGTAGGTCTTACTAATTTTGAAGGACTTCTTTTTGTTCCATATTCAAGATATCTAATCCTATTTATAGAATATCTACTAATATCTTTTGCTTCTATATACTTTCGACAATGTATTTCATCTTGAATATTGCTAATTAAATCATCTTTTTTGAATTTTCCCTTTGCTGTTTTTTCATCTGCATTAGGACGCAAACCATAACTAATATAACAAAAGTCCCCTAATACATGCAGATCATTATGTCTACTAGCATCTTTATTTTCTTTTTCTAAGTTCCATCCTCCTGTTTTATCATCAATAACAAGTTCATTAAGTGATTTTTCAAAACTTATGTGTATGTTATACTCGTCGTCAATATGTGAGATATCCAGCATTCCAGTATCTTTTTCCTTCTTTATAATTGGTATGCAATTTGTTACTGTTGCATGCTCAAATACCTTTGTGCCTTTTAAGTCTACTACTTCAATTAAATTATAATTTTGCAAAATCATATTACGAAGTGAAAAAGCATAAGTCTGGTTCGTAAAAGGGTATGGAATAATAGAAGAATAGATGCCACCATCTTTTAAGATGGTCAAGCTTTTTTCTATGAATGGAATGTATAAATCCCACTTTTGATATAGGCTTTTATATTTTCCACAATTCGCAAGGTATTCACGTTGGAGCTTTAGTTTAGAGCTTTCAATTTGTGTGGGTGCACTCACATAAGGCGGATTACCAATTACGCAGTCAAAACCTCCAGCTTCAAAGATGCTTGCAAACTCCTTTTCCCAATCAAAAGTGTTTATCTCCCTCATTGCTTCTAAGTCTTCAAAAAGGCTTGCCTCTTTGCCTAAATAATAGTCACTTTCTACAAGTGCATTTCCACATTTAATATTGCCCATAAGAGAGGGCAAGAGTTTCAAATCACTATGCTTAAACAGCTCTTCTTTGCTTAAAGCTTCTCGCCCTTCGTCTTCCAAAAGCTTCAAATACAAAGATAATTTACTCACTTCCACTGCCTGCTCATCAATGTCTAATCCGAAAATATTGTTGAGAAGGATGCTTTGCTTTTTCTCGATAGTTAGCTTATAAGCCCCGCCTGATGCTTGATAGATAGCCCCCTCTTTTAATGCTTTTTTAAGGTGCTTATTTTGGGTGTAATAGTCTAAGTGCCAAGCTAAAAGATAGGAATAAGCCCCAACCAAAAAGCTACCACTCCCACACGATGGGTCTATAATCTTCATCTTTGCTATTGCTTCAGGGCTTTTGCCTTTAATGCTAGCTCCAACGGTTCGCTCCACAATATACTTAACTATATATTCAGGCGTGTAATACACACCACCTGCTTTTTTCACCTCAGGCTTTTCTTCAATTATGGCTGTGTGTCGCTCTCCTTTAACTCCACGAAAGCGAATGGTTTTGCCCAAAAACTGCTCATAAATGCTACCCAATATTTCAACAGGCAAGATTGAAAACTCATATGGGCAATCGGGATAATAAAGCCCTTCAATTATGTTGATAAAGACCTTGTCTTCGATGATGAGTTCATCAAGAAAAGGCAATGTAGCAAAAAGCCCAGAATTATACTTTGTGTTGGCTTGGTCAAATAGATTTATGAGTGCCTTATATATAGAAGATTTTTGCATTGAAGGGGCGACACTTTTTGAGTTAGAAGAAGCTTCGTAACGACGTAGATGCCCACATATTTGCAAAAGAGTGCCATAAGCCTCCATAGATTTATCTTCTGCTATACGTAAAAAGATAATCCTATCCACTATCTTTTGCACTGCAAGGTTAAGCTCATGTAGGCTTATTTTAGGATTGTTCAACGCAATATTTTTTGCTAGCTCTTCTCTCCAGCTTTCAAGTGTCTTTAAGAGTTCCTTATCAACTTCGCTAGTGCCTTTTTTGTTTTTACTTTCTTCAACAAAAGCATCGAGCCTGCCTTTCAAGATGGCTGTGCGAGAGAATGTGTTGTATAAAAAATCAAATTTATTTATGTATTCGTCATAAGTGCAATAAAAAATGCGGGCAACACTAGCATCGTCTGTTTTGGAAGGTTTAATTCGAGTGTCATACACTGCAAACTCTTCAAAGTTTGTAAGTATCGAAAGTGGCAGCTTTGCACTATAGCCATAACGCCTCACTTGAAAGGCTGGCTCGGTTGCACTTTTCACATTAACACTGGGCTTTTTGGCTTCTACAAAGAACTTCCTAGTTCCTCCAATCCTAAAGCTATAGTCTGGGGCTTTTTGCACTCCTTGTATTCGAACCTTATCTTCCCTAACCACTTCACGATATTGCTCTGCATAGCCTGAATCATTTCGCACATCCCATTCAAGAAGTTCAAAGAACTTATCAATAAAATCTACTCTTGTATTTGCTTCATCATAATCGTTATTAGTATATTGCTTTTGGTTTTCATCAAATGTTTCTTTTAAGTCTTGCAAGCGATTTTGCAAGAGCAACTTTTTCTCTTTAGCGATTTCAGTTTTCATGTTTCTCATTATAGTTTTTTTGGTGTTCTTAACCAAGTTGACTTAAAATATTTGATATGCAAAACAGTAAAGTTTTTCGATCAAAAAACAACGCAGTTTCTGCATCGATTATATGCGACTTTGCATGCCAAAAACGACCGTTCTCGCATAGCAAGAACGTACGTTCTCGATAGGCGAAAACGGCCGTTAACGAGACCATAGTCTAGCTAGAGTTTAAACGACTTCTAGCTAGAGTTTTTGCAAAGTCTAGCTAGAGTTTGAAGCACTTCTAGCTAAGCTTTTCAAAATATAGGGGTGTCTACGTTGTCATTACGCAAAAATAAAGCCTCGACGTACAATAAGTACGCCTACGTTTTATTTTTGCTAATTCCTAGTAGCCACCTCCTCTATTTTGAAAAGGTATTTATCAAAACTTCTAATTAAGATTTATAATGATATTAAAGATATAACTTTAATATCATTATTGTGGTGGTTTATTGCAGGCATGGCAAGAAAATAATAATGGATAGGTTTTGTAAATCTCAACATACTTTACCTTATTATAATATATTTTATATACTATATGGTACTTGTTGTAAATATGTGCTTAAGGAGGGAAAATTAAGTGAAAAACAAAGAACTTCTTAAAGTTGAAAATGTAGGGCTTGTAGGAGAAAATGGAGCAGGAAAATCAACATTAATGAATATTCTTTTTGGTATGGAATCTATTCATGCAACTGGAGGATATGAAGGCTCTATTTATCTTGAAGGAGAAAAAGTTAACTTTGCAAGTCCTGTTCAAGCATTAAAAGCTGGTTTTGGCATGGTTCACCAAGAATTTTCTCTAATTCCAAGTTTTACAGTTTCAGAGAATATGCTTCTCAATGCTGAAGAAGTAAAGCCCAACTTCATTTCTCGTTTGTTTGGTAAAAAAGGAAAGGCTTTAGAAACAATTGATAGCGAAAAGTGTGCAAAAGAAGCTTAAAAAGCAATAGACACACTTGGAGTTAAAATTAATGTTAATGCTTTGGTTGAAGATATGCCTGTAGGGCACAAACAATTTATTGAAATTGCAAGAGAAATTAGCAAAGAAAATGTTAAGCTTATAATAATGGACGAGCCTACTGCTGTTCTAACAGAAAGTGAAGCTGAAGTATTAATGAAAGCAATGAAGTCTCTTTCTGAAAAAGGTGTTTCGATAATATTCATTTCCCATAGACTTCGTGAAATTATTAATGTTGCAGACAAAATGATTGTTTTGCGAGATGGTGTGATAGTTCAAGAAAAAAATCCAAAAGAAATTACAGTTAAAGAGATTGCAAAGCTTATGGTTGGGCGTGAGCTTAGTTTGGAAAAAGAAAAGAAAGAAACACGAACTATTAGCGATGATGTGATAATGGATATCAAAAATCTTTATGTTGATATGCCTGGCGAAATGGTAAGAAATGTTTCTCTTTCTATTAAAAGAGGAGAGATTTTAGGCATTGCAGGTCTTTCTGGGCAAGGCAAGCTAGGCATTCCAAACGGAATTATGGGGCTTTATGGAGCAGGTGGCACTGTTATATATAATGGAAAGAATGTTGATGTTTCAGACCCACGTTCAAGTCTTAGGTGTGGCATTGCCTTTGTTTCTGAAGATAGAAGAGGGGTAGGTCTTTTGCAAGATGAAAGCATAGACTGGAACATTACATTTAATGCTATGCAGCTTCAAAATAAGTTTGTTGATAAGTTTGGCTTTATTAAGTTGAGGTCGGATAAAAAGATGAGGGAAATAGCAGAAGAATATATTAAACGTCTTCAAATTAAATGCACAGGGGCACAGCAAAAAGCAAGGCACCTTTCTGGTGGCAACCAGCAAAAGGTATGTTTGGCAAAGGCTTTTGTGTGCGAACCATCTCTTCTTTTTGTTTCGGAACCTACACGTGGTATTGACATTGGGGCTAAAAAGATTGTTTTGGATGCTTTGCGAGATGTTAATCGTGAAAAAGGTACTACTATAGTGATGATTTCTTCAGAATTGGAAGAGTTGCGTAGTATTGCAGATAGGATTGCTGTAGTCCATGAAGGTAAGATATTTGGCATCTTATCAGCTACAGAGAGTGTGGAAAATATTTCTTAAAGTAAGGAAGAATTATATGATTGAAGGATTAAGAAAATTTGGAATTGCACGTAGCATTATAGCATTGTTTTTAGTTTTGCTTTTTATTGCATCTCCATTTGTTGGGGTTGAAATTGACCGCTCCCTTACAGATGTTTTGACACGTTTTGGTATGAACGCAATTTTGGTTTTGGCTATGATTCCTATGATCCAATCAGGATGTGGTCTTAACTTTGGCTTACCTGTAGGCTTAATTTCTGGAATGCTTGGGGCTGTTGTTTCTTTGGAGTTTCATCTTGGTGGCTTTGCAGGCATATTGTTTGCAATTTTTGTCGCAATTATCTTTGCAACTATTTTTGGTTTCCTTTATGGAATGCTACTTAATAGGGTGAAAGGAGACGAGATGATTATTGCAACCTATGTTGGTTATTCATTCGTTGCTTTTATGAACATTATGTGGGTTACATTGCCGTTTAAAAATCCATCTTCTGTTCAAGGGTTTAAGGGCGAAGGCTTGAGAACTACTATTTCGTTAACTGAATATTGGGATAAGGCAATTACTAATATATTGAAATGGGATGTAATAGGGGATTTTTCTATACCTACTGGTATGTTTTTGTTGTTTGCTTTGTTATCTTTTCTTGTTTGGCTTTTCTTCCGTTCTAAAATAGGAACCGCTATGATAGCTGTGGGTTCAAACCCAAAATATGCAAAAGCAGCTGGGGTGAATATTGATAGAATGAGGCTTTTATCTGTTATTATTTCATCTAGCATTGCTGCTGTTGGAATGATTGTTTATGAACAAAGTTTTGGTTTTATTCAAATGTTTAATTCTCCTTTAAGTTTTGCTTTCCCTTCTGTTGCAGCCATTCTTTTAGGAGGTGCATCCATTAATAAAGCTTCTATTATAAATGTAATTATTGGAGCTTTTTTATTTCAAGGCATTTTAACCATGACACCGTCTGTTATAAATAGTGCAATTAATATTGATGTTAGCGAGGTTTTACGCATTATCATCTCTAATGGTATGATTGTGTATGCCCTAACTCGTAGTAATGTGCAGACAGCATAAGGAGAAGATAATTATGGATTTTAAACGTCTAATTGATAAGAAAAATATATATAGCACGCTTACTAACTCTATTGTTCCAATTATGTTTTTTGTGATTATTGCTATTCCTCTTTCAAATTATTCAGCTGAATATTTAGTGAGCCAAGTAGTAACACGTCTTGCAAGAAATGCTTTTTTGGTGCTTGCCTTGCTTCTTCCTATCATGGCTGGTATGGGTATTAACTTTGGTATGACACTTGGAGCTATGGCTGGGCAGATCGGGTTGATTTTAGTGGCTGATTGGCAAATTGGAGGCGTCCCAGGTCTTTTTATAGCAATGATTATTTCCACACCTATTTCTATTTTGCTAGGTGCTTTTGCAGGGCAAGTTTTGAACAAAGCTAAGGGTAGGGAAATGATTACATCTATGATGTTGGCATTTTTTATCTCTGGTGTATATCTTTTTTTCACACTATATCTTTGTGGTTCTATAATTCCATTTATGTCAAAAGCTCGCTTAATTTTGTCTCGTGGTTATGGAGTGCGTAATGCTTTAAGTCTTAATACAGTGCATGGTTTTGACTATGTGTTTGATAAGATTATTGGAAGAAGCCTTGCAATAAAGAGTGTACATTTCCCTATTTTTACCTTTATATTGATTGGCTTAAACTGTCTTTTTACTGTCTTCTTTAGAAAAACAAAGCTTGGGCAAAACATGAGAAGTGTTGGGCAAGATATGAAAGTTTCTAGGGCAGCTGGTATTCAGGTGGAAAAGGTAAGGCTTCAGGCAATTGTTATTTCTACAGTTTTAGCTGGTTATGGTCAAATTATATATCTACAAAATATTGGAACATTAAACGTATATAACGGAGCAGACCAAGCAGCTCTTTTTGCTGCAGCAGCATTTTTGATTGGTGGAGCCACAGTTTATAAGGCTACAATTCTTAATGCTTTGGTTGGCACTGTGTTGTTTCACTTAATGTTTATTGTTATGCCTGCTGCTGGAAAGAATTTAACAGGACAAGCAATGGTGGGTGAATATTTTAGAACATTTGTTTCTTATGCTGTTGTAACCATAACTCTTATTTTGCATGCTTGGAATAGAGCAAGAAATAAGGAAAGAGAAAGACAAGAAATGAGGCTTCAAGCACAAGAATAAGGTCTGGTATATGAAGATGAAAAAATATGAGGTGCTGAAAACTTTAGTTGATTTGGGAATTATAGCTGTGATACGCGGGCAATCAGCATCTTCATTAAAACAAACAATCTTGGCAATTAAAGAAGGCGGTGTTAAAGCAATTGAAATTACCACGACAGTGTCTAATGCAGATGTTCTTATTGGGGAATTAATAAGCGATGCGGACATTATAGTTGGGGCTGGCACTGTGTTAGATGCTATTACTGCTCGTCTTTGCATTATGAGGGGGGCAAGCTTTATTGTTTCCCCGTCTTTTTCTCTTGAAGTGGCTAAAATATGCAATTTATATAATGTGCTTTATGTTCCCGGTGTTGCAACACCTCGCGAAATTACTGATGCAATGGAAGCAGGATGTTCTTTGTTAAAGCTATTTCCTGCTTCTAATTTTTCTCCTAGCATTATTTCTGATTTTTTAGGACCTTTCCCTCAATGTTCTTTTATGCCTACAGGGGGCATTTCTTTAGAAAATGTTGGTGAATGGATTAGGAAAGGAGCTAGTTTAGTTGGTGTTGGCGGTGTTTTGACTAAGGGAGCGAAAACAGGAGATTATGCAAGTGTTAAGGCAACTGCAAAATTATTCGTAGAAGAAGTTGAAAAAGCTAGAAAATAAATAAAATTTGAAAAAATCTTTTTGCATATTATAACCTCTAAAGGCATGTAAGTGTTTTTAGAGATATTATTGTTTTTAGGGAGGCGTGATGAAACCTATTAAGAGAAGTGTCTTTGTTCTTATTGGCTTTTTGTGTTTTTTGGGAAGTTGTAAGAGCAATGTTAATAATGGAAAAAAAGAATTAGTAGAATTGAAAATATCTGTTTTTGATTCTAATGGTGGTTCAAGCATAAGGAAAGAAAATGCAAAGTTAAGTATTTATAATGCTGGAAGTGACAAAGCTATTTTTACAGGTGAGGCATCGCATGGGCAATTTTTAGTGCAATTAGAAAAAGAGAAAGCTTATGATTTTGAACTTGAAGGTTATAATGGAGATGCAGAAAAAGAAAAGCTTGCAGGTTCTAAGATTGTTAATTATTATGTTGATAATAGACTTAAGCAAAACTTAACAATGCTACAGTTTTCGCTTGGAATGATAACTAGGGGAGTTACACCACCTAGTATTGTTTCTGTGAAAGATAAAGCAACAGGAAAAGAAATAACAGATGGTTTTGAAATTACTGATGATGTTAAGACGATTAGCATTGAATTTTCTTCTTTAGTTGGTGGTGTTGAACCAGTTACTCTTTCAGGATTTGGTGCAAAAATTGCTTTTGGTTCTGTCCCTAATTTTTCAAATGGAATAGTTGGCAATTTTAAGGAGCCTGTTTTTAAAGATGGGGTTTTTACTTCAAGCTGGGAATTCAATATAGATAGTGAAAGTTTGAAAGTGCCACAAGGAAAAACTGAACTTGTGATTGTAGGTTATGATGTGGCAAACAACCGAATCGAAAAACATATTAATATTAAATATGCAAAAACATCTAATGCCCTTTCTTTTGGTAATGGAATCTATTTTAAGAATCTTTCTATGTATATTGATAGATACCCTAATTATATGGGGCTTTTTAATCTTGAAGAAATAAACACAGCTTCACCCCCTCCAAAACAAAGAGATGGAGGCTACACTTCAGGTGTTTCTTTTTCACTTAAAAAGCCAGGTCTTCTTGCAGAAGTTGATGTTCCTATAATTGGGTTTGATATTTTAAGAAAGAAAAAGGATGAAACTACTTGGAATAAGGTAGCAACTAGGATTTATTCAAATTTAAATGTTGAAGGTTTTCCTAAAGTGCATAAAGGCTTTGATGGGGATTCTTCTTTGCAAGAATATGAAGATTATGAATATAAAATTGTTGCTTTTGGTGAAACAGACAAAGTAATTTCGCCTGTGATGCAAGGAAAGCTTTTGCCAAGTTTTACTTATTCACTTTATGAACCTGAAAACTTTAAACAAGTTTCTTTGGCTGAAGCTGAAAACCTTTCTTATTCTTGCAAAGTAAGTGGTGAAAACTTTGCTTTTAGTAAAGAATTGGCAGACTATATAAATGCAGGTCTTCTTATATTGGACAAACAAAAAAATCCAGAATTTGGGGCTAAATTTAGATATTATTTTGATGGTGGTAATGGGATGCCAGATGTTAAGATTAAGATGTGTGGCGAAGATGATAAGATTGAAACAAAGTCTATTAATGAAATGATTAGTGGGGGGCTTCTTTCAAAATATGGAATTAATAATTTAAGTGATCTTCTTGAAGTGCAAAAAGATACTTTAGTGATTAAATCTAAGTTTTTAAAAGTGTCAGAATTTAATGTACTTCCTTCTTATGGTAGAGATTATGGAATTAATAAGCCTATGGCATATAAATATGGCTTTGTGTATGAATGGGATATGCAAGCTGAATGGGGAAACCCATTGGTTTTGAATGATGATGAAGCTTTGCATATAGTGAAAGTGTTGGAATTTGAAAATCCTAATAGACCTAATGGTCATGTTTATTGCAGATCTTTTGGCAACAATAAAAACTTTGGTAGCAACGCAATAAATGGAAGATTTACATTTTCTATAACAAAGTAAAGGATGTGACATGAAAAAACTTTTATTTTTAGCTTTTGTGAGTGTGTTTTTTGGAGCATGCTCTTTTGGAAACATTGAAGAAAAAACTCATAATTTAGCATCTAAGGCTAATCAAAATATTGAAGAAAAAGCAATTGAAGAAAAAAAGAATGATGGTTATTTAATAGCAAAAACATTAAACACTTTTGAAAAAAAAGAATTTGAAGAACTAGGTTTTGAGGTTGAAGGTGTTATTGCAGTGCCTAACACAGATTTTCTTTACTACCATATATATAAAAAAGATGGTGACTTAGACCTTGCAAATTCAATTGAAGGTGTGTTGTTGGTTGAAAGAGATTCTTGTGTTTTGCAGCCCAAAGTATATAAAACTATTTCTAATGAGCCTAAATTACCTAGTGAACAAACATTTGGGCTTTCAGAAGGAGATTATGAAAAAGACCCTATTGCACGTAATTCAGGTTATTCTTTAGGTATAACTCAAGCATTGAAAGCATACAAAGAAGTAGGTTATGGGCAAAATGAGAGTGTTGTGGCAATTATTGACACAGGTTTGAACATGGCACATAAAGATTTTAAAGATGAAAATGGCTCATCAATTGTGCTTTATGCAAAGTCTTGTGTAAATAGAAACGGGGGCTCTTATATTGGGGATGGGCAAGCATTTACAGATATTCCACTAGGCGAAAATTGGGATAGGCATGGGCATGGTTCTCATTGCACTGGGATTATGGCTGCTAGAGGCAATAATGATGTGGGCATTGCAGGAGTTGCATGGAAAAACACAAAAGTTATTTCATATCAATCTTTAGGTGTTGCTGGTGGTGGAAGTGCTTGGGCTGTGTATGGTGCTCTAATTGACTTAGCAAAAACAATTAATGTTTTACGTAAAGATAAGGCTTCAAGAACAGTTCAAGAAATAAACTCTTTACCTTCATATTTAAGAGACAGTGATTTTAAGATTACTCAAAAAACAATTCCTGTAAACATGAGTTTAGGGGGAAGCAGTGCAACAGAATTTGCATTTACAGCTCTTTCAAATGCACTAAAAGAAAATATCTTGCCTGTTATTTCTATGGGTAATGATGGGGTTTACATTTCTTCTTATCCTGCAAGCTTTCCCGGTGTTATTGCTATTGGGGCCACAACAGGTCAAGATAGGCAAATGACTTTGAGTACTAGTGGTTCTTGGATTAGTCTTGCAGCACCGGGTGATGGAATTAAGTCGTGTTGGAATAATGGAGAAGAAGATTTTCAAACATTAAGTGGCTCTTCCATGTCTAGTGCTTTTGTGACAGGAGCTATTGGTTATCTTCTTTCTTTTGATGCTGCAAGAAATTTGGCTCCATATGAAATTAAAAACTTATTGGAAAAAACAGCTGACAAAGTGGCTGGATTTTCTGATTTTTCTTTTGGTTTAGGGCATGGACGCATTAATATTTTAGAAGCAACAAAAAAATTAAATGATATTTCTTCTATGGAAAACCCTTATAGTAATGGTGTTTTAAGAGTAACATTTAAGAATAATGGTATTCCTTGTGATGGTAGCTTAACATTAATTGATGATGAACATGGAACACCTATTTTAAACTTAAAGTCAGATACTAAAAACTTAATTGAAATAAAAGGTTTACTTAAAGGAAAAAAATATTCTCTTATAGGGACTTTTAAGAATTCAAAAGAGAAAAAAAGCATAACTTTTGGTGATGCTGATGAGCAAGTTGATTTTAATTTTAATGAAACCTTAGCATGGGTATCTGTTATGAAAAATTCTTTTTATCATCACGGTTATGATGCTCCTCGCATTACGATTAATATTTTTAAGATCCTTCCTGATGGAAAGATAGATGAAAATAATCCAATTGTTAAATATACTGGGGGGAAATTTAGAGCAGCTTCTTTTCTTCCAGAGCCTAACACAGCATATGCTGCAGAAATATCAGCAACTGTTGCAGGTAGGCATTTCTTTGGTGGAAACTATGCAATTAATATTTCTAATGCTCCAGTTGATGTTTCAGTGGGAATTAATAAGCAAGATGGTAGCAGGCTAGATGATGCTACAGGACAAAAGCAAAATGATAGCCACGAAGATGATGATAGGTTTTATACTTCAAGATTAAAAGAAAACGCTTGGGGAAAAGAATATGCTGGTAATCTTGTTTCTCCAGGTCTCCGCTTTGGAAGCCAATTGCCTGATAAGGATTGGTATTGGTTTAGGATTTCATCTGCTCCTAGCATTACTCTTGCAAAACCTAATAAACCTGTTTTGGAAGCTAAAGAGCAAGGGGTGAAAGTGAAATGGGATGCAGTGCCTAATGCTAGATATTATCTTATGATTTTATATGATCATGAAAATAAGATAGTAGGTTCTGGTTCTATTTCTTCTTCAAAAACAGAATACGAGATTAATGGATTAGGAGACCCTAACGAAGCTTATACAGTTTCAATTGTGGCAATGGGGAATTTAATAGATGAAAATGATTCTCCTGAAAGTGAAAAATCAGATGCTAAAAGTCCTCTTCCAAAGGCTTAGAGTTGATGTTTTATGGTGGTGATTATGAAGAAAATAATATTGATGTTTTTTTGTTTTTGTGTTCTTTTTTCTTGCAAGCAACATAGTCAAGGAAGTTTTGTAGAGATTAAGATTGCTCAATCAGAAAATGGCTTATTAATTGCAGAACTTGATGGAAAACCTTTTAGTGGTGGAAAGGTGCAAAAGGGTAAAACTGTGTCGTTTATTGCAAAGCCAGCTTCTTGTTTTGTTGCAAGTGTTTGGAACGGAGCTGTGGCTGAAAAGAATAATTTTAGAAAGGCTTATCTTGTAGCCAATGAAGATAAGACAGTGTCTGTTCAATTTAAAGCAATTCCAAATGTTAAAACTATTGTTTCGGTTGGCTCTCCTATAAAAATTGGTTATGGGGAGGTAACAGAAGGAAAATGGAAAATACATTATAGAGGTTCTGAAATTAAGGAAGATTTTGTTGTTGCTCCTTATGCAATTGGAATTACAGAAGTTCCTTATAATCTATGGAAAGAGGTGTTGGACTGGGCCAAAACAAATGGCTATTTTTTTGAACATGAAGGGCAAAAAGGGGCTAACTCTGATGAAGGTGCTTACAATGCAATGGAACATGATGAAGCGGAGCCTGTTACTAAAATCTCTTGGCGTGATGCTATTGTTTGGTGCAATGCTTATACAGAAAAACTACTTGGTGAAGCTGAATGTGTTTATTGTGGCATTGGTGGCATTCCCTTGCGAGATTCAAGAAAGAAAATAGAAACTTTGATAGATGCAGAGTATATAAAAGGAAAAATTGGATTTCGCTTTCCTACAGAGCCTGAATGGGAGTTTGCAGCTAGGGGAGGCGAGCCTACTGCTCCTGATTGGAAATATAAATTTGCAGGCGGAGATAGTATTGATGAAGTTGTTTGGTATAAAGGTAATTCAAACGGAAAAACACATAAAGCCAATGAAGGAAAACCTAATAAGCTTGGGCTTTATAACATGTGTGGGAATGTTTGGGAATATATAAGTGATAAACATTTTGATGATGTAACCGATCCTCGTTCCACTATGCGTTGTGGTGGATTTGTTAGCGGTGAAGAGCATTGCCAGATTGAAAGACGTGTGCAAGTTTCTAATTTTGATTGGATTTCTACTAACTGGGGATTTCGTCTTGCATTCTCATTAACTGAATAATTTTTGCATGTATAGAAGTTGTTGTAATTATTAATTGCAACACTTCTATACGCGATTAGCTTTTTTTTAATGATAGGTGAAGTTAGGATTTATTATTACTTATTTATTCATTTAGTAAACATATACTTATTATGTACCTTAATTAATACACCTTTGACTAATTTTATTTTTTGTAATATTCTTTTGAAATAAAGGGGATTAAAAATGCTAGAAGAATATAAAATGCAAATTATTGAGTTAAAAAATCAAGTTAAAGAGAGCTGGAGGCATCTTTGACATAGAAGCAATTCAAAGTAAAATATCAGAAAAAGAAAAAGAAACAGAAGCTCAAGACTTTTGGAATGATTCTAAACAAGCTGAAAAAGTTATGCTAGAAATAAAAGGCTTGAAAAATCGTATTGAACCATGGGAAGAATTAACAAAAAATGTTGATGACCTTGAAGCTCTTTTCTTACTTGCTGAAGAAATGAATGACACTTCTTTTGAAGATGAAATAAAAAGTTCTTTAAGCAATACGCAAGAATTATACAAAAAATTAAACACACTTAATTTACTTTCTGGTGAAGTAGATATAAATGATGCTTACTTGACTATTCATGCAGGGGCTGGAGGCACAGAAGCTTGTGATTGGGTTAAAATGTTGCTCCGTATGTATATGCGTTGGTCTGAAATGAAAGATTTTAAGACTGAAATTGTAGACTTCACTGTTGGGGATATTGAAGGGTATAAGTCAATTACTATAGAAGTGAAAGGGGACTATGCTTTTGGTTTTCTTAAAGGTGAAAATGGAGTGCATCGTTTAATTAGAATAAGCCCTTTTGATACTAATGCGAGAAGACACACTTCTTTTGCCTCTATTTTTGTTTACCCTGTTTTAAATGATGAAATAACTATTGACATACGTCCAGAAGATTTACGAATTGATACATATAGATCGGGTGGGGCTGGTGGTCAACACGTTAACAAAACAGATTCTGCTGTGCGTATTACACACTTGCCTACAAGTATTGTAGTTGCTTCGCAAAGTGAAAGAAGCCAGATTATAAATAGGGCAACTGCAATGAGTATGTTGAAAGCTAGGCTTTATAGTTATTATGAAGAGCAAAAAGAAAAAGAAAACACTAAGTTTATGGCAGAGAAAAAAGATATATCTTGGGGTAATCAAATCCGATCTTATATATTTCAACCATATACTTTAGTGAAAGACCATCGCACTAAATATGAAAGTGGTAATGTTCAAGCTGTTATGGATGGAAAAATTGATGACTTTATTGTTGAATATCTAAATAATAAGTTGAAAAATAATGATTAAAAAACAAATAGCTATTTTATTTTTATTTTTTTCTTCTTTTGTGTTTGCAGATGAAAAGGAATGGGTGCTTGCAGTTTCTGAATTTAATTTTGAGGCATCTAATACTATGTATTCATCATATTCTAAGATTGTTCCTGAAATGTTTCTTTCATATTTGGAAGGAAAAGCAAATCGCATAGAATCTCTAAGTGAAAAGAAAATGAGAGCTTTAATGAAGGCTAGTTCTAATA
>JBQNBK010000035.1:0-14533 GCA_052169975.1 Treponema sp.
AAAGAAAACTTAAAAAAAGTTGCAAATATATTATCAAAAACAGAAATTACAAATACAAATAAAGATTTTCTATCTGATAATTTAAAAATAAATACTTTCTATAAAAGACCATCAACAATACAAGGAAGCAGTTTAAATACATTGGATACATCAAATTCTGCTACTGAATATGAATCTACTCCTATTACTCCTAAAATTTTAGAAGATATGGAAAACAATGCTTTAAATAATACAACTTTGAATTGTAAAGATGGGGATAAAAATATAAGCATAAATTTTGGAAAAGAAAATTTTGATATAAGTGAGTTTGCTAAAGCAATAGATAATAATAAAAAATTTAAAGAAATATTAAACTTTCCAGCAGATACGATTAAAGGAACTGCTTTTTTAAGTGGTGAAAGAGAAAAGAAACAAGATGGTAACTGGGATGTAACTCCATATGTTAGAGTAGAAGAATTATTATCAATAATAGAAAACCCAACTTTAAAGAATAAAGTAAAAATATATAAAACTAAAGTTCGTGGAAATGTAAAAGATTTACTTCCTTATCTTTTACCAGGTAACAATATTGAAAAAGAATATGGAAATATAACTTTTCCAGGATATATGGAAACAGATTGTACTGGTCCAACTTGGGTAGGATATAACGGTAGGATTAGTGATACAGAAAGAGCAATTTTAAAAGGAAATGAATTTTTAGAATTATCTAAAAGAACTAATGAAGGGCAAACTTATATAAGAAACGCTATAATAAAGGGGCTAAATTTAGAAGAAGAATTAATAGTTCATCAAGCAAATTGGGCTAATGTAATATTTGAAGATAGTAATTTATCTAAAATGAGTGTAATCGGCATGGTAGCAGCAGCTTCACAACTTGAATTCAAAAAAACAACTTTACTATACAAGATGGAACAAACCAGCATTGGACGTTTAATATTAAACAATGTTACTCTGCCTAAACAAAAAATTATGGAATATATAAACAGTCCCGATAATAAAGTAGGTATAAAAAAATTAAATTCTCTTGTTCCTGAGATTAAAAATAATTTAGAAATATATGGTTATGTGAAAGATAGTCCTTTAGAAGATTTAACTTCTGAACAACTAAGTAAATTAATAGCAAAGGTGAAAATGCCACCTAATTATAAAGGTCCACAGGATATATATGAAAAATTAAAAAAATATATATTCAAAGGTGAAGCCACAAATAAAGAATTTACTAATCTAACTGGTTCTTTAAATACACTCAAACCACAATATCCATTCCTTCTTGCATTACTTCAAGGTAAAAGTGAGCAGTCCTGCATTTAACAAATAACAAATTGTTTTCTTCCAAACTCCTTAGTTATAAGGATTAAGTAAATTAGATATATTGACTTTTGTTTGTATGTTTGTTAAGCTTACAAAAGTCAATGTTTGCGGCGGTGGTGGAATGGTAGACACGTCAGCTTGAGGTGCTGATGCCTTCACGGGTGTGCTGGTTCAAGTCCAGTTCGCCGCAAGTCCTTTCAAAGCCATATCTTAAAGATTGTTACGTCTTAATCTTGAAAAAAAAACTTAAATATTTTAAACTTCTTGCGTTGTTTTTTTACTAAGCATTAAAAACAATAAGGTAGAGAACATTGTTAGAAAATCTAATTATAAAAGGTGCTAGAGAGCATAATCTAAAAAATATAGACTTGAGCCTTCCACGTGGTAAATTAATTGTTATTTCAGGTCTTTCAGGGTCGGGAAAAAGTTCACTTGCTTTTGATACTATTTTTGCTGAAGGTAGAAGACGCTATATGGAGTCTTTATCTGCTTATGCTAGGCAATTTTTGGGTAAAATGGATAAGCCAGATGTGGACTATATAGAAGGCTTATCTCCTTCCATAGCAATTGAGCAAAAAACAACACATAAAAATCCACGTTCTACAGTTGGAACAATAACAGAAATATATGACTACTATCGTCTTTTATTCGCAAGAATAGGGCATGCTCATTGCCCTAAGTGTGGAAGAGAAATAAAAGAACAAGATGTGGATACCATCATCAATACAATAATGAATTGGGAAGAAGGAACAAAGATAGAAGTGCTATCTCCTGTTGTAAAAATGAAAAAGGGAGAGCATTCTAAAATTATTGAAGATGCTAAAAAGATGGGCTTTATTCGTGCAAGAATAGATGGTATGAGGGTAAACTTAGAAGACGATATAAAGCTAGAAAAACAAAAAAAACACACAATAGAAATTGTAGTTGATCGCCTTAAAATTTCAAAAGATATTAAAAAGCGTCTTTCATCTTCAATAGAAACTGCTTTGGAAGCTTCTGACGGAAAAGTAATTGTTACAAAAGAAACTGATGGTAAGCTAGAAGAAGTGTTTTTTTCACAGAAAAATGCTTGCCCTAATTGTGGAATTTCTATAAGCGAATTGCAGCCTAGACTTTTTTCTTTTAATAGCCCAATTGGTGCTTGCCCAGAATGCACAGGGCTTGGAGAAATTAGGACTTTTGATGTGAATTTGTTGATTCCCGATAAAGATAAATCTTTTAATGATAGGGGGATAACTCCTTTTAATCCTGAATCTAGTTGGTATGCTTCTCATTTTGAAGCAATTGCAAAGGCTGCAGGTTTTACTCTTGACACTCCATTTTCTAAACTTACAAAAGAACAATATGAGTTTTTGACACAAGGTGATGGTAGGACACTTGAATTTACTTATGTATCAGAAGGTGGTGGGCACACATATCATGATAAATTTGAGTGGAATGGAATTGTTCAAGAAATGTGGAGAAGATATAAGGAATCTTATTCAGAAGCTCAAAAAGAATCTTACGAAAAATACATGTCTATAAAACGATGTAATAAATGTAAGGGAAAAAGATTAAAAGATGAAAGCCTTTCTATTACTATTGGGGATAAAAATATTGATGAGATTTCTCATCTTTCTGTTTCTGATTCTTTAAAGTTTTTTGAATCTTTATCTTTAACTGACACAGAAAAAGAAATTGCTAAAGAAATATTAAAAGAAATTAATAAGCGTCTTACTTTTTTGCAAAATGTTGGGCTTGATTATCTTACTTTGGAACGAAGGGCTTCAACTCTTTCTGGCGGGGAAGCACAGCGTATTAGGCTTGCCACACAGATAGGCTCTTCGTTAATTGGTGTTTTATATATTCTTGATGAGCCTTCAATAGGGCTTCACCAAAGAGATAACCAAAAATTAATTGATAATCTTTTATATTTACGAGACATTGGAAACACTGTTATTGTTGTGGAACATGATGAGCAAACTTTGCGTGTTGCAGATTATATTGTAGACTTAGGTCCTATGGCAGGTGTGCATGGTGGAAACATTACAGCTTTAGGAAGCCCAGCTGAAGTTGCTAAAGTGAAAGAAAGCTTGACTGGGCAGTATCTTGCAGGCACTCTTAAAATGGAAGTTCCCAAAAAGCGAAGAGAAGGAAATGGAAAGTTTATTACAGTTAAGCACGTAAAAGAACATAACTTAAAGAACATTAGTCTTTCTATTCCGCTAGGAGTTTTCACTTGCATAACAGGTGTTTCAGGTTCGGGAAAAAGCACTCTTTTGACAGATGTAATTTCGCCTGCATTGTCTAATAAAATGCGAGGGACAGTAAGCCCTAGCGAAGCACCCTTTTTGATGAAAGAAGGGGCTTATGGTGAAATACTTGGAGTGGAAAATATAGATAAAGTGATTAATATAGACCAAAGCCCAATAGGAAGAACTCCACGTTCCAACCCTGCAACTTATGTGGGGCTTTTTACACATATAAGGGATCTTTTTGCAAGCCTTCCAGAAGCAAAAGCACAAGGCTTTAAGGCGGGACGTTTTTCTTTTAACATAAAGGGTGGTAGGTGCGAAAATTGTAATGGCGATGGCATGCTAAAGATTGAAATGAACTTTTTGCCTGATGTCTATATTAAGTGTGATGTTTGTAAGGGAATGCGTTTTAATGAGCAGACTCTTGAAGTGAGATATAAAGGAAAAAATATTGCTGAAGTGTTGGATATGAGTGTGGAAGAAGCAGCTTCGTTTTTCTCTTCTATTCCAGTTATTTCAAATAAACTTCAAACACTTCTTTCTGTAGGCTTAGGTTATATAAGGCTTGGGCAATCAGCTTTAACTCTTTCTGGAGGGGAGGCACAACGTGTTAAACTTGCAACAGAGCTTTCTAAAAGATCTACAGGGAAAACTCTTTATATAATGGATGAACCTACAACAGGATTACATTTTGCAGATGTGAAAATGCTTATGTCTGTTATTCAACGCTTAGTTGATAATGGCAACACCGTTTTAATGATTGAGCATAATTTAGATGTTATTTTGCAAGCAGACCATATTATAGATTTAGGACCTGAAGGAGGGGATAAGGGGGGGCATATAGTTGCAATGGGCACTCCCGAAGAAGTTGCAAAATGTAAAGCCTCTTATACAGGTTATTATATAAAAGAGATGTTAGACAAACAATGAAGTTAAAGACATTCTTTTTTGTTCTTTTCATAACTTTCATAAGCATATCATACTCACAAATTAGAGAAGGAAGATCGCTAGGAGATGAAGTGGCAGATCCTCTTTCTTTTGTTAAGGAAAATAAAGGAAAGAGTGCTCAAGCTAGTAATACAAAAAAGCCAAGAAAAATAATTATTAATTCTTCTCGAACTACAGAATATAAAAAGGTAAATGGAAAAAAGATTGAAAAGCCAATTGATAAAGCTAACACTAAAGAAGTAAAAGAAGAAAACAAAGCTATAGAAAACGAATCTATAGAAGATAACGCACTAGAAAAAAAAGAAGAACCTAACAAAGAAGATAAGAAAGAAGAGAAAAAAGAAGAAGAGTACGAAAAAGAAGAATTAGTAATTTTTACAGGAAATGTTTCAATATCTGTTTCTGACGGGACTTCAGTTTCCACAATTATTGCAGACAAAATTGTTTATAACAAAAGTCGTAGCACTATGGAAGCTACAGGAAATGTTAAGTATGAAAGAGCAATAGGAAAACAGGTTGCAGAAAAGTTTTCTGGTGAATATCTTTTATTTGATATAGAAAAGATGCAAGGTGTCTTTTTTAATGGTATTATTCAACAAGCTTCTAATAAGAAGGGAAGAGATCCTTTTTCAATTCATACCTATATTGCAGGAAAAGATGAAAGTGGGGTTATAGGCTTTAAGGGAAGCCTTTTAACAACTAGTAAGTCAGAAGATAGTCTTTGGTCTATAAGGGCAAGCCGTATTTGGATATTGCCAGGTAATGAAATGGCATTTGCAAATGGTGTTTTATCCATAGGTGTAGTGCCTCTTTTTTATCTTCCATTTTTTTATTATCCAGCAGATGAGATGCTTTTTCATCCTGTCTTTGGTTTTAGAAACAAAGAAGGATATTTTTTACAAACCACTACTTATTTAATAGGAAGAAAACCACTTGCAAAGCAAGAAAAAACTTCTTCGTTTTCTAACTTTTTGCAAGGAGACACTCTCAAAAAACAAAAGCTAGAAAGTTTGTTTTTCAAGAAGCTTGATGAAGATGCTAGCATTCAAGACCCTGCATACTTAAAAGTAATGTTTGATATGTATTCTAGGCTTGGCTATCTTATAGGTATTGAAGGTAAGTTTGCTCCAAAGCGAAGCTATGTTAGAGATGTTGATTTTAGTGGTTTTATAGGGTTTTCTAATACAATATATCCTATTTCTTCTAGTGGTAATCTTTTTTCAACATTTGCACCGGGTTCTGATAAAAAAGGAGAACTAAATAAAAGCAATTTGTTTGGTTGGGTAGTGCCTTTTAGATATAATTTTCATTTTAATATGTCTTTAACAAAAGACCCATTTAATGTTGGAATTGCCTTTCCATTTATTTCAGATCCGTTTTTTAAAAAAGACTTTATGAATAGAAGTGAAGACATGAACTGGTTTAACTATATGCTTAATAAAGATAAACTAGCAAAAGAAACTTCAAGCACTTCAGAAGAAACTTCTTATGTTTGGCGTCTTGCAGGAACTGTGCGTCCTTCTTTTCCAATATTGCGTCCGTGGATATCATCAATTTCTATTGATGATATTTCCACAGCATTAAACTTTTATTCAAAAGCTAATTCAAAATTAACAGGACTACAAGCTACTTATTCTCCAGAGCGAAAGTTTTATTACCCACAAAGCTTAAAGCCTTCTTTTAAGATTTCTACTTCTGGAACTATTTTTTCAACATCTATGTTGGAAAGTAAAAAGAAAAATACTGTTTCAAAGAATATTGACCCCATTCTTAAAGATATAAAAAACCCATTTTTGGAAGATGAAGAAAAAAAAAGACGAGACTAAAAAAATTGAAACAAAAAAAATATCTGAAATGAATGATGAAGAGCTTAAAGAAAAAATTGCTAGCTTAACTGAAAATATTTATACTGATCTTTTAGATTCTTGCTTACCATTATATAAGGCTTCACCACCTTCTACATCATCTTACTTTTTAACCAATATTTTTAAATATGACCTTACCTATAGGATGAGTGGGCAAGCAATATATGAAAGTATTTTTGATCATGATGAATGGAAAGAACCTAAAGACATTAATTGGAACAAGTTTTATTCAAAGTTTTATCAATTAAAAGGCGATGTTTCAATTAATAGTAACCTATCGTTATATAGAGGAATAGCCACTCTTACTAACTCTTTAGTGTTTTCTTCAAACTATCAAGACCATCCTTATGTTAAAGATAAAACACGTGAAAATACACTAAAACTAAATAACTATAAAGCAAATATTTATAGCTTAAAAAACACTAACACTTTGAACATAACACCTTTTACCAATATTGATTTTCTAAAACCTATAACTTTTAGTTGGACAATGACTGAAACATTATTGCAAAGAAAATTTGTAGGAACTGTAAGCGATCCTAAATGGGAAATTGAAAGAGTGAAGTGGGATAAAAAAATGATTACTTCACATTCTGCTAGCACTGTTTTGGGGTTTAATATTGGAAAATATACACAAAGCCTTAGTCTTTCTATGAACTTAAAACCACTTCTTTCTGCATATTCTTTTTCTAGTGTTTTTAATATTCCGTATGTTAAATTTAGTCTATCCACTAAATACTTTGAAAAAGAAAATGCTAGTAAGAAATGGTTTTGGGATCCGCTAAAATTTACTACATCTTTTTCTTTGCCATTTAATATTTCATTATCTCAAGAATATATATATAATATTGAAGATAAAAAACATGATAGGTTTGCACTTAATTTTTCTTGGAAATATGTTTCTTTTTCTTATGTAATGACTAGGACATTGCCATATAAGCTTAATGCTTCTAGTGGTTGGCAACCAGATGGAACTGAGAAGAAATTTATTCCTTCTGCTTTTGATTTATCTTTTTCTAATTCTTCAAAACCAATTGAATTTTATTCTTGGAAAAACAGAGTGCATTTTCAAGCATTTTTTTCATCTTCATTGCATTTTAATTTGGTTAGGTTGACAGATAGTTATTTTACTTTTTCACCAAAAATTACATTTAAAATACATGAATTTGTTGATGTTAGTTTTGGAGCTACTTCACGAAACGATTCTATAGTGAAATATTTTGGAGATGCTTTTAATTTACCTATAACCTTTCAAGGAGAAACCAACTTATTTAAAGATATCTTATATTCATTTTTCTTTTGGGACACAGAAAAAAGAAGAATGTCAGATTTTAAGCTTAAATCTATAAATTTTGAATTAACACATCACTTAAAAGATTGGACTATGACTATTTCTTATTCTGTTAAGCCAACATTAAAAACTGTTGGCACCAGAAAAACATATAATTTTGACCCTACTATTTCTTTTTTTGTGCAATGGAATCCTATTGGAGACATAAAGATAAAAGCAAAAGAAGAAGAAAAGAAATTGAGTATTGAACGTGGAGAAATAAGATAAGGTTGTTTATCAACTTTATAAGGAGATATTATGAAATTTGCATTAATTTCAGTAAGTAACAAAACTGGAATAGTTGAATTTGTTAAACTGTTATTAAAAAACTCTTATACTATTTTAGCTTCAAGTGGCACTTTTAAATTATTAAAAGAAAATAATCTTAGTGTTATAGAAGTGAAAGATTACACTGGTTTTGATGAACTTTTATCAGGAAGAGTGAAAACATTGCATCCTTTTATTCATGCAGGTCTTTTAGCAAGAGACATAGTTGAAGATGAAAAGGATTTGGAGAAATTTCATAAACATAAAATTGATTTATTAGTGTGCAATTTATATCCATTTGAAAATACTATAGCAAAACCACATGTAACAGAAGAAGAGGCAATAGAAAACATAGACATTGGAGGTGTTGCCTTATTAAGATCTGCTGCTAAAAATTATAAAAGAGTGCTGGTAGTTCCATCTTATGAAGACTATGAAGAAGTTGCAAAAAACATAAAAGAAGATGCTAGCTTTGATGAGCATTTAAGAGTAAAGATGGCTATTAAGGCTTTTGATATATGTGCAAAGTATGATGTTGCAATTACTAATTGGTTAAACACATCTTATGAAAAAAACTATAATGAAAATGTTCAGCAAAAGTTCTTTTTACAAGATTATGAAAAAACTGAATTACGTTATGGAGAAAACCCACATCAAAAAGCTGAAAGCTATAAGCCTTATAAAACAGAAAACATAGGTGTTTTGCAAGGAAACTTATTGCAAGGGAAGGCTTTATCTTACAACAACATCTTAGATTGTGACTTAGCTTATAGAGCCTCTCTTTCTTTTTCGCCTTATGCTACTGCTGTTGTGGTAAAGCATCAAACCCCAATAGGCATAGCTAGTTTATCAAAAGATGAAAACATGCAAGCCATAGCTTTAAGACAAGCAATTAAAAGCGATCCTGTTTCTGCATATGGTGGTATTATTGCATTAAACAAAGAATTTGATGAAGCTTGTTGCAAAGAAATAGAAGGGCTTTTTGTGGAATGTATTGTAGCCCTATCTTTTAGTGATGGAGCTAGAGAATATCTTAGTAAGCGAAAAAATTGTCGTCTTATAACATTGCCGTTTTCTCCACTTAAAACTCAAATGGAAATGAAGTCAATTATTGGAGGAATACTGGTTCAAGAAATTGATATTATTAAAGAAACAGAATTAGAAAACCTTAATTGTGCAACAGAAAAAAAAGCAACAAAAGAAGAACTTTCACTTGCTATTTTTGCATGGAAAGCTTGCCAATTAGTAAAGTCTAATGCAATCTTACTAGCCAATAAAGAAGCATCGTGTTTTTGCACAGTAGGAATAGGGACAGGGCAACCCAATAGGGTGGATGCTGCAAAAGATGCAATTAAAAGAGCAGGGGATAATCTTAAAGGAGCTATTATGGCATCCGATGGATTTATTCCGTTTACAGATACAATCAAACTAGCCCATGAAAATGGCATTAATCTAATAATACAACCCGGCGGTTCTATTAGAGATGATGAGTGCATTAAATATTGCAATGAAAATGATATTGCTATGCTTTTTACCAAAATAAGACACTTTAAACATTAAGAGAAAATATATGAGACCTACTAAAGCTATAATCCATCTTGATAATTTACAACATAATATAAGAGAAGTAAAAAAAAGACTTAATGAAAATGTAAAAATATGCCTTGCAGTTAAAGCTGATGCCTATGGGCATGGGGCAGTGCATTCCAGTGTTGCAGCAATTAGAAGTGGAGTCACCCATTTGGCTGTGGCTTCAGTGCAAGAAGGAATTGAACTTAGAAATGCAGGTATAATTGCTCCAATTATTTCATTAAGCATTCCTAGCCTTGATGAAGCTAAAGACATAGTTTTAAATAACATTCAGCCCCTTGTTGTGGACGAAGAATACATTGAACAATTAAACAATGTTGCTTTTTCATTAAACAAAAAAGCAGGTGTTCATCTAAAGGTTGACACAGGCATGGCTCGCATTGGTTGTAAGGGTGATGAAGTTACGCGTTTAGCAAAAAAAATAAATGAAAAAGGAAACTTACATCTTGAAGGAGTTGCCACACACTTTGCAGTTTCTGATTCTAAAAATACTGATGATATTTCTTTTACAGAAAAGCAAATTTCAATTTTCAAAAAAGCAATAGCGAATATTCAAAATGAAGGAATAAGAATTCCTTTAATTCATGCTTCCAACTCTGGAGCAGTGCTTTTTCAAAAAGAACAATTTGACATGGTGCGTATAGGTTTATTAGCTTATGGATATTCTCCTTTTGATGAAGAAATTTGTGAAATAGACTTAAAGCCTGTTATGGAACTTTTAACAGAAGTAGTCTTTATTAAAAAAGTTGAAAAAGGAGAAAGTGTTTCTTATGGAAGGACTTGGGTATGCCCAAAAGACACTTATATTGCAACTCTTCCAATAGGTTATGCGGATGGGCTTAGTAGGAGCTTATCTTCTAAATTAAAGGTGCGTATTGGCTCTTCGTTTTATCCAATAGTTGGGCGTATTTGCATGGATCAGTGCATGGTGGATATTGGTGCAGAACCCAGTGTGAAGCGTTGGGATGAAGTGTGTGTGTTTGGTCCTTCTAACGGAATAAAAAACAATTCTGCAAAAGATGTTGCTAATTATGCAGGTACAATTTGTTATGAAATTACAAGCAACATCAATAAGCGTGTTCCGCGTGTTTATCTAGGTTAAGTTTAGTATTAGCATGAGCGATTTCACTGAAGATGAAATATATAAAAAGCTTAATGTCCAAAACCTAGTTTCTCTTATTGCAGAAGGAGGAGCACTATCAAAGATAAAAGAAAACTATGAAGTAAGAGAAAATCAATTAGAATTGGTTAGGGCAATTGCCACATGCTACAACAAAAGCACAATAGGGGTTTTTGAAGCAGGAACAGGTATTGGTAAAAGCTTTGCTTATCTAATTCCTTCAATAGAATGGGCACATATAAACAAAAAGCGAGTAGTAATTTCCACAGCAACAATTAACTTACAAAACCAACTCATTGATAAAGATATTCCATTAGCTTTTAAGATTTTAGGCTTACCTCAAGAAAAAGTTGCTTTAGTGAAAGGTAGAAACAACTATCTATGTTTTAGAAAACTAGAAGAAAAATTAAATGAAACACAGTTTTTGCAAGGTAAGCTTGAAATTACAGGTCTTTCTGAAGAGAAAAAAGAAATTGGTGTTTTGTATGAATGGTGCAATAAAACAAAAACTGGGGATAGGGAAGAAATACATATTAACGATGAGCTTTGGCGAGAAGTTGCATCAGATGCAGAAACATGTCTTGGCACATTATGCCCACATTTTACAAAATGCTTTGTAACAAAGATGAAACAAAATGCAGAAGAAGCATTAATTGTGGTTGCAAATCATCATATTGTTTTTGCTGATGTTAAGATTAAAATGGACGATGAAAAAAGAAAAGAAGATGAAGAGGAAGAAGAGCAAAAGACTCGTTCTGTTTTACCATCTTTTAAGTATTTAGTTTTTGATGAAGCTCATTCAATTAAAAAAACTGCAATAAACTTTTTTTCGGATATCATTTGCCAAAAAGAAATTAAAAGACATTTGGCTTCTTTATATTTACAAACAACAAAAAGAAGAAAGAAAGGAGTTATTGTTGAATTAAGTTATGTGGTTAAAGATGTAGACTTAAAAAAGTTTGAAGAGTTGCAAAACATTTTGCTAGAAGCAGCAAATCTTATCGATGCTTACACTATCACCTTTCTTATTTCATCTAATGCAATTTCTATAGAAGAGATTAACCCAGAAGAATTATTGGAAAGATTTAAAAAACTATATCAAGCTATGTTTAATATGATTAGATATCTTTCTAAAATAATTGATGTGTTGGAAGAAGAACACAAAGAAGAAAAACATAAAATTTCTTTAGCCCTAAAAAAAATGGTTTTGATCTTGGATGTTATTAATAACTTTCTAAAATATAAAGAAATTGAAGACACTGTATTTTGGTGTGAAAAAAAGAAGAGCCTAACTTCAGAAGAAATTAATTTTATTCAAACTCCATTAAATGTTGCATCAATATTAAAAGCCTATCTTTTTTCAAGATTAAATGCTGTAATCTGTGTTTCTGCAACATTGCAAGTTGGAAAAAACTTTGGCTATTATTTAAATGGAGTAGGCTTAAGAGAAGATTGTTTTGAAATAGTTAAAAATAGCTTTCCATCTCCTTTTTTATATGAAGAAAATGTTTTACTTTCTGTTCCAAACGACATTCCATTACCAAACGAAAAAACTTTTCAAAGTGCAATTAATAAAGCTATTCTTTCTTTGATAAAAGCGACAAATGGCAGAGCCCTAGTGCTTTTCACTTCTTATTCTTCTTTAACCGAAGCTTCAGAATATGTTAGGGAAAATATCAAAGAAAATATTAGAATATACACACAAGGAGAAAAACCACGTATTCACCTTTTAGAAGACTTTAAAAATGACATAAGTGCTTGCCTTTTTGCGACAATGTCTTTTTGGGAAGGTATAGATGTACCCGGCGAAGCATTAAGTCATCTTATCTTAGTAAAACTTCCATTTACAGTGCCAGACCATCCTGTTTTATTGGCTAGGTCCAGTGCTTTAGAAAAAAGAGGGTTTAACCCATTTATGTGCTTGAGTGTGCCTGAAGCAGTTATTCTTTTTAAGCAAGGTTTTGGGCGTTTAATTAGGACTGCAAAGGATAGGGGGGTGGTTACTGTGTTGGATAAAAGACTTATCACAAAGCCTTATGGGAAAATCTTTTTAGATAGCATTCCAAAAGCTAAAGAGTGTTTTGCAAGTCTTGATAAAATAATATATACTATTAAGAATTTTATTAGTGAATAAGGAGTAAAAATGGGACAGATTATCGCATCTTTATGTGTCATAAGGCTTTTATTTTGGAGAATGTTTTTAAATAGTTTTTGTTATGCTTTTTTTAGACGTGGCTGTGCTTATGTGAATAGATCCATCACTACAACAGCTGCAAGGTTGGTCTTTTCTGTTTTAAAATGCTATTTAAACTTTGGCTTTTTTGCAGACAATAAATCAAAAGAAAAACTTCCTAAACAATATTTAGTTATTTCAAACCATCAAAGCCTTTTAGACATTGTTGTGTATATGAGGTTTTTAGAGCAAGATAGAATGAAGTTTATGGCAAAATACGAGCTTATAAATCATGTTCCATTAGTTTCTGTAATGTTAAAAACAGGGGATCATTGCATTGTAAAAAGGCATAAAAGCCCAACACAAGCTATGATGGCAGTGGATAGGTTTGCAGTGAAAGTGAAAGAAAAGAACTATATTCCTGTTATCTTTCCTGAAGGTTCAAGAAGTAAAGATGGAGATGTGCACACCTTTCATAGTGCAGGCTTTAGACGCTTCCTAAACACAGAAGCTCTTCCTGTTGCCGTGTGTGCATTGGACGGTGGATATAGCATTTCTTCATTAAATAGGTTTATGAAAAGAATAAAAGAGGATGGTTATAGAGTTAAAGTGTTAAAAGTGTTTGACCCACCCACAACAAAAGAAGAACAATTAAAAGTATTAGAAGAAGGAAAAGCATTAATAGAAGAACAATTAAAAAAGTGGCGTGAATCTAAATAAGGACTATTTATGACCAAAAAACAAAAGGGTATTCTTTTCATAATTATTTCAGCATTTCTTTTTGCATTAATGAACTTATTTGTTAAACTTTCAGGGGACTTACCCCCAATACAAAAGGCTTTTTTTAGGAATGCTGGTGCCTTTATTATATCTTTAATTGTCATATTAAAACAAAAGAAAGAAATAAAGCTAAAACTAGGTTCTCTACCTCTTTTAATTTTTAGAGCTCTTTTTGGAACCATGGGCATTATTTGCAATTTTTATGCCTTAACTCACCTACAACTTTCCGATGCTTCCACCCTTTCAAAACTTGCTCCTTTCTTTGTTGTAATTTTTTCGTTTTTATTCTTAAAAGAAAACATAAAACCATATCAATTTATTGCCATTTTAATTGCTTTTTTAGCCTCACTATTAATTGTAAAACCTAGTTTTTCAGGAAGTAATTACACTCTTTATGCTATAATTGCAACTTGTGGAGCAATGGGAGCAGGGATTGCATACACATGCATTAGAGCCCTTTCAAAACACAATGTTAACGGGGCGGTAATTGTGTTTTTCTTTTCTTTTATTTCTTGCCTTATAATGCTGCCTTTTTCTATTATCTTTTATAAGCATATGGCATTAATTCAAATAGGCTATTTAATAGGAGCAAGTGTTTCAGGAGCATTGGCACAATTTGCAGTAACCCAAGCCTATATTCACGCACCTGGCAAAGAAATCTCATTATATGACTATTCTCAAGTTATCTTTGCTTCTTTAATGGGGTATGTGTTTTATGAAGAGTTTCCAGACATTTATAGCATTTTAGGTTATGTTTTAATTTTCTTAGCTTCTTTTTATATGTTTATAAAGAAAAACTAACTAGTTTTGATATAAAGTTTTTTCAAAGATACTTTTCAAAAATTCTAGCTAGAGTTTGCAAATACTCTAGCTAGAAGTGCTTTAAACTCTAGCTAGAAGCCATCTAAACTCTAG
>JBQNBK010000036.1:0-14235 GCA_052169975.1 Treponema sp.
GGTTGGAAAATCCTGAACATGAATACTTAAAAGCTCTTCCAAAACATTTAAGAAGTTTTGAAGAAGCAGTTAATTATCCACCAAACCAAGTTTATATAGGAAACTTATCTCATGATGATTTAGATAATATAGCAGAGCCATGGTACAAAGATGCAAAAAAAGCCTCCACAAAAGGACCTTTTGGCGAAATTATGAGCCAAAGTGAGTTCTATATATTGATGAAGCATGCTGATGTTTTTGAACTTGTTTTGCTTTCAAAAGAATTCACACAAGAAGCTACTTCATTAATAGAAAAAAATTCTCTTCTAAAAGAAAATGATATAAAGCTAGGCGAAGGTGCTGAAATTAAAGATATTGAAACAATGGTAAACGAGCACACTGCTGAAGGCTTGTATGAAAATGGAAAATTAATTGGTTGTGTTAAGCAAGCACATGCAACTGATGAAAACTTGAGTGCTCACACAATGCTTGAAAACATTGCAACAAAAGCATCAGGTATTTTTGCTGCTTGGTGTATGGGTAAGCTAGATGGTATCGACATGAAAGCAGTTGAATATATCTTGGAATGCTCTGAAGAAGCTGCTGGAGATGTTAACCAACGTGGTGGTGGCAACATTGCAAAAGCTGTTGGAGAAAAATCTGGTTGTATTAATGCTTCTGGTTCTGATGTTAGAGGCTTTTGTGCAGCTCCTGTGCATGCTTTAATACATGGTGCTGCATTAGTAGCTTCTGGTATATTCAAGAATGTTTTGGTAGTTTCTGGTGGTTCTGTTCCAAAACTTGGTATGAACGGTAGAGACCATGTTAAAAAAGAATTACCTGTACTAGAAGATATGATTGGCGGTTTTGCTATAATGCTTGGTGAAGATGACGGAGTAAACCCTGTTATCAACACAGAAATTGTTGGAAAACACAGCATTTCATCAGGCTCTTCCCCACAGGCTGTTATGAGTGTATTGGTTTATGAGCCATTAAAAGCTGCAAATATGAAAATTACAGATATTGACAAATATTCTGCAGAACTTCAAAACCATGAAATCACTGCTCCTGCAGGTGCTGGAAACGTACCAGAAGCAAACGTAAAGATGGTTGCAGCTCTTGCAGTTATGAAAGGTGAATTACAAAAAACAGAAATTGCTAACTTCGTAAAAGAAAGAGGTATCGTAGGCTTTGCTCCAACACAAGGGCATATTCCTTCTGGTGTTCCTTTTGTGGGTCATGCAAGACGCGATATGTTAGCAAAAAAATTAAAGAATGCAATGATTATTGGAAAAGGTAGCTTATTCTTAGGAAGATTAACTAACCTATTTGATGGTTTAAGCTTTGTTATAGAAGCTAATGACGGAAAAGTTTCTTCTGGTTCTTCTTCTACAGATGCTGAAGCTATTAGACAAGTAGTGGCTAAAGCTATGAGAGATGTAGCAGAAAACATCTTAAAAGAATAGGTTTTGGGGTTCACAACCCTTTTTGATAAGCTTAAACCCTTGTTGTTTATGGGGTTTAAGCTTTTTTATTGGCAATTCAAATATTTTCAAAAGTTATCTTCGTAAAAATCTACTATTATATTGTGTAATTTTTCGTAGTAATTACTTTCTTCCATATTTATTTTGATCACATCCTGAACTCTTTTGAAAAACGTTTCTTGCCTTTTGGCATAATGTTTTGTGTCTCTTTTAATCAATGAAATAACTTTTTCAAAAGGTGCTTTAGTTGGCTCTTCATTATTAAGCTCAAAAAACTCTCTATAACCTATAGATTTAAAAAGAGGTACTGTTTCAAGGTTTGGGGTAACACCTTGCTTTTCGCAATTTTCATATAGCTTAATAAATTCATCTCGTAAGCTATTTCCCATTTCATCAGTCCGCTTTTCTATTCTTTCATAAATGTTTTCACGTTTTCTTTCCAAAGAAACAATAATAAAATTGTATTCATTTCTCTTTTTTGTATGCAAGGAATAACTACTTAATGGTCTTTGAGAATCATAATAAACCTCTAAAGCTCTCAATATTCTATACTCATCATTTATATGAAGTCTATTAGCTGTTGTAGGATCAATTTTTTTAAGCTCTTCAAAAAGAGGCGTTATTCCTTCTAACTTTAATCTTTGTTGTAAAAGTAAACGTGTTTTAAGTTGGCTAGTGGGTGTGATTGGAAGCCCATAAATAAAATTACTTATAAAAAAAGCTGCTCCACCAGCAACTATAGGAAGCAATTTTCTTCTATATATATTAGGAATTATAGCATCAGCAGATGTTACAAAATCAGAAACTGAAAACTCATCAAAAGGCTCTTTGAAAGATACCAAATGATGAGGCAAAGATTTTAAGATTTCTTTACTAGGCATAGCAGAACACACATCGGTATTACGATATACTTGCACAGAATCAGCATTAACAACTTCTGCACAACCTGCTAATAAAGATATAGAGGAATTAGATGAAAAAAGACGTGAGAGAAGTTCTGTTTTACCAGTAGCTGTTTGCCCAAAAAGAACAAGGACAGGGATAGACACAGCTTATTTTTTTTCTTCGTGATAGTCTACTTCATGAGTAAATACTTGTCTTGCAGCAACAGAAACAACCTTTTCATTATCAAGATAGATAGGTGAGCTTTGTATCTTTGCAAGTTGAAAAGCACGCTTAGAAGCAGCACGAGTCAATTCGTATATATTACCTTCAAACTCAATTAATTCTTTTATTGGAAAAGCCATAATGGCGGGTATGCTAACACGATTTAAAAATAAAATCAACTATCAAAGTCAAGGTGTATTAAATATTTATTTGAAAAATTATATTGAAATTAAATTATAATGACAAATAAGTGAAACTCTATATGAAAGCTTTCGTTAAAAAGTAAAAACAATAATAAACAAAAGCCCCCACATAGAGTTGTTTACATTAATCTATAAAATACACAAGTATTTATATTCAATTGATAAGTATCACCATAACAATTAATTAGATGCTTGAAAACATATTTTTCTAATCATTGCAATTTTATCTGCAATTTCTGGTTCTAGCAAAGTAGTATCAATTTTGGATAGCAATTGTCTACATTGTGTGTATTCTTTATTTTTAAAGTATACAACCAACTGTTTACAATATGCTTGTAAATCTATACTTGTTTTGATGGATGTATTTTTATAAATTAAATAATAACTTTCACATAAACCCTTTCCTTTAAGAAGCCTTTCAGGTCTTTTATATAAAGGAAAAGAACCTTTTAATAAGCTAGCAGTATGTTTAGATATTGTGCACCCCATAGGAGTTGTGGCTGCTTCCAATCTAAAAGTTGTGTTTACAACATCACCAAAAATATCAAAAATATATTTATGTTCTCCAACAATGCCACCAGTTACAGAACCAGAATCGATTGCTATTTTAATCTTAAATGAAGAACCAGCTTCTTCATTCAACCTATCCAACGACTTTAATATTTCTATTGCAGCGTTACAAAGCCTTTCAGCATGTGAAGTCTCTCCTCTAAGACCACAACATGCCATATATCCATCGCCTAGTGTTTTGATTCTTTCACAACCATATTTATCCATAATTTCATCAAAGTGTGTAAATATTTTGTTTAATTTTGAAATTACAACTTCTGAAGAATTATCTGTAGCCCATTTTGTAAAATTTACTAAATCAGCAAATAAAATGCTAACTGCGGGATAAAAACGTGGCTTAGACTTACCTGTTGAAATAAGCTCTTCAATTATTGGTGAAGGCAAAATATTTTTTAGTAAGCTATCGCTTTTTTCTTTTTCTTCTGCAAGCTCTTTTGTCTTTTCATTAACAATCTCGTTGAGTTCTTCTGCTTTTTTACGTAAGCTATGTATTTTTATATGCACTCCTATAATAACAGACCCTGCAATTACTAAAACTAAAAACACATAAAACCATACAGTTTGATAAAAAAATGCTTCTTTATAAAATGAAACATAAAACCCATTTTTATTTACAATTCCATCATTATTTGTAGCCCTAACTTTAAAGATATAACTACCGGGATTTAAGTTAGTATAAGCTATATCTCTTTTTGTGCCACAAGAAATCCATTTTGCATCATAACCTTCAAGTTTATATTCAAAATTTACACGTTCTGGTACTGTATAACTCAAAGCAGTAAACTTAAAACTAATACGTTTTGAAGTAGCTGGCACTTTAAGTTTTTCTTCTGTTGCTTCAAAGCTTTTCCCATCAATAACAATGTTTTCAATAACTACAGGAGGTGGAAGAGTATTAGAAATATCATATCTAGGATCGCATAAAGAAACACCTTTAGATGTTGGTAGAAAAAGCTTATTGTCAGCTGTCAGATGCAACCATGAATTAGCTACTAATTGCCCTGTTACACCATCTAATTTATTATACCTTATAATATCTTTTGAAAGCCTATCTTCTTGAACTGCTTGAATAAAAACATCGAGAGGTACAAGTATTAATTCTTGAGGTGCTATAACCCATACATTACCAAAAGCATCACAAATAACATTAAAAATTTGCTCATCTGAATAGCCTAATGCATTATTCGCAGAATAAAACCTACCATCCTTATAAAGAGTGAGTCCAGCACTTGTAGAAAACCATAAATTCCCTGCCTTATCTTCTGTGATTCTAAAAATTATATTGCCATCAAGACCATTTTCATTATTATAAACATTGTCAAGTTTGAAAGAAATATTATCTTTTTTATCTTCACTTATGCTAAGTCTAGCAACTCCTCCACCATCAGTGCCAATCCATAATCTGCCCTTATGGTCCCGTAATGCACAAAGAATAAAAGTATTTGGAAGAACTTCTTCTGAAATCTTAATCACTTTATTAGAAACATACAAAGCTGGTCCTGCTGTAGTACCAATCCACAAAAAACCTTGTGCATCTCTATAAGAAAACCTAACTCTATTATTTGGTAAACCATCTTTTTTTGTGATTGTTTTAATCTCACCATTTTTATTAAAAATTAAAAGAGCATCATCTGAATACGTTGCAAAATAAAGAGAACCATCACTTTCCTCTCTCACTTGCCTAACTCTCACCCCTTTCATTCTAGCAACAAGAGAATTAATCATAGCTTTTCGTTCTTTTGAAATATCTGTGTTCTGTAAACATGTTATTCCATTATCATTTGTGCTCCAAATATTTCCATCTACGTCTTCCAAAACTGAGTTGATAGATTCTGAAGGCATGTATGCAGCCCTTGTTATGTCTAAAAACTTACCTCTACTAAATTTACCAACTCCAGCATGTTTCATTGCAACCCATAAATTTCCTTCCCTATCTTGACATAAAGCTGAAACAACCTTATCAGGTAAGCCTTTTTTTTCAGAAAATAAATCATAACCATCTTGAGTAAATCGTCCTAAACCCTTATAAGTTGCCACAAACATAGTTCCACTTTTCAAGCGAACAAAGCCATTTATACTAGCAGATTGCATTACTTCATAATTATATATCTTTTCAATTTGTTCATTTTTTATATGATACATAAGACCTGAAACGGTTCCTAACCAAATTGAATTATCAAAATCTAAATAACCTGCAGAAAAGATTTCTGTTTCTGTGCCCTCTAAATATGATGTGTCCATTAAGCTACCATTCTTGATAACCTTAATTCCATTTAAGTTGGAACCAACCCAAATAGAATCTTTTACAGGTAAAACTAGTGAAACAGTACCTAAAGAATTATTAACTTCATCAGAAAGAGGTACAAACTGTCCTTCATCACTTAAATAAGCTAAACCACCTGCAGTACCAACCCATAACCTATTATTATTATTATCAAATCTTAAAGCACGTATAGATACATTGGGTAAGCCAGCTTCAACTCCATAGTGAATGAATTTCTTATTTTTATAGTTGTATAGACCAGAAGCATTAGTTCCAATCCATAAAGATCCATCATTTCCTTTACACAAAACACGTGGTGAAAGCCCAGTAAAACCATGTTCTGCCTTAGTAAATTTTGTAAAAGTTAGACCATCAAAGCGAATAAGTCCATCATAAGAGGCAAGCCACATATAATATCCAAAATTGTATTTGATGGTAATCCATTTGAATCTGTCCAGAAAGTTCTAACAGCACCTGCTAAATCATCAAGAACAACACTTGCATGAAGATTAAAAGCCAACAAGCAAAAAAATAACAAACAACACTTTTTCATAACATTCCTTAAATAGTTGATAATAGACAATAGAACTCACGATGTATTATTTTTATAGATAAGCATTGTATCATTTTTAATAAAAGTTTTAAATATGCAAATTAGATTCAATAAACAATTGGGGATTTTGTAGTATTTGTGTTGATTTTTAATGGGGATTTTGTAGTATTTGTGTTGATTTTTAATGGGGATTTTGTATAATAAAGCCATGCAAGCATTTAAAAGAAAGATATATTCAAAATTTGTAGAATGGAAAAACGAAGCAAATGGTAGCACTGCATTACTTATTGAAGGTGCTAGACGAATTGGAAAATCAACTATTGCTGAAGAATTTGGAAAAAATGAATATGACTCATACATATTTATTGACTTTACTTTTACATCTAATAATATTAAAAATCTTTTTAATGATGTTTCCGATTTAGACACCTTTTTTAGACTACTTCAATTTTATACAAAAAAAATTATTTAATAGAAAATCACTTATTATTTTTGATGAAGTACAAAAATTTCCACTTGCACGTCAGGCAATAAAAATCCTTGTAAAAGATAGGCGTTATGATTACATAGAAACTGGTTCTCTTATCTCTATAAAAGAAAATGTAAAAGATATTTTAATTCCAAGTGAAGAACAGAAAATACAAATGTATCCTATGGATTATGAAGAGTTTTGTTGGGCAATAGATGAAACTCAATATTATGAATTAGGCAGAGAAATATTTGAAACAAATAAATCACTTGGAGATGACATACATAGACAGCTTATGAGAAAGTTTCGTTTGTATATGATTGTAGGAGGAATGCCACAAGCTGTAAGAGCTTTCCTTGAAACAAATAATTTTAGCAAGGTTGATAAGATCAAACGAGATATTTTAACTCTTTACGAAAATGATTTTATGAAGTTTGATTCAACTGGCAAAACATCACTTATATTTGATCACGTACCAGCTGAATTACAAAAAAACACTTCAAGATATCAAGTTTCAAGTGTTCTTGAAAACAATCGTGCAAGTACAATATTAGAAAAGCTTGCAAAACTTATTGATTCAAAAACAGTGAACATTGCATATCATGCAAACAATCCAGAAGCTGGTCTTTCGCAAAGCATCAATCTTGAAAAATTTAAGCTTTTTGTTTGTGATACAGGACTTTTTATCACACTATGCTTTAAGGACAAGGATTTTACAGAAAACATAATATATGAAAAACTTTTATCAGATAAACTTCCTTCAAATCTTGGCTATGTTTATGAAAACATCATTGCACAAATGTTTAAAGCAACAGGAAAAGAACTTTATTACCATACATTCCAAAGCAAAACATCTAATCACAATTATGAAATAGATTTTTTAATTTCTGAAAAAAAATAAGATATGCCCAATTGAAGTAAAATCATCCAACCATCAAAAGCATAAGTCTCTTGACTTATTCACTTCAAGATTTTCAAGAGATATATCAAAACGATATATTATTTATACAAAAGAATTAAAAAAAGAAGATGATATTTTGTGCATACCAGCATATTTAGTACCATTTTTATAAAAGTAAATATGCTGAAATTGCTACATATATGAATTTAAATATTTAAACAAACTTAACTGCAGTGCCATAGGCTGTAACCTCTGCAGCTCCATTCATAACGGATGAAGTAGAAAAACGCAAATTAATTATTGCATCTGCATTTAAAGCTAATGCCCTTTCTTTCATATGGATAATAGCAATCTGTCTTGCTTCATCCATCATCTTAGTATAAGAAGTGAGCTCACCACCTATAATATTTTTTAAACCGGCCCCAATATCTTTAAACACATTTTTTGTTTGCACAGTGCTACCAAAAACCAATTCAATTGTTTCAATATTTTTCCCTGTAATAAAATCAGTATTAACTATAATCATTTTGTCTCCTTAAACATATTAATTTGATATAGAAAAAACTATATAAGATATCTAATATTTTGTCAACATAAGACTCTTATGTATGCTATAGATTTTTTTTAGTATTATATATATTATTCTTCAATAAACATCTTTGAGATATTTTTAAGGAAACTTATTATGAATGTTTTCGATATTATAGGTCCTGTAATGATAGGACCTTCTAGTTCCCACACAGCAGGAGCTGCACGTATTGGCTCTATTGCAAGATTGCTTTTAGGAGAAAAACCTAAAGAAGCAATAATCACCTTGCATGGTTCTTTTGCACATACATATAGGGGACATGGAACAGACGTTGCATTAATCGGTGGTATTTTAAATTTCAAACCAAATGATGAAAGAATAAAAAATAGCTTTATGCTCGCAAAAAATGCAGGTCTTGATTTCATTTTTAAAACAGAAGATATCCCAGATGCTCATCCAAATACAGCTTTTATAGAACTAACTTCATTTTCAGGTAAAAAAATATCTATGCAAGGTTCTTCTGTAGGTGGTGGCAACATTGAAATTACAAAATTAAATGGAAAAGATGTAATTCTTACAGGACAAAACCCAGCTATAATTGTTGAATATAAAGATGTTCCAGGTAGTATTTCAGAAATTAGCAATGTTATGGCACAACATAATGTGAATATTTCACAACTTCATATTTCACGAATCAAACGTGGAGAAAAAGCTATTATTACAATCCAAGTTGATGGTAAAAATATCAAAGAAACGATAAAAGAAGATATAGAAAAAATTGAGTATGTATACAATGTTATTATAGTACCCATCATAGAATAACTCAATTCATTCAAATATATTAGGAGAAAATGTTATGGATTATTTAACCATAATGGAACTAGTCAAAGAAGCAGAAAAACATAATTGTAAAATATCAGATATTGTATTAAAAGAACAAAGCGAAGCTATGGAACTCACTCAAGAAGCTCTTTTTTCAAAAATGGAAAGTCAACTAGATGTGATGCTTCAAGCTATAGAAAAAGGCACCTCACCTGACATACGTTCAACTAGTGGGCTTACAGGTGGGGATGCATATAAACTATATCAAAAAGAACAACGTGGTGAATGTTTATCAGGTCCTCTATTAGCAAACGGAATTAGAATGGCAATGGCAGTTTCAGAGTTAAATGCATCTATGGGGCAAATAGTAGCCACTCCTACTGCAGGCTCTTGTGGCATTTTACCCGGTGCAATAGGTTCCTGCCTAAAAGTAAAAAACATCAACAAAGACTTAGCTGTAAGAAGTTTATTCACAGCAGGGGCTATTGGTATGGTTGTTGCAAATGTTGCATCAATTTCAGGTGCTGCAGGTGGTTGCCAAGCAGAATGTGGAACAGCTTCTGCTATGGCTGCAGCTAGTATTGTAGAAATGATGGGTGGCACCCCTACAATGATTGCAAATGCAGTTGCAATTGCATTAAAATGTATTCTAGGTCTAGTTTGTGACCCCGTTGCTGGTCTAGTAGAAGTGCCTTGCATAAAAAGAAATGCTTCAGGAGTCAGTTTAGCATTTACAGCAAGTGAACTCGCTCTTTCAGAAATAAAAAGCTATATTCCCGTAGATGAAGTAATTCAAACTATGCGAAAAATAGGAAATGATATGTCAGAAAGCTTAAAAGAAACAGCAGAAGGTGGTCTTGCATGCACAAAAACAGGACGTCTTTTAAGAGAGCAAATATTTGGAAAAACATAAGCTTTCACCTAAAACATACAAGTTTAAAACTATCAGTATTTTCTCATGATACATCAATAATTATTAAGAATTATAATCATAACATTTTCATTTGCATATATAGTTAAAAATATACCTTGTAAAGCATAAAGCTAAACAATATAATTATTTAAGGAAAATTTTTATAAATATGCTACTGTATATTAAGGAGAAAAACATGCTTTCCACTATAAAAAATACATTAATCGAACTAAAAGAACGATTTAAAACAATGCCTATAATCTACATTACAATTCTGTTACTTACAGGTATTGTCTTTTTCTATCAAGATGTACCAGATAGATTTATGCCTATTATCTTATTATCTAGCACAATAGTGTTTTTTCTTTCAGATTGCATAACAAATCTTTCAAAAGGGAAAAAATGGATTGTTAGTATCTTAGCTTATGCTTTTATATCCCAAATATACTACTTTTTTTTGACCACATATAATTCTTTAATAGAACAATCAGCACTTTCTTTGATGTATATATACCTATTTTTTTCAATCACTTTATATTTATCATCCACTAAAAATTATGTTTTAGAAATAAAAAGCAGAGTTATACACATTTTAATATCTTTTGCACTTTTTATTGCAACATATCTATTCTTATATTTTAGCACATTTTTTATCTATACAATTCTTTCAAAGAACTTTGATTTTTTCTATAGTGATAGCTATGCTTCAAGAATAATAAATTCCATAGCTACATTTGCTTTCTTTTTGATTCTTTCTATATATAAAAGAAAAGATAACTACACATCATCAAAGTTTTTTACCTTTGTTTTTTCTCGATTAGCACCAGCAATGCTAATTCTTTTTTTATCTCTTTCAATTATATATTTCATAAAAATAATAATCTTATACGATCAAAAACTATATGATTATGACTTTAATTATATAGCTTCTATATTAAGTTTTATGATTTTTCTTATTCTTGTGATGATTCAAATAACAGGCAAAATAGAAAAAACATTAAAAGTTCTTTTTGGGTTTTCAGTAATAACTTCTATAATGATTGCAATCTTTTTTCTTAGATATGTAAAAATCTCATCTAGCATTCATTATTTAATAATTTATCTTTTGATGGCAGTTTATTTTTTAGTCGTTTTACTAAAAACAAAAAAGATAACATATCTTGCAAGCTATGTTATATCAATAATAATTCTTATATATTTCACTCCTGTGATAGGTCAATTCAATTATAAAGAATTCATAGAAGAAAAAGACAGGACTATGGTTAAAAACAACATAGAAAGAAATGAGTCATACGCAAAAGCAAGAGAAGAAAGTAAAGAAGAAGTTTATTACAGTGCTCCTAACTCTTTAGAAAAGGTAAGGTGGATTATTGAAAATGAAAATTACAAAGATATACTAATAGATGTAAGTATTTGGATATATAAGAGTAATAAAAAAGATTCTGAAAGTGCTAGTTTTAGCTACAAAGATTATGAATTTAATCTATCAGACGATGGAAAAAAACTAATTGTCAAAAATATAGAAAGAAATTCGATAGAAGAATTTGAATTATATAGTGAAGCAAAAGGCAATAAAAAAAATGCTAGAATCATATTTAACACTGAGTATTTTAAAATAATAATATCAAGATATTCATTCAGTAATTATTTCAAAAATCTAAATCTAAATGTATATTTTTATGATAATAAAAAATAGGAGATAATTTATGCAAGGAATACCATTAGTAGAATATTTTAAACCACATTTAAAGAGCTTTGTCGAAGAAGCATCAAATGAAGGAGAGGTAACGCCTGAAAGCGTCTTAAAAGAAGGGCATCCAAAGTCAAAACAACTTCTTTATTCACTCATGGAAGATGTTTTAGAAGAAGGTTCAGAATTTAGAAATGCAGAGCATGTTTCAGAGTTTTTGCAACAAGTAAAAAATGGAAAAAAAGGAATTATTTTAGCTGAACATTATAGCAATTTTGACTATCCAATGTTTGCTTACCTTTTAGAAAAAACTGGAAATGATGGAAAAGAATTAATTGAACGTACTTATGCAATTGCTGGCATAAAGTTAAGTGAAGAAAATCAATATATTTCTGCTTTAGCTGCAGGCTTCAATCGTATATTTATATGCCCTAGTCTATCTCTTGAAAAAATACAAGATAAAAAAGAGAAAGAAGAAGCAGAAAAAAAAGCAAGAGCAATCAACATTGCCTCAATGCGAGCTATGGATAAACTTAGAACATCAGGCCATCCAATTTTAGTTTTTCCATCAGGCACTCGCTATAGACCTGGTAAACCAGAAACAAAGATAGGAAGAAGAGAAATTGATAGCTATATTAAATCATCTGATATAATGCTTTTACTTTCTATTAATGGAAATTGTTTACGCATCTCTGAAACAAATAACATGGAATTAGATTTGATATGTAAAGATAAAATGATTATAACATCTAGCCCAGTTTATGACTGTGCTAATTTCCGTGAAAAAATAAAAGAGAAAAATCCTGAAACTAATGATATTAAGCAAGATGTTGTAAATGAAGTTATGAATATATTAGAAAGCATGCATGAAGATATAGAAAAAATAAGGATTAAATAGATGAAACAAATTATTGAACTTAAAGTTAGAAGCTATGAGTTAGACTCTTATAATCATGTCAATAATGCTGTGTACTTAAACTATCTTGAATATGCAAGAATGGAATATTTAAATAACATAGGTTTTGATTTTAAATCATTAACAGAAGAAGGATATATGCTTTATGTCACTCGTGTAGACATAAAATATAAGTTTTCTGCAAGATTAAATGAAAAGTTATTTATAGAAGTTGAACACACAAAACTAGGAAAATTATCAGGAACATTCCATCAAATTATCAGAAATGAAAATAACCAAATATGTGTTGAAGCTGATGTTTCTTGGGGATGTGTCAATAAAGATGGAAGACCTTCAAAAATGCCTGAAAAATATATGGTAGAAGGCTTAAAACCTAGTGAAGAATAAGACAGAATGTTGATTATTGAGAGTAGGAGTTCCTACTACTTCAAGGCGTCGTAAGAAAGGGGCGGTGGCTACGATGTTTTGCTCTAATTCAAATATGAAAAGCAAGCCACTTAAACTGCATTAACAAGTAGACCATACAACTAATTGCACACAAAGTCAAGTGGAGATAACAGCATTTTAACTATTTTTTTTCGGCATAATAGCGGGATGGGTTTAGCAATATACCTAAAATAATGCCGAAAAAAAATAATGCAGCCTAAAATAAAAGTTATAAAATACGGGCTTTAAATACTATAAAAGCAATAAACCCAGCAATTAAAATAAAACAAAATAAGCACGTAATGTATAACCAGTTTTTAGTTCGCTTTAATTCCAGTGTTAAAGAAATAATCTTTTCATTATTCAATTTCTCTTTTTCCAACACGTCGTTCTCGAACTCGGCGAAGGATTTTTTCAAGCTCTTCAATAAGCTCTCCTTCTCGTTTAGTGCCTTGTTCAATATGCTTACTGTGGTTTTCAATTCGGTTGCTTGCTTCTGTAATTGTCGATTGTTGACTTTCAACTCCTCCGATATTTTCTCTAATTGCACTAGCTCCTCTTCCGTCAAAAAGTACTCTGCGGTTAGTTGCACATGAAACAAAAAAACAAAAAAAAAAAAATAAGCTTTTTCATAAACACCTCCATAATTCAATTTCAATATTTAAAAAATTATAAACCGTTAGTCATCTTTTCCATTCTCATTTCTTCTTTGGCTTTTTCCAAATTCAAAAGATACTGCTTATTTTTTCTAATAGGGACTGTAGTTGCCAAAGTTCGCATATCTTCAAGCTTAAAGTGTTTTGATTGTTTTTTATAAAGAGCAATCTTCTTTTTCACATTAGCAATATAATAATCCAAACATTGCAATAGCCATTTTCTAACCAGCACCTTAACCTCTTCTTCTATAATTTTCCATTCTGGATATTCTTCTCCACAGTGTAGATTTTTTAGCTGTTCGTAGAAGATTGAATAATTATTTTTTATATCATTTATTATTGTATCAATGTAAAAGGTTCGGTTTTCTTTCATTAGCTTTTTTTTCATATTGTTGAAATGCACTCGTTCTATTAAAGCATCTTCAAAAATGTCTGCAACACATAAAGCGGGATATTGGCAAAGCAAAAAAGGCTTAAACAAAATATAGACATCAGCTTCTAGTTTTTTAACACTTTTCAAAAGTGATGCTTCTAAAAAATCATCAAAGGTAATACACTTTTTAAATAATGTTTTTTGCAAAACTTCGTCTTGACCTCTTTTTATGTTTTCAATTTCTAAATCTTTCTTGAATGTTTCTAACTTATTGTCAAACTTTTTACCAATAGCTACACTCTTATCCCCCCAGCCAAATTGAATACCACGCATCATTAACACAATGAAAATCAATAAAGCAATAATAACAATAGCACTCCA
>JBQNBK010000037.1:0-14215 GCA_052169975.1 Treponema sp.
TGCATGCTTAAAGTGTGTTTTGTGGGTAAGTTATTTTGTAAGGATGAATAAAGAGAAAATTGTGTTGATATAGACAAGAAATTAGAATGAAAATACATACTCATTTACTAATAATTATACAGTATTTTTTCATTCTAAACTATAAAGTAAAGCTTAAAGCATAAAGAAAAATATTTTACATTAGCTAAACAAAATCCCTACTTATAAAATAGGCAAAACTCGACACAATCATAAAAAAATGTTAGAATAATAGCACTGTCAAAATAATAATAGGGGGCTTGGATGAAAAAAAAACTAGGAATACAGCAAAGTAGGTCTATTTTTGTAAGGATTTTCATTCCACTTGTTATTGTCTTAATGGTTCAAATTGCCTTTACAATGGTAGTGTTTTTGAGAATGAACATAGTAAAGCAAGCTAAAGAAAACACTTATCTAATGCTAAACGAGAAAGTGTTTAATCGCTATATGTTTTTAGAAGCCATAATGAAAAACCAATGGACAGATTTAAAAGATGCTTGCGAAGTGATCACCGAAACAATAGAAGATAAAATCAAAACTAATAACATTCATTTTGATGATATAAAGCCTTCTTCAAATATAGAAATAGAAATCTTAAAAAGCACTTTTCCAACTTTAGAGCAAGTTCTATCAAAAAATATGGTTACAGGTGCTTATTTTATTTTAGACATTCCACAAAATAATAGAGAGCGAGCAGGTATTTATCTAAGACGCAAAGCATTACCTAGTTTTAATGAAAATAGAAGTGATGTGCTAGCAGAATGTGTGCCAGAATATATGTTTAACTACTATAATTTGGAAAAAAGCTCTTCATACACACCTAACTTAAAATTACATGAGGATTCAGTGTTTTATGATGAGCCAATAAAAAAAGCACGCTTTGCAAATGGCAACCAAAGACCTAAAACATATGGAGTTTGGAATTATGGAAAGGTAAATACTGATGAAAAATTAATTACATATTCTATCCCCATTTTAGATGAAGTAGGAAAAGTATATGGTGTTTTAGGTATTGATGTTTCACGAGAATATATAAACAAAGTTTTGCAATTTAAAAACATTGATTTTCAAACAAATGAAACCTACTATGTGGTGTTTGCAGATAAAGAAGACGATGAAACTTTTTCAATCTTAACATCCCAAAGCAAAACTGAAAGTTTTAATGCAAAAAAACTAGATTTTCCTAATATATATGAAATTACTATAAATGATGCTGAACAAAAAAAATATCATGCTAGTATACACTATCTTTCTTTGCATGATGAAAAAGAAGATAACGAAAAACTAGGTTGGGCATTAGTTGCTACAACTGACACAAGAAATCTATTAAGATTTCCACGCAATTTATTAAGAGTTATTATTTTTTCACTATCTGTTTCAAGTATTCTTCTTTTCCTTTCCGCTTATATGTTGAGTCAACATCTTTCTTCTATATTAAAAAGAGTATTGCTTGACTTACGTTCGCAAAGCAACAGAACATCAATTAGAATTGCTAGAGTGCAAATTAAAGAAATTGATAGCTTGATAGACACAATAGAAGATAATAGTGAAAAGCTATTTAGCCAAGCTAGACGTGTTTCAAGAATTGTAACTTATGCCAACCCATATTTAGGCGTTTTTGAAGATGATGCTACTCTCTCCTCCGTATATTGCAATGCCAACTTCTTTAAGATATGTAGAATCACTAAATATGGAGAAGCAGTATTTGTTGATAGAGATGAATTTAATCACTTTTTTGATGCTTTTAGAGACAAAGTATACTATGAAACTGATACAAACGTTATCTATTCTGTGCCAACAAATGTTCCAGGAAAGCTACAATGGATAGAAATAAAAAAGATAAAAGAAAAAGACTATGTTTTGGGTATGGTGCATGATATCACTAAAGAACTAGAAGAAAAACGTGTACTTGAAATACAACTTAAATATGACACCCTAACAGGGCTTTACCGAAAAACTATCTGGGACCAAAAAGTGCATAGCATCCTAGAAAACGACTTTGAAGCAATGTATGCCCTAGTCATTTGGAACATTGATAACTTGAGTTACATCAACAATACTTATGGGCATCCATGTGGAGATATGTATATTCAACATTTCTCTAAGGTTCTAAGTGGATTGTCCCCTAAACATTGTATTTCGTGCAAAGTATCTGGTGATGAATTTGCCTCTTTCTTTTTTAACTTATCTTCCAAGAAAGATATTCAAGATGCAATTATGTCTTTCTGGAATGCTTTAGAAAAAGAAGTGTTTATATTACCTACTGGCGAAAGAATAAAGATTAGAGTATCTGCTGGTTTGGCATGGTACCCTGATGACACAAATAATTTTAGAGAGTTATCCAACTATGCTAACTTTGCTTTGTATCATTCAAAACATACTATTAAAGGCACCATATGCGAATTTGACAAAGATATATACAAAAAGAATTATATCCTTTTGCAAGGCACAGAAAACTTAAATAAGCTTTTAGACAATAAGGCAATTTGCTATGCAATGCAACCTATTATTGATGGTAGGTCGGGCAAGGTATATGGCTATGAAATGCTTATGAGATCTAAAATGCAAGAATTTAAAAGCCCCGCAGACATATTGCGTCTTGCAAAAGTGCAATCCAAGCTTTATATAATAGAAGAAATTACACTATTTGAATCTATGAAAACATATTCTTCAAAGATAAAAGAAGGTTTAATACCTAAAGACACAAAGGTCTTTATTAACACAATTAATAGTCAATCTCTTTCTAAAAAACTATTTCAGGCATTTGAAAATGAGTATAGAGACTACCTTGAAAACATTGTGCTAGAAATTACAGAAACAGATTCTCTTGATGATGCTTTCTTTGCACAAAAACTTGAATACATAAAAAAATGGAATGCAATGATTGCAATAGATGATTTTGGAACAGGATATAACACTGATGTAGCTTTAATCTTTTTATCCCCAAACCTAGTAAAAATAGATATGTCTATTGTGCGTGATGTGGATAAAGACATAGATAAACAAAATATTTTGGAAAATCTTATGTCATACACTAAAAAAAGAAACATTATAGTTCTTGCAGAAGGCGTTGAACGCATAGAAGAAGTAGAAACTCTAGTTTCTTTTGGTGTAGACCTCTTCCAAGGCTATTATTTTGCAAAACCAGATTTTGAAATAAAGGAAATTGATAAGGAAAAGGTTGAGCTAGTTAAAAGCCTATACAAGAAAAACGAAGAAAAAGCAGTGTAAAAAAAGTTTTTATGTTTAGTTTAATTAAGCGACTTAGAGCTTTGCGTGGAGCTATAAGCACAACTAATAATGCTTCTCAAATAAAAGAAGATGTTCTTCTATTATACACTTCAATAATAGAAAAAAATAAGATAAAAGAAAAAGATATTGTGCTAGTTCAATTTTCTTTAACTAAAGATATAACTAAATATAACCCTGCAACAGCTTTAAGAGAAAGTGGCTATCTTTTAAACACAGCTCTTTTTGTAAGCCAAGAAGCCAAAATAGAAGAAAGCCTACCTTATATTATACGTGTATTGATACTATATTATGGAAGAAAAAAACCTATATATGTTTATGAAAAAAATGCAGCACTTTTAAGAAAACTAACAACAGAAAAAATATTTTTCTAAACTACTGTTTGCCATATTTTTCCACTCCCATCTACTTTTTCTAAACTATCAAGAGTGCAATCCCCTTCAACAAAAGCATATATAGGCTCTTGATTTTCCAACGTCTTTATTTTTTCTTGCAATATTTTTAACATTCTATCCCTATTTTTAGGAAGAATGCCTCTCACTCTAAACTCTAAAAAATCATGAAAGCCTTCATAGTTAATATCTTCATCTTTTCCCAAAAGAGAAATTAAACACTCCTCTTCTTTAAGATTTGAAAGTTCATCACTAGGCTTATATAAGCCTTTTTTAATATCTTTATATAAAGAAATTTCAAGATGAAGAAACATTGAAAAATTAATAACTCTTGAAGGTTTGTATTGGTTAAAAAAATTAGCTAGGGAATGTGCGTTTTCTATGCCTCGCCCAAAACCAGAAACACCCGTCATAATATGTGCATCAAAAAAATAACCATGTCTTTTTATCTTTTGCACTGCTTTTGCGGCTTCTTCCATATTATGATCTTTTTTCATAAACATTAAAACATCATCCAATCCACTTTCAATTCCAATATAAAGATGGCGAACTTTCTTTTCATAAAGAGATTTAAGCTCTTCATCAGTTTTATTTAAAATGCCTGAAACAGTTGCATCCATATTAATTTGGCTGCAAGAAGGAAAATAAAAATTAATAAGATTTAACACTTCTAATAATCTTTTTGTATCCAAGTCAAAAGCACTACCATCACCTAAAAAAATCTGCTTTGGCAAGCCACCTACATGTTTTACCCTTAAAAGCTCTTTTTCTATTTCTTCAAAAGAAAGTTCCCTATATTTTAAGTGTCTAAATAAATTGCAAAACTTGCATTTATTATATGAACAGCCAACCATAATTGGAAGCATAAAAGAAGAGCGTTCCATAGGGGCCCTGCATATTTGTCCTTCATATTCCATAGTTTCATCTCCTTAACAAGAGTATTAAAAAGCGAATTAATCTATCTATAAAAACATCTAAATAAGATAAAAAGTTATTTTTTAACTTTGAAATAATTTTTCAACAAAATTGTAAAAAGCACTTGACATTTTTGTAAGTAATGAATAACATACACTCACATGACAACAATAATACATCCCTTAGTGTTTGTTGTTATCACAAACATTCATAGAATATATGAATAGTTTCCTTAAATCGCTCCGACTTGCATACTCACGGAGCGATTTTTTTTATTAACCCCATTTTACATTAAATCAAAAATACAATATAATATAAACATCTAATGCCGTTGGGGAAATTATGGAAATATTTAGGACAATCTCTCACTTTTATTTGTTATATGCAAGAGCTTTTGTTGAGATAGCAGTGATATCTTTTTTGCTGTATCAAGTATATAAGATACTAGAAAAACAAATTATGTCATTGATACGAGGTGGTCTATCAATAGTCATAGTTTATACTGTTGCATATATTTTTAGGCTTACCACATTGCTATGGATAATACATGCAATTGCACCTGGTTTCATTATTGCAATAGCTATTGTTTTTCAGCCAGAAATGCGAAAAATATTTTTGAAAATCGGGCAACACAACTGGTTTTCTTTTGGCAAAAAAACTTCCAATAGTCAACTTGATTCAGTTTTAACAGCTGCAGAACTTTTATCAGAAGATAAGCGTGGTATGCTAGTCATCTTTTTAAGAAACAACAATCTACAAGATATAATTGAAACAGGCACAATTCTAAATGCAGACCTAACTGCAAGCTTACTTGTAACAATCTTTAAGTTTGACACTCCTTTGCATGATGGGGCTACAATTGTTAAGAATGATAAAATTATATCAGCAGGCTGTTTTTTGCCTCTTTCTGAACAACAAGACATAAAAAAAAGCTTTGGAACAAGGCATAGAGCCTCACTTGGAATTACAGAGCAATCTGATGCAATTGTATTAGTTGTTTCAGAAGAAACTGGTGCTTTAAGCCTTGCATACGATTCCAATCTATATTATGACTTAAATAGAAAAGAAATTATTGAAAGACTAGAACGCCTTTTAAATATTAAGAAATTTAATGCAACAAATGGAAGCATAGAAAATGCTGTGGAGGAACGTCTTGAAAAACTATAATGAAAACAAAATAATTAGGAACTTTATAGAGGGCATTACTCATAACTGGCTTCCTAAAGTAATTTGTATAATGCTAGCAATTATTATTGTCCAAATATACAATGCAAGTTTATTAGAAAAAAGATATTTTTCTGTACACCTAAAATATGAATATTCAGAAGATCTCATCTCTGCTAGTGTATTACCAACTACAGTTAGAGTTTCTGTATGGGGAAATAGCTCAATAATCAATTCAATAAGAGATGAAGACATAATAGCATATGTTGACACACACCCTTTCACTGTTGAAGGAGAATATAAGGTTCCTGTAAGTTTAAGAAAAAACAATTCAATCCTTAATGAAGAATCTTTAGAACTTCAGGCAGAACCTTCAGAAATAAAAATAAAACTAGAAAATAAGATTTTTAAAACTGTTGATGTAAAGCTTGCTGTTACAGGAGAGCCACACGAAAATTATGCAATCACAGAAACACCTATAGAGCCAACAAAAGTAAACATAGTAGGGCCTCGCTCAAGCATTGATAAAATAGAAACATTAACTACAGAATTTGTCCAAATTGACAATCGCTCTTCTGATGTTTCAGGCTATGTCAATTTAATAAATCCCAACCCACTAGTTTCTGTTATGGGAAGTGCAAAGATTCAATACACAATTAAAATTAGTGAAATGGAAATAACTAGGGCATATAGAGATGTGAATATTTTTATAACAAATCTAAACGAAAACCTCACAATCACTAATATATTACCTAAAGGTGAAATAGTTGTAAGTGGTAGTAAAGAGGCACTTAATAATTGGATAAAAGGTCCTAATGTCTTATATATTGATTGTAAGAATATCACAAGTGAAGCAGAATGGGTTGTAGATGTGCAACACCTTATTCCAAATAAGCTAAAACTTGTAAGCATCGAGCCTAAAAAAGTTTCAATAAACATAAAACAAAAAGAGATTCAAGAAGAAAGTGTTGAATAAATGATTTTAGGCATTGGCGTTGATATAATTAAAACATCTCGTTTTATAAAATGGGAGAAAAATACAAAGCTTGCAATGCGGTTTTTTGCAAAAGAAGAATTGGACTATATACAAAGCAAGGGGAATTTAGCTCATCTTTCTTTTGCAAGCCATTTTGCAGCAAAAGAAGCATATGGCAAGGCTATAGGACTAGGTCTTAGTGGCATGAAATTAAAAGACATATCAGTTTGTTTTATTAATGGAGTGCCTACATTAAAATTAGAAAATAAAGCAGAAAAATATTTTAAAAACAAAGGCGGAAAATGCCTTCATCTTTCTCTTTCCCATGAAAAAGAAAATGCAGTAGCAATGGTCATTATTGAAGGCTAATCCTTTTTATTTTGCCTTAAAATTCTTTCCAATTATGTATGTTTCTATGCTATTTTTTCTACAAGCAATGGGCTTAAAAGAGCGAACCATTTCAAAATCATTTTTAAGCTCTTTCATTAAAAGATTCATTTCTTGCCCTTGAAATATCTTTGTAACAAAAGCTCCACCGTTTTTTAACATTTTTTTTGCATAATCCATAGCAATAAAAGCCAACTCATTTTGCCTTGCCACATCCAAAGCCTTATGCCCAGTTGTGTAAGGTGCCACATCGCATACAACAGCATCAAAAGGCATTTTTTCACCTATCATTGCTATAATTTTCTTATCTGTCATATCCCCTTGAATAAACGTCAACCTACCATCTTTTACTTTATCATCAAGAGGCTTTAAGTCAACAGAAACAATACTAGAACTTTTGCCTAAATTCTTGAGTAAAAAGCTTGTCCAACTACCCGGTGCAGCCCCTAAATCCAATATATGAGCCGATGAACTAAAAATTGAAAACTTTTTGTTTATTTCTTCAAGTTTATACACTGAACGAGCAGGATAACCTTCTTTAAAAGCTTTCTTTGTCCAATAATCACTTTCAGAATATGCATTTGCCATTTTTCATCTCTTAAAAAGAATTAACGTTTAAGGGGCTTCCAATCCAAACACCTTCAGAGCCAATAAAGTCTCTTTTTTGCCCATCAATTAAAAACTGAACAGACTTAACTGTTGGAAACGAACAAACAGTAAATACTATTTGTTGCAATTGAATGTTATAACCTTCCACTCCATATCTATTAAATTGAAAATCTTCACTTAAATTAATAAAAGCCATTTCATCTTTTATGCTTGCAGAAAGTAGCTTTGTGTCAGCTGGAATAAAAGAGCGAATACCATGTTTTGCTTCTTCTGTTGTAGGTCCTTGCAATAAAACCTTTATGCTATCCACCATAGGAGAAAGAGAGCGTTCCACCTCTCTAACACATTTTTCTCTTGTTACTATCCCACTATCACTTACAGAAGCAAAATATACATCTATATTTCGCATTTCGTTTTTATGCTGTACTTTCTTATCTTCTTGAATATCTTGTTGAGTTGTGCTTTCTATTCTTTCATTTTCATTGATATTTTCTTCCATCTCATCATTCATAGAAACATCTTCAATTTTCTCATTATCTTCTTTTAAGACTTTATCCTTTTTTTCTAAAGGAGGCACTTCATTAGAACCTTCAATTGTTTCTTTAATATCATTTTTTATAATTTCAGGTTTTGAAAAGGATGGACTATCTTTTATTTTTGTAACAGCCTTAGCTATAATGGCACGATTAATAAAAAAAAGAAATGACATAACCAAAACAAAGGCTAGCCAAAAACAAACATTAAGCGAAAAAAACTTCTTATTTTTCTTTTTCATAATGAAAGTATAATAGAAATTGACAATAAAATACTAGTAGAAATATCTTTAGCATAAAAATCTACTCTTTTTCTTCCATTTCAATCTCTTCCACAAGATATCCATCACTCATGCAGTGCATATCAGATGCCCCCACTCTCATCAATTGATATGTAGTAGAATTATAAAACACTTTAAGCGATTCTTCTAAGCTAATATGCTTTTTTTCTGCATATAAAATCACAATACGAGTATATTTTTTTTGCAAAAGAATAGGATGAGCCATCATAATTTTTCGCTGCCAATAAAGTTTAAATATTTATCTATTACGTTTTGCTTTTTAAAACATATTTGCCAATTGGGTTTTTCATATTTCAGGCGTTTTATCACTTCAGTTTTATCTATTAAATTAGAAAGAAAAAGCTCAATTGTATTAAACACCCTATCGTTAGCTACTCCACCTTCAATCACATCATATTCATCAACTTTTTTACCATTTCGGCAAGCAACAATAAAATCAACCCAGTATTCGCTATAGCTTTCAAAACGTAAAATAGCATATTCTTTATATATAGAAGTATTAAGTTGATATTTTGAAACAATGCCATCTTTGTTTTGCATCTTAAACCTTTCACACCAGTTTTTAGCCATTTCATAATATGGTGTTGTATAAAAACCAATACCAAAATCAACTTTGTTTCTTGAATGCGTAACATCAGGCTTACTAATTTCAATATTTGAAGCATGAAATAAGATCATATCTTAACGCCCAACTCTTTTGCAACATTCAAAATATCTTCAATAATGTAATCTTTGCCTTGTGTGTGTAGCACTCCATAATTTGATATAATGTAATCATAAAGTAATGATGAGCCTTCAGTAAAAGCCTTATACACTTCACTTCCATTTTTATTTAAATGTATTGCTATATTTTCTATGCAAAAAATTGCAAATTCAAGCTCATCATTAGTCATAACAACATTATTCAAGAACCTATCCCAATAGCTTCTTTGCTTTTCTTGCCCAACCATTTGAAAGATAATAGATAAATGAAATTGTAGCCCCTATCGAAAAACCTATTCCAATAGAAAGATAAACCCCTTTTACTCCTAAAAAAGAAGATAAGAAAACTGCAATTGGAATTCTAAATACCCACATAGTAAGAAGTGTAGCAATCATGGCAAAAAAAGTGTCCCCTGCCCCACGAATCACTCCATTAATAATAAACATAACAGCTTGTATTATATATGAAGGAGCAACGAGATAGATATATAGCATTCCACCTGCAATATAAACTTCAGATGAAAGAAAAAGCATCATCACATATTTTGAAAAAAGCATAACTAAAAGGGTAAACACAGCGGTGATGGCAACACCAATAGCTAATGCTGAATATAAGCCTCTTTTCACCCTATCCATCCTGACTGCTCCCAAATTTTGCCCAACAAAAGAAGCTAAAGCCAAGCCAATATTAAAAGAAGGCATTGTTGCAAAAGCGTCAAGTTTACTAGCAGCAGTAAAAGAAGCTGATGGAATAGAACCAAAGTTATTCACTAAAGAAGTAAGGGTCATAAAACCTGCACCAACCAACGATTGTTGAAGGCCTGAAGGTAAGCCTAACCTTAAAGATTTAATAAAAATATCTTTGTCAAATTGTAAGTGAAAGATACTAAAGCGTAAAATCTCATGTTCCTTACAAGCAATTAATATAAGAAGCACAGCAGAAACAGCTTGTGAAATAACTGTAGCATAAGCAGCCCCATCAACTCCCATGTTAAAAACAATCACAAAAAGTAAGTCTAAAATTATGTTTAACACAGTTGAAACCACTAAAACATACAAAGGACTCTTTGAATCTCCTAAGCCTCGTAACATTGCAGTAAAGCCATTATATAAGAAGAGAAAAATAACTCCTGCAAATGTTATTCTTACATAGCGTTCTGCAATTTCCATAACATCGCTTGGCACTCTCATTATATGCAATATATAGGGTGTTAGAAAAAAGCCCATTATAGACATAAAAATACCAAACCAAAAGATTGTATGTATAGTTGTATGCACTGTTTTTTTCACACTTTCAAGCTTTTTTGCACCTAAAAATTGTGCAATAAGAATATTTGAAGCTAGAGAAAAGCCCATAATCAAACTTAAAAACACCACTACAATAGGAAAAGCCTGCCCAACAGCAGAAAGTGCTTTTTCGCTTACATATTTTCCCACTATAATTGTGTCCACTACATTATATAATTGTTGCAAAAGATTCCCTAGCAACATAGGAAGTGAAAATAAAATTAATACTTTAGCTTCGTTTCCTTCAGTCAAATCTTTCATGAAACACCTCAAACTCTTTTTTCCCACCAAGGCCTTTTAATATAACAAAAAACTACAACTAAAAGTTCCACAATTTCAACTAATACATAAGAAGACCAAACAAAATATAATGGAAGAAATAGGCATTTCACCACGATATACAAAAAAGGAATTTGTACAATCCACCTAGAAATAAAACTAGAATATAATTTAGGTTTATTGTCTCCTGCCCCCGAAAAAGAAACAGAAAGACCAGAAGCAAGTGTTAATGGCAAAAGAGAGGTAGACATAAAATAAACCATAGGAATACTTAAAGTTATTTCTTCTGGTTTTGTAAGAAAAAAGCTCATAAAGGCTTCAGGGAAAGTGCAAACTAAAATAATAAAAATACCTACCACAACACTAGCCATCAAGCAAGCAAAAAGAGTTGTTATCTTTGCATCTTTAACCGAATTCCTTCCCAATGCATGCCCTACAAGAGCAGAGCCCCCCATAGTAAAACCAAAGATAGGCATGTTTGCAAGTTGGTTCATCTTAGCCCCAATTCCTGCTATTGCAATTGGAACAGCCCCATACACAGAAACAAACTTCATAATTGTTGCATTAGAAAGCTGCCTAACAAAAAGATTTATTCCCGAAGGAAGCCCTATTTTAAGTAAAGATAAGTCAATGTTTTTATCAAGAGAAAAAAGCCCCTTAAAGCTAATTTGAATCTCCCTTCTGCCTGAAATTAATATGATAAAACCATAAGTAAAACTTAAAGAAGTTGCAATAACTGTGGCAAGTGCTGCTCCAAAAACACCTAAACCAAAACCCGGAATATTAATGTATGGCACTGTGTCAAACATTAAGATAGGGTCTAGCACTATGTTTGTTATACTTGCAATAAACATAATGGTCATAGGAGTTTTAGAATCTCCAGTGCACCTAAAAATAGTATTGACAGAATAAGAAGAAAACATAATAGGAGTAAAAAATATCCTAATTAAGCCATACTCAAATGCAGCGTTGTAAACAGCTTCTTCTGAAGAATAAAAACGAAGCAGTGGAGATAGGAAAATCAACATTAAAGTGGCAGAAAAAATTGCCAACACCACTTTAAAGCTAATTGTTTGCTCACATATTCTTTTTGTGTATTCTTTAACTCCCCTTCCATAACTTTGCGAAATCATAGAAACAGAGCTACTTCCTGCAACTTCATTCAAAACTGTAAAAAGTGAATATATTGTTGTAAAAAGTGTAACACCCGAAAGAGCATTGCTAGAAATACGTGTTACCCATGCAATATCCACAATATCATAAAAGCTTTGCAAAGCATAAGAAGTCATTGTAGGATATGAAAGATGCCATAAATTCTTTGCAATGCCCATATTATGTTGTGATATGGCAGGCAATTTTTTCATAGTTATCAAATAATATTAATATAAAATTGAAGAAGAACTCACATCTTTTAAGATAACATCGTGAGCAGCTCCTTCTTTAATAGAAGCTTGAGAAACAAGCGTAAGTTTTGCATTTTGCTTAAACTCTTCTAAGTTAAGAGAACCACAATTACACATAGTAGAAGATATCTTACTCAATGTTACTTTTAGGTTTTCTGAAAGCTTTCCTGCATACGGAACATAAGAATCTACACCTTCTTCAAAGCTTAAAGCAGCCTTTCCACCTGAATCATAGCGTTGCCAGTTTCTAGCCCTTGCAGAACCTTCACCCCAGTATTCTTTCATAAAGTTTCCATTTATACGCACTTTGTTTGTTGGGCTTTCATCAAAGCGAGCAAAATAACGCCCAAGCATGCAAAAATCTGCACCCATAGCTAAGGCTAATATTATATGATAGTCGTAAACAATACCACCATCAGAACATATAGGAACGTAAACTCCAGTTTTCTTTGCATAAGCATCCCTTGCTTTTGAAACTTCAATAACACTAGTAGCTTGCCCTCGCCCAATTCCTTTGGTTTCTCTAGTTATGCAGATTGAGCCCCCACCAATGCCAACTTTAATAAAATCGGCTCCAGCATCAGCTAAGAAATTAAAACCATCTTCATCAACTACATTTCCCGCCCCTATAGGAACCTTATCACCATAATTCTTTTTTACAAACTCGATAACATCTGATTGCCATGTGCTAAAACCATCAGAAGAATCTATACAAAGAACATCAACACCTGCTTCAATTAAGGCAGGAATACGCTCCTTATAGTCCCTTGTATTCACCCCAGCCCCTACCAAGTAACTTTTTCCTTTATCTAAAAGCTCTAATGGGTTTTCTTTATTACTTTCATAATCCTTTCTAAAAACAAATGACGAAAGGCAACCTTTTTCATCTATTATTGGTAAAGAATTAAGTTTATACTTCCAGATTAAGTCATTTGCTTCGGATAAATCAATACCTTCTTTTGCATAGTGCAAGGCAGAGATGGGAGTCATAAAATCGCTTACTTTTTCATCTAATTTTGTTCTACCCTTCCTATAATCTCGGCTTGTAACCACACCTAAAAGACGCGAGTGAGGAGCCCCACCTTCTGTTACTGCAATGGTTGTGTGCCCTGTTCTTTTTGTCATTTCCAAAACATCTTTTAATGTTTTTTCTGGAGCTATGTTAGAATCGCTTTTGACAAAGCCTGCCTTATAATTTTTGACATTGCTTACCATCTTGCATTCATCTTCTATGCTTTGAGAACAATAGATAAATGACAAGCCACCTTCCCTTGCAAGGGCAATAGCCATGCTGTCATTTGAAACTGATTGCATTATAGAAGAAACAATAGGAATGTTTAATTTTATTTTTGGTTCTTTTCCAACATTAAAGCGTGTTAATGGGGAGATTAGAGAAACATCTGACGGAATATGCTTTGCTGTTGAAAGCCGTGGAATTAGTAGATATTCACTAAATGTGTGCGAAACACCTTCACAAAATACTGCCATAGCAACTACCTCTTTGATTTTGATATGACAATTGAGTATACATATAAATCCACGTTAATTCTAGGGGATATTTTATGAAAAATAATTTTTCTAAGAAAAATTAAATAAATAGCTATTCAAAAATTAAAATGTGTTGTTATAATTAAGAAAAAACAGCCTAGCATAAGCATATGAGAATTAAGCCTTTTTTATATCTTTTTATATTACTCTCTTTTTTCAATAACATTATTGAGCTTTTTCTTACCAACCAAAACCTAAGTTTAGAATATCAAGATCGTACATTAGCTAATGTTATACTTGTACATTAGCTAGTGTTACGATTGTACATTAGTTAATGTTATGGCTAGACATTAGCTAATGTACTGGGTAAAAGTACAATATATCTGGCCTCGTGAACGTACGTTTTCGCCTATCGTTAACGCTCGTTTTCACTATGCGAGAACGTACGTTAACGGGCTGGAAAAGTCAAGAAAAGGACAGTGCAATTGGCGAGTAAATTAAGCCGATTTTT
>JBQNBK010000038.1:0-14070 GCA_052169975.1 Treponema sp.
CACCTTATCAGGTACCAGCACCCCGGTGGGTGGGAGGGAGACCGAAGTGCCGATGCTTATTTATCGGTTGATAGGCAAAAAACTTAAATATATTGATTACATTTATTTAAAAGATTTTTTATATGCTTTTGACATTAAGCTAATGAGGCATTGAGGTAAGAAGAATAGTGTTTATTTCTATTCCCTTTTTATTAGCCATGTTTTCTACATCTGATTTTTTTACTCTGCCTCTTGGTTTTGTGTGTGGAGGAGCATCCCCTATAAGAATGATTTTTTTTAGCACTTTTTTATCATTTAGTCTCCAGCCTTCTCTTAGACCTAAGTATAGACCTTCATACACAGCTTCGGGAATGTCGCCGCCTCCTGAAACCTCTACATTCTTTAATGTATTTAAGAAAATGTTTGGATCTTTAGTGAATACACAAGCTTCTTTAACCACATAATCATCATAATAGTCTTTATATAAAATGAGCCCTATACGTAAAGAAGAAAATTGTTTTTTCATGTTTTCAAGAAGCCCTAACATGTCATCTTTTGCTTGTTGTATGTAAGAGTTCATGCTTTCTGTGCAATCAAGAACAAACATTAAGTCTAATTCTTTTTCTTTAAGTGTTTCTGTTATAAGAAGCCTTTTCATTATTGGAATTACATCAAGTGCAGATTGTGCATACAAAAGTTGACCGCCACTTTTGCCTGTTATGTCTTTAAACGAAGTAACTGCTTCATGAATATAGTTTAACATTATGTCATCTATCTTTAGCACAAAAGGATTATCTTTAAAGGAAGCTTGATAGTCCCCATAGGGGAGTTCAAAAGCTCTTATGTTTATGAAAGTTCCATCTACAACTTCAAGTTCTCCATTTCTTGTCCAGCTATAACCATAAACTATAATGCGAGGAATCCAAATATGAAAAGCTTTTCCTATTGGAGTGTTTTCTTCTATAGTTGAATCTATTAAGCTATAAAGACCTTTGGAAATATCCAATTCTTCTCCGTTTAAAATACGTTTTTCATATCCATTTATATCATTAAAATTAGGGTCTCTATAAGCATAATTATGAAGCTTTAATTTTGGATCTTGTGTAGTTTCTGTAAGAAGAACAGACTTAATGTCTTTTTTTGCTCTTATATATAGATGAAAACCACCATTATTACCAGGTAATACATATGTGTCTTCTTTTGCTAATGTTAGGTCTTTGTTGATTAAAGGTGTTTCTTCTGTTTCTGGCTTTTCTGTTTCGTCTTTTGCTACTTCACTTTCTTCTATAACTTCTTCTGTAATTTCTTCTATTTGTGATATAAGAGTAAAGTGATAGATGAATGCAAAAAGCAAAATAAAGATTAGTCTTTTATATGGCATAGCTTTTGAGTTTTTTACCATTCAAATTGTTCAAGTTTTAATAGCTCTGTTTGTAAGGTGTGCATGTTTTTAGCACTTTTAATGCCAACTTTTGCAGGTTCAAAATAGCGATTAATCTTTAAGATTTCTTCCCAAATCTTTATAGCTTCTTGGTATTTCTTTTCTTTGTATAAGTGTAAACCTTCTATATACATTGCTTCAAGTTTATTTTCTACTTCACCTCTTCCTCTATCGCCTAAAAAGATTTTAATTCCAACTATCACATGGTTTAATGCAGTTGTTTGTGAAGTTAAGTCTAAAGTGTAATTGGCATTTATTTGAATAGTAGAAAGATTTACTTCTCCGCCAAGTGTAAAGCGAGGGTTTCCTCCACGTATACCAAAGCCAGTTAAAAGATTAAAATATTTTGTAATGTTAAACATAAAACCTAAAGATGCAAATGGTTTTCCTGAATGCTTTATGTTTAATATGTTTATAGGATAAGAAAAATCGAGAGATAGGGTAAATAGCTTAACAGGCTGGTATGCAAAGCCAGCAGAAACACTTGCAGGAGCAATATCGCCTTTGATGGGTGGCCCTAGATTCTTTATTGCAAGCCCAAAAAATATATTAGGCTCTTTTGAATCAAAGTTTTTGAGAAAGTTTCCTCTAAATTGAATACCAAAATCTAATAATACTGCAAATGACATTTGCCCTAATGCATTTTGTCTTCGTATTTTTGAATTTGTTTTTTCGTTTTCATTAATTTGTCCTTGAAAAGGTGGAAAGGACATAATTCCAAATTTGAGGCTAGAGCCTATACTTAAGCCTTTAAATTTGTACCCATTAAAAAAATTATATGCTACATTAAAACTTGTAAAAGTTTCTGAATAATAACCTGAAGATAGCTTTTCACCGTAAGAGCCATATTCAGTGAAAGGTATATAAAAACATCGTAGAGAGGCTCCATAACCAAGATTACCTGTTCGCATTGAATAAGAAAGGGTGTCAAGGTGAGAATCTGCAATCCACGCATTATGAAAAAAAGCTAATTCTGTTTGGTTTAATGTTGCACTTCCTGCAGGGTTAGTTTCAAAAAATGTGATATCATTTGCTAATGCTGTGAAAGCTCCATTTAATGCAGCTATTCTGCCACCTGGATGTATTAATAAAGAGCGAAATCCCATTTCACCTTCATGTAAATCTGTGAAAATATTAAAAGCTTTACTAATAGCAGAATAAGCAGAAAGAAAACATGGATTTGAGATTAAAATAGAGAAAAATATAATAAAAAACTGTTTTGATAAAATTCGCATATTAAAAACTATGTTTAAGTAAACAATGTTTAAATATAAGACCTAAAACCCAAGTATTTAACATTGTTTTAATTTTACTAGATATAGCTTTATTTTTCTATACTGGCATTAAAGCCAAAAGCTCTATGCTATATCGGCTAAATTTGGTCATAACCTAAGAGGTGGGGCTTTTTGAAAACATGTTTTAAGAAACTTATGATTTTGTTTTGAAAAATTATGTGTAAATTTTTGGAAAGATTGAAAGTTTTAATTTTTTAGATATTTATTTAGAACTTTTTCTAATTCTTCTCTTGTAAACGGTTTTGAAAGAATATCATTCATTCCAAAAGAAAGGGCAACCTCTTTTTCATTTTCTTGTGAACCTGCTGTGCATGCAATAATTGGTATTTTAACACCATTTGAGCGAAGCCTTTTTGTGGCTTCATATCCATCTAAAATAGGCATTTGCACATCCATAAAGATAAGGTCAAACTTGCCTTCTTCCTCTTTTTTTATTGCTTCAAGCCCATCTTCTGCTGTATCCACACTATGACCTAATTTTTCTAAAATAATTTTTAAAAGCTGCTTATTTACAGGATGGTCATCTACAATTAATATTTTCTTTTGTTGTGTGCTAGGAATTTGTTTTGGCTTAGAAGCTATTTCTTTTTGTGTAATAGGCACATCTTTAGCATCAGATTTTATTGTTTCAAGCTCAACAATATCTTCAGTTGCAGCATTTTTCTTAACTTTTCTTCTATATATATCATTTAATAAATTAAAAATTACACGTCGTTTTATTGGCTTATATACATAACCTTGAAACCATTTAAGAAGCTTCATTTTTGCATCTCCAGTTAAGGTTCCTTCAGGTATCATAAGATATAAGCTAGTATTAATCACTTCTGGAAAACTTTCAATTTCTGCGACAAATCTCCAGCCATCCATTTTTGGCATAACCATGTCGATAAAAGCTATGTCAAAAGAAAATCCTTTTTTATATGATTCTTTTATAATTGTTAGAGCTTCATCCCCACTTTCTGCTAAAGTTATTTTCTTAAAACCAAAACTTGTCAACATGTCTTTAAGCACTCTTAAAGATTCAGGATTATCATCAACAAGTAAGAATTTGGTTTCAAGATTAAGTAAGATATTTTCATAAGAAGAAGGAATTTTAGCTTGAACTATTGGAAGCTTAAAGTAAAAGACAGAGCCTGAAGGATAGTTGTCTTTAGTTCCTATTTTGCTACCCATTCTTTCCACAATGTTTTTGCAAATTGCTAAGCCTAAACCGGTGCCCCCATATTTTCTTGCAGTGCTTGCCTCAGCTTGATAAAAATAGCTAAATAGCTTATCTCTTTTTTCGTGGCTAATACCAATTCCTGTGTCTTTTATTTCAAAAAGTATGGCAGGTTTATTTGTGTTTGAAACTTTATCTTCTCTTTGGAATGCAGAAAGAGAAACAATACAAGAAACAGAGCCTTCACTAGTAAATTTCACAGCGTTTTTTACAAGGTTTAAGATAACTTGCCTTAGCCTATTTGCATCACCAATAATGAATTCGGGAAGAGTTGTGTCAACATCTACAATAACTTCTAAACCTTTTTTATGTGCTTCCATCGAAATTAAATCAATAGTGTTTTCAACTACATCTATCAAACTAAATGGAGTAGCTTCAAATACCATCTTTCCTAATTCTAGTTTTGAAAAGTCTAAAATATCATTTACTAATGCTAAAATTGCAGAAGCACCAAAGCGAATCTGTCTTGTATATTCTGCTTGTTCCGCGTCAAGCTTTGTGTCGTTAAGAAGATCCATAACTGTTAAGATTGTTTGAATTGGTGTTCTAATTTCATGGCTTGTGTTTGCCACAAATAAATTTGCATCTATTTCTTTTTTCTTTAAGTTTAATATCTTTTCTCTTAAGCTCTTTTTTTCTTTTTCAATATTTATAACACCTAAGATGTTTCCATCTTTAATTTTTGAAAAGACTAAATTAAGCGTATTGTTATTTGCTTCTTGAGTTATTTTTATTGAAAATGATTTATCACTTCTAAACATTAACTTTTCTTCTATTAGATCAAAGTTATTTTTATTAAAGTGTGTTTTTAAGTATGAAATAAATGTAGCTTCTTTTTCAACTTCTGAAGATGCAACCATGTTTTGCTTACTATCTTCTTGAAACTTAATAAAAGATGGTAAGTAAAGCAAAGCCCCATGCGTGCAACATACGGGCTTTAATTTAGAGTTTAATATAAAGAAATCTAAAAAAGAAGATGAAAGAGCATTGCTTAGATGCCACGAAGCACCGTCGCTAGAGAAGTCCACCAAGAATCTCCATAGTTTTAGCAATAATCAAATCAGATTTAATTGGCTTTACAAGGTATTGTTTGGCACCTCTTTCAAATGCCTTTATTATGTTGTCTCTTCCATTAACAGAAGATAATATAACTACTGGAATAGGGCAGTCCATAAGACGTAATCTTTCAAGGCACTTAAGACCTGTCATACCGGGTAATACAACATCTAAGAAAATTAAATTAAACTTTTCATTTTTAAAATCTTTAAGAAAAGTTTCTGCATCTTCATAGGTTTTTACCTTAGCTTTTACTGTTTTAAAAATACCAGTCATTGTGTCTCTTACAACAATATCATCATCAACTACAGCAATGTTAGTATTTTCAAGTTTATCAAAATTTAATTTTGTTGAAATGGAAGATGCTTTTTGTTGTTTATCAGGCTTGTCTAACGAAATCATATCAATTCCGTTAATCTTGTCTGAAGAAAGAGTGTCTAGCAATTCTTGAAGGGTAGGTGCACTTTCAATTCCCTTATATTTAGGATGATTATCTAAAAAGTCTTTTACAAAATCACTAGCAGTTAAAACCTTTATTCCTTCTTTTGAAGAGTTAGGAATTGCTAAGATATTGTCAATTAAATATTCAAGATTGGCTGTATCCAAAAAGGAAATAGTGAGATTACTCATCATTATAAGAACTTTGACAGCTGTAAGATTATAAAGTTTTATTAATTCTTGCATTCTATATTGTGCAAGTTCTATTCTATCCCTATTAAGACCATATGCAATTTCAACAAATATAATGCCTTCATTAACACTGCATTCTACTAATGATTGTGTAATATCAAAGGTGAATTGCACTTTGATAAGTCCACCTATTTTTTGCAAAAGTTCATCAGCACGTACAGGCTTCATTACAATGTTTTTCACTCCATAACTTGTAAAAAGACCTGAATCGTTTTTTTGTAATGATTCTGCTATAACTAATGCAGGAATAGACCTAATACTAGCATTTGCCCATTTTTGTTCAAACATGCTTAGTATTTCATCCCTATCAAGAGAGTAATCCACTATAATGCAGTCAGGTTTGACTCTCTCCATATAAGACAAAACTTGTTCCGTACCACTAGCTTTTTGAACCATGATACCCATATTATGCATCTTCTTTGAGATGTATTCCGACAAGATAAAATCCATGTCAACTAATAAAACTCGTTTCATATAATGCTTACATTATATACTATGTTTAATTACTATGTCTATAATGTATTCTTAAAAATAAGTGGAATTTATAAAGTGCAATTCTGGTGTTTTTTTACATAAATTTAAGATAAGTATAAGCATATACTAAGGTACTTTTATTCTCATTAAAATTAGTTTATCATAAAGGCATTCATTGCTTAATTCTTAAATTAAGAAAAGCAAATAATTAGGAGGAATATTATGAAATTAGTTGACATGTTAGTTCATGGTTTCATTGAAGAAACTGCAAGCTCTTCACCAGCACCCGGTGGGGGCTCTGTTTCTGCATTATTGGGGGCACTTTCTTCAAGTTTGGGGCAAATGGTTATTAGGCTCACTTCAGGAAAAAAGAGTTTTAACGAGCTTGATGAAAGCATCAAAACTCATTTACTTGAAGATTTAAAAACATTAGAAAATCATCAAAACACCTTGGTTAGGTTGATAGATGAAGATACTGATGCTTTTAATGACTATATGGAAGCATTAAAATTGCCAAAAGAAACAGATGAACAAAAAGCTAAACGTAAGAAAGCTATGTCTGATGCTATTATTGTTGCTATGAAAGTTCCTCTAAAAACTGCTGAAACTTCTTTAGAAATATTAAAGATTTTACCACTTATTGCAAAGCATGGAAACAAAAATGCTGCATCAGATGTTGGTGTTGCCTCTCTTTGTGCTCGCTCTGCATTGGAAGGTGCTATATTAAATGTAAAAATCAATCTTGGTGGTATAGATGATGAAGCTATTTGCAAAGAAAAAAGAGATGTTTGCAATAATATGCTTCGTGAAGGTGAAGCTCTAAAAGAAGAGATATTAAAAGAAATATACAAAAAGATTGAATAGATATAAAAAAAGCAACTTGAGCTTATGCTTAAGTTGCTTTTTTTTATGTTGTAATTAAACATCTCCTAGGGGAATTGAACCCCTGTTGTCGGGATGAAAACCCGATGTCCTAACCACTAGACGAAGGAGACATACTTCGTAGGTTTATGGAGTATATAAAATAATAAAAATAATGTCAAGCATAGTTTTATCAAAATAAGCAAAAAAACGCTAGCCAAAAAAAAGGCTTTTGACCAGCGTTTATAAACATGTGTAAGCCACCTCTTTGAGCTACAAAAACCTTGTAAGCTAATCATTACACTATGAATGATTAGCCTTGCTTCATTTTTAGCTCATTTATTACTTAGTTCCTTTTCTTAGCATACAGCTTCACCTCAACATCATAATCTGGCATTTCAAAGTAGGCTTGATATCCAGTCTGCTTAGGACTTTCGTGCATGCCATCTTTAGCAAGTTTTAAGTTTACTTTAGTGCCATGCACACCCTTTTTATATACTTCAAATCTATCAAGTTCCTTGTTTGTGGCTAAAGGGCTATATTTGAGATACACAAAGTTACCTTTTGGCACTTTCGTATTATCGTGGAAAACTGGTTGTGGCAATCCAGGTTCTGCCTTGGTTGCATGTGCTGCATTAATCCCACCGTCATTAAATGCATCGTAGTTAAGGTATACCTTCCCCCCTGCTACGTTATCACTAGTCTGAGGCTTGATAACAACTTCATAGTCTGGCATTTTGAATCTCACTTGATATCCCTTATCTTTCATGTCTTTTGGGAAACCATTAGCATCGTTTTTTTCTAGTGCTACCTTCTTATGGGAATCATCCACTTTCTCTACTTCAAGCTTCTTTAATGTATGACCTTTAATAAGCTCAAGCTTGATGTATACAAACTTATCTTTAAGAACTCTAGTGGCTTTGGCTGCACCTTGAGAGTGGGACTTGTGGAAAATTGGAAAGAGGTTTGCAACCTTCTTTTCGTCGTCATACACTGCATATTCTACCGTAAGTGTTCCTGCAAACGTATTTGTATTCCAATCTAATATATTCCCAGTAGTTGATGGTGCATCTTCTTTTTGTCTGGTTACTTTAACTTTTCCAGTCCATTCTTTATAACGTCCTTCTTTGGCTTCAACCTTTATAGTAACCTCAGTAGCTTGATCTATTGTTAAGTTTATTTTCTTTTGACTGCCTACCATCACAACAGGAAGTTCTCTTATGGTTGCGTCATTACCAATTTTAAACTTTGCTACAAAATTATCTGCTTCAAGAGTGTCAAATACATAGTTTGTTTTAACTTCAAATGGCTTTTTTGTAAGATCTGTTACTATGGTTGTGCAAACTCTTAGAGACTTCAACTCTGGCACTGGATCGTTAGCTGGATCCCCTGCTCTGGTTACCTTAACTTTTTTCTCCCAAGCTTTGTAGCTTCCAGCTTTGGCATCAATCTTTATAGTAATCTCATTCACACCCACAGCTAATTCTTTTTTCCCAGCTGGTAATTCAACTTTTGAAATCTTAATTTCTTCTGCTGTTGTTTTGGTGCCAACTTTAAACATTGCTGTAAAATCACTTGGTGCAATAGTTGTAACACTATTTTTCACCCAACCTTCGTATGGAGTTTTTGTGATATCTACATCCTCTTTTAGAAGTTTTAGCGACTCCAAAACGAACCCTGCATTGTTAGAGTTGCCCCCATTATTATCTGGTTTTTTACCACCATTATCAGGTGTTTTACCATTATTCTTACCATGTGCTTGCCCACAAGAAATCATGGCAAACAAACATAAATAAGGAGGCAGCTATTAATAAAGCACCTCCAAACCTTTTTGCAATTTGTTTCATATTTTGAAACCCCCTATAATATTTAATAATCAATAGCATAGGCTATTGTTAGTATCATTATTGAGATTTTTTTAATAAATCATGATTACAATGTTTGAACTAAACTCGAACTATTTTAATGATAATGCAAAAACTTTTGAAAAACAAAATAACCGTTAAATTTTATTAGTTTTCTTTTTGCAAAACTTTAAAAATCTTAAATAGCATTGACCTATATATGGAACACAATCAAAAAACACCAGCAGTGTACTTATTCTGTTTTTAAGAGGATGTTTTAATAACCTTTAATTTATTATTAAAAGACAAAGATGCTTTCTCTTTGACTATAAAAGCCCTTTGTGGATGTAAAGAGAAAATAATAGTTTATTTAATTAAACAAAAAGAAATAAAATTAGGTTGTAGCTGTTCTTTTAATAGCCTTTTTTATATGTAGCATTTTTTCTAGTTTTTCAATATATGGGGTCAATATATTTAATAAAAGTGTTGCAAAAGCAACTGTGATAAAAGTTGCCTTTCCGCCTGATAGCAAAAAAGAAACTATTGCTAAAAATAAACTAGAAATTATCTTAAAAACCAATGTTTTAGGAAATGCATTAGGTTCTGCTAATGCAAAAAACACTATAAATAAAAGCCCGCCTGTCATAAGAGATGACAAAACATCTCCTTGAAAAAAAATAGCAGAAAAACAGTAAACAAAAACTTCGTATAATATTATGAATAAAACAGAAATAGTGTAATCTCTAACTTTTAAAGATAATAATATTATAGAAGAAAGAACTGTAAGTAAATTATATCTACATGCAGGGATTAAACACGAAGAATTCCAAAAAAGCGAAAGATATCCTTCAGGCAATGTAATTCCCAATTCATTTAGAATATAAGAGTTTAAAAATGAAGTTAGATATGAGTCAAATGAAAGAGCGGGTAAGGGGTTTTCTATGTTTTCTAAATTGCTAGCATTAAAGAAAAAAAGCTCTGGGCAAGAGATATAAGCAATGATTAAAACAATCATTATTGAATGAACCCAATTACCCGATTTTCCAAAAATCACTTTTGTTAATGCAAAGCCTAAAAAAGAAAGGATAAATACAAAAACAAAACCTATATTTGTTGGCATAAAAAGACCAATTAAAAGACCTTGCAAAAAGGCTTCAAAAGGAATCTTAAAAGTAGTTTTTTCTATAGCATATACAATGCTTTGGCATGTTAAAGTGGCAGTGGTGCTGGCAAAAATATTTAACACTGCATAAATATCATGGTATAAAAATAAAAGAAGCACTTGTGGCAAAAGTAAGAGTAAGTAGCTTAGATGGATAGACCTAACACTTACACTAGTATAAATAAATGGAGCAATTTTAGAAAAATCTTTATGTTTTGCTATTTTCATAATTACCTACTGTTTTAAAAACGTGTCTTTATACGAAATGATAGTTTTGCATAAGTTCTTTCTTGAAGGACACACTATAGAGCAACAAGCACAGCCTTCACATTTTTGAATAGAAGCTGCAACATCACTAGAAACGGCATTTTTCTTTATAGCTCGTTCAAGAAAAATAGGGTCGAGAAAACAAGGGCACACATTAAAACATTTCCCGCAGTTTATGCACTCCATTTCTTCATAAAAGTTTAATCTTTCCTTAGAAACTACATGGATGGATTTCATGTCTTTTGTTATGGGAATGTCAAGATTTGTTATTGCATAACCATGTGTTAAGCCATTAATAATTAAAGCTTCAGGAATTGCCTTAATTCCGCCACATTCTTCTATTACATTTCCGATAGAGGTGCCCACTTTCACATGTAATATTTTAGGTGTGGAAATAATGTTGCCTTGTATGCTTAAATATACTGAAACTAGTGGATAATCATTTATAATAGCTTCATAAACATATAAAAGAGTGCTAGCATTCAAGAAAAACCTATTGCCTAGTTGCAAATGTAATGGATAAATATTTTTTACCTTTTTAAATTCAATATTTTCTGACATTGAAAAGGCAATTTCCATATATTTTTTTAGATGAGCTGTGTTCTTTTCATTATGAAAAAAGACTATTTTTTCACTACCTATAATCTTTGCCACAATTAAAGTTGCTTCAACCACTTTTGCTATGTATTCTTCGTTTAAAAAAATATCTAATGATTGTGATGGATAAAAATCAAAAAGAGAGGTTGCAAGTTCAACATTTTGTTTTTCCATAATATTTTTAATGTCTGATGCTAGAGAATGTATTATACGATTTGATGTGTTGACAACACCTTTTTGTTCAATTTTATCAAATAGTTCTATAGGGGTGAGCTCTTTCCAGCTATTATTTTGAATAGGTTTTCCTAGTATATCAAAAGAGCCTTCTAATGAAACTTCTATTGCTTTAAGAATTTTGTTTGGCAACACTTCAAAAGTCTTAAAGTCAGTTACAACACCTGGAATAGAAGAGTGCACATATGAAAAAGGGGAGTCAGCATTGTTTCTTGCAATCAATTCTCCTTCTCTTACTTTTGAATATTTGTTTACTAAAATATGAGTGTCTTCATCATAGCCTATAGGTATAAAAGCTTTTGAAGGCAAAAAAGCATTGCCAAAAAACTTAAATGTTTGGTTTCTTGTTTGTAAAACCTCTTTTGATGCACCAAGAGTAAATACCATTTATCACCTTAAAAATAAAAAAATGAAAGGTTAAGCTTAATAACTTACCTTGAGCAATATTATAATCCAAGAGATAAATATAAACAATAGAGAAAAAGCGATTGTTAAAATATCATACCTAGTGATTGGAAAAAACTTAAAGTTATAAAAAGCTGAAACAAAACCATCTTCTTTTTGCAACATTCCTTCTATAGATCTCTTTGGAATACTATCTAATGTTTTTTTTAGAAAAGTATTGTTAAAAGTGAAAATTAATGGCTCTTTTTCTTTAATTACTCCGTTTCCTTCGTTATAAAAATCTCTAAATATCACTTGTTCATCTTCTTCTGGAAACGTTATAGGTTCACTTACATCAAGATATTGAAACACATTATAAAACCAAGTGTCTAAAATATAATTTGTCAAATCAGGTAAAGCATCTCCTGCTTTGTTTTCTAAGCATTCAGTATAAGAAGAAAAGCTAAAGTCTTGATGCTTATTTATAGTGCTAGGCATTGGAAAATAAAGTGTGTTTGTGTAATTTTCTGGCAATGGGTTAGAATAAAATAAGTGAAAAGCAATATGAGGGGTAAAAGAAAGACAAAAAAGAATGAGAATTAAAATAGCCTTGCTTTTATTCCATATTAGTTCAATAAAATCTGGATGTATTGCTGGAGGTTTAAACCTTTCATGTGCTCTTTTAGCATCTTTTGCTTTTTCAAATAGATAATTAAATTTTTCAATTACATAGCCTATAGAAAAGCTTGCAATAAGACTAAGGAAAACATAAATATAAGAAAGATAATTGTCAAAAAACACTAAGCCTAAAGCAAATAATGGAATGATAAAAATGAGCGTGTTTTTTTTAATTTTGTTTTTTCTTTGCTCTTTAGTTAAGTGCGAAGGAGCAAAAAATATTTCTATTATATGCAAAATTGATAATAAGAAAATAGCAATGGCATAAAACATTAAAAAACTTGAAATTAAAAAAGAAAGAAGTAAAAAAGGTAATGATGCAAAAAAGAAAAGGCTTTTTTTATTTGAGAATATTAAAAAAAAGATAAATAAAAATGAAATACATATTAGGTTGATATAATGTAAATGAGGTTCTCCTTCTAAATAAAATGGTATGCCTTCATCATGCAAAGTTTTAAGAAAAGTAAAAGGGATATAGCTTTTTTTAGGTATATATATGTATGCTAGATTTTCTTGTTCGTTTTCAAACCATTGGCTATATAGCTCTCGTAAAGTGAAAGGATATGTAGCTTCTTCTATATTTTGAAATCTTTCATCTACACTTTGGCTACTAATAAAACCCTTTATGTTTTCTTTTTCCATAACTTCGGTAATGTTGCCATGTTTTAGTGGAAGAAAAAGAGTACGATATTCTTTCCAAACACACGAATGAGTATAAGTATGCAAATAAAGCATTAAAAACAATGAGAGTATAAATAAAAAGGGAAATAGCACATCCAATAGACTATAACGATCAAATATGTATTTCACTTAATAACACCCTTTAAGGATAGGGAAACATGCTTGAGAAAAAAAGACCTATTACAGTGCCTAAAATGCAACCTACGATTACTTGACTTGGCGTATGCCCTTGTATTTCTTTTATCGGTTTAAACTTATATTCAGGGTTTAATTCTGCAAACTTTGTACCTAAATTATTGAGAGTTTTTGCTTGAAGCCCACTAGAACGCCTCACCCCTAATGCATCTCTAGCTGTGATTACTGCAACTACCAACGAAAACAAAAATATATTGGAAGTGACTCCTTCGTTAAAGCCTAAACATGCCACAAGTGAAAAAACTAAAGCGGCATGGCTTGAAGGCATTCCACCAGTTTTCCAAAACATCAAAGAAAAAGCGTCTTGATATCCTTTTATCGATCTTGAAAACAATGCTGCAATGGTTTTTATTGCTTGACTTAAAAACCAGCTGACAAATCCTGATAGAAAAATTGGATGGAGAAAAATCTTTGTAAAAGCTAAAATAACATCATTTTTTTGCATAAAAAATACACATTAGTATTTTGAAATTGTATGCTTTTATTACTAAAAGCACGTATACAAACATGATAGGTGATTTTTCTATAAATTGATTGTTTTGTCAAGTCATAATATATAGCATTTTAGGGATTCTGCATTATAAATGAGTACACATAGAAAGCTTTTCAGGATAATCTTCTTTGTTTATTACAAGAAAAGAGAGTTTATGACAAAGAGGTGTATTCTTTTATACCCAATAAACTTGAGCGAGTGTACCTTCCTCACTCTGGCGAGTGGATACCCTTCATATAAGCGAAGGGTATGTCTTGCTCTATGATTATTATTTTATACCTTAATATTTATAATGCTAAAATACATGGCTTATAGCTTTTCGATTTCTTCTTTAGATAGCCCAGTCATTTCTTGAATAAAAGAAAGTTCACAATTCGCTTTTTTCATGCGTAAAGCAGTAGTCAAAAACCCTCTTGCTTCTCCTCTTGCTTCTCCTCTTGCTTCTCCTCTTTTAATTCCAACTAATATTCCAGCATTATAGCTTTCTTCTCTTTGTACTTGCATGTCTAAATCATAGTCA